>JBBDXZ010000153.1:0-11631 GCA_040902075.1 Gemmatimonadaceae bacterium
GCACCTAGCACCTAGCACCTAGCACCTAAGAACTTTGTCCGTCGCAGATGCAAAAGATCGGCGGATTTCCCTTGGCCGCCCGCCGATGTCATCACAGGTTGAAATCCATGAAGTACATCGTGACCGTGGTGCGCCCCGAGCGATTGCACGCCGTGAAGGAAGCGCTCTTTCGGGTCGGCGTGACCGGCATGACGCTCAGCCGGGTGAGCGGACATGGCGGGGAGCGGGAAATGATCGAGCACTATCGCGGCTCCGTGGTGCTGCACGAGTTCCGCGAGAAGGTGCGCATCGAGATGGCGGTCTCCGACCCGTTCGTCGAGCCGACCATCCAGGCCATCCTCTCCGCGGCTCGCACGGGTGAGGTTGGCGACGGAAAGATCTTCGTCCAGCCCCTCGATCGCGTGGTCCGCATTCGCACCGGTGAGCGCGACACCCACGCGCTCACGCCGGTGACCGCCGACGACGTGCAGGACCGGGCGCTCTCGTACATCGGCGAAGTCGAATGAGTCCGTCTCCGCTCTCGAGCGGCGACACCGCATGGGTGTTCGTCGCCTCCGCGCTGGTGCTCCTGATGATCCCGGGGTTGGCGCTCTTCTACGGCGGTCTCGTGCGGGCCCGCGCCGCCCTGAACACGCTGATGATGAGCTTCGCGGCCTTCGCGCTCGTCAGCGTACAGTGGGTGCTCTTCGGGTACACGCTGGCGTTCGGGCCCGGAGGCCCGATCGGCGGTCTCGATTGGCTGGGCCTGAAAGGAGTGGGACAGGCGGCGGGTCCGTACAGCGGCACGATCCCGCACATCGCGTTCGCGACCTTCCAGGTGATGTTCGCGGGGATCACGGTCGCGCTGATCTCAGGCGCGATGGTCGAGCGGATCCGATTCCGCGCGTACCTCCTCTTCGCGCTCGCCTGGACCACGTTCGTCTACGACCCCATCGCGCACTGGGTCTGGGCCAGCGACGGGTGGCTGAGGAAGATGGGCGCGCTCGACTTTGCGGGGGGAACCGTGGTGCACGTGAGCGCGGGGACGGCCGCCCTCGTTGCCGCCATCATGCTCGGCCGGCGTCGCGACGTGGGACGCACGCCGCTCAGACCACACAACATCGTGTACACCGTCATCGGCGCGGGGCTGCTGTGGGTGGGCTGGCTCGGCTTCAATGCCGGGTCCGCGCTCGCCGCCGACGGGGTCGCGGCCAACGCGCTCGCCACGACGCACGTTGCCGCGGCGTCCGGCCTGATCGCGTGGCTCGCCATCGACGCCCTACGACATGGGCGCACCACCGCGGTCGGCGGCGCGACCGGAGCCGTCGTGGGGCTCGTCGCCATCACCCCGGCCGCGGGTTACGTGACTCCGCTCGCGGCGATCGTGATCGGGACGGTCGGCGCTGTCGCGAGCTACTCCGCGATCGAGATCCGCAATCAGACGCGCGTGGACGATGCGCTCGACGTCTTCGCATGTCACGGCGTCGCCGGCATCGTGGGCGCGCTGCTCACCGGCGTCTTCGCCACCAAGGCGATCAACCCGGCGGGCGCAGACGGATTGCTGGCCGGCAATCCGCGTCTGGTGTTCGTGCAGGGTCTCGCGGTCCTCACGACCATGGCGGTCGCGGCGCCGCTCACCGCGCTGATTCTCTCCGGCATCCCACTGGTCGCGCGCGTGCGCGTGGCGCTGCGGGACGAGCTCACCGGCGTGGACGTGAGCGAGCATGGAGAGCACGCGTATCACGACCTCGACGGATCGGCCATCGCGGGTGTCGGCACCCGACTCGGCGAAAGTGTCTTTGTCGTCTCCGAGCCGGAGACGAATTATCCGACGCGCGGCGCCGCGTAATTCGGCGCCGCGACAAGCGCGATGGCGCCCAGCAGCCGATACTCCCCGGGCGCGCGGTCGGGGATCACCGGCGTCTCACGAGCGGCCGTGGTGAGCGTTCCCTCGACCAATGCCGCGCGCAGCGGCGCCTCGAGGAGGTCCCAGGCTGCGGTCACCTCGCCGGCGACGTAGATGCGCTTTGGATTGATCGCGCACACGACGGCCGCCAGTCCGCGACCGATCTCGCGGCCAGTCGCGGCCAGCGCGACCTGGGCCGCGCGCTCGCCGCGTTTGGCCCGCCGCACGATCTCTTCGATGGCCAGAAGCGGCCCGCGACGTCCGCCGGCGCGCACACCCTGGGCTCCCCCACCCGAAACCTCGGCGATGTATCGCATGCTGGTAGCCGAGTTACAGGCGAACGCCTCCCAGCATCCCCGCTTTCCACAGGCGCACAGCGGCCCGTGCGGATCGAGCGACACGTGTCCGAACTCACCCGCGGTGTGCGCCTCGCCGCGCAACACTTCGCCGCTGACCACGATGCCCACGCCGACGCCGTCCGAGACGCTGACGTACGCGAAGTTGTTGACGGCACGGGAGTCACTCGTGACCGTCCAGAGTCTGGCGAGCGCGCACGCGATCGGCGCGCTCTCGACGAACACGGGAATGCCGACGTGCGTGGCGAGCGCATCCCGGAGATCCACGTCGCGCCAGCCGAGTCGCGGCGCGTACAGCACGCGGCCACCGCGGCGGTCCACCATTCCAGGAACGACGACGCCGATGCCGTGGCACGTCCCGTTCATGGTCGTCGCGTCCACCGCGAGCAACTTCTGGACGCGAACGCCGAGCTCGCGCACCAGATCTTCCGGCCGCGCCGGCGTGGGGAAGACGTCACGTTCGAGGACCGTCCCGCCGAAGTCGGCGAGTGCCAGCGAGGTGAGTGTTGGACGCACGTCGACGGCGATCGCCAAACGGCCACTGGTCCGAATGCGCAGGAGCATGGGCCGGCGGCCACGCGCGGCGACGGCGGTGCCGGTCTCGATCACCTCGCTGCTGTCGAGAAGCTCTCGCACGATCAGCGTGAGGGCGGCCCGACGGACGTTCATGCGGCGCGCCAGCTCGGCGCGCGAGATCGGCTGATGCTCGCGGATCAGGTTGAGCACGATCGTGCGATTGATCTCACGAAAGGTCGACCGCGTCGCGACTCGAAAACTTCTTGTGTTGATCTTGCGCATCAGAATGTCATGGTCAACGGGCACACAAAAGAAAACGGCCCCTCTTCGGAGGGGCCGCGTCTGCTTCGATCGTGGCGTACAAGGCACTACGACGGTCGCGCGACGGCCCCCGAGGGAATCGCGAGACAATTCGAGACGCGAATGAGATTACGGATGACGGCGGGCAATGGCATGTTGGTGTGTCGACCGGTCGCCGCATCATGCGATGGAAACCGCCAAAGGTCAAGTCGCGACGTCCCGGCCGGCGGTGCCTTGACGCCGGCGAGCACCCCTGTCGGTTTGTTTGACACGATTTCATCGTCAGTTCATGCCACAGAGCTCCGTCAAAACCGATCCCCGCGCCGACGCGCGCGCCGGCCCCACGGTGCGCCGCGAGGACGTTCCGCTGCACGACGACGTGCGGTGGCTCGCCGCGTCGCTCGGCCGCGTCATCCGCCGGCTCGAGGGCGAGGCGGCGTTCGAGACGATCGAGACACTGCGCCGGGCCTGCCGCGCGCGGCGCCACGGCGAACCCGGAGCGCCCTCGCTCGACGCGCTGCTGGCGCGGGTCTCAGCGCTTCCGATCGAACGCAGCGCGGTCACCGCGCGCGCCTTCACCCTCTTCTTCCTGCTCATCAACACGGCGGAGCAAGTGCACCGCGTCCGCCGCGCGCGCGCATACCGCACGATCGAACACGCCGAACCGCAGCCCGCTTCGGCGCGGTGGGCGATGCGCTCGCTGCGCGCCGCCGGCCGCGACGCCTCCGACGTGGAGCGCGCGATGCTCGGGCTCGACGTCCGTCCGGTGCTCACCGCGCACCCCACCGAGTCCACGCGGCGCACGCTGCTGGCGCTGCAGGCGCGCGTCGCCGACCTGCTGCTCGCGCGCGAAGACGCCCCACTCGCCGAGCGTCGTGCGATCGAGGAAGCGCTCGACGGTGAGGTGGAGGTGCTCTGGATCACCGCCGAAGTGCGGCAGGACCGCCCCTCGGTGAAGGACGAGGTGAGCACGGTGCTCTGGTACCTGGAGACCCGCCTGCTCGACGCGGGTGCGCGCGCGCGCGACGCGCTCGTACGCGCGTTCGAGGAGGAGTTCGACACGACATCGGACGCCGTGCGGCAACTCGTGCCGCTCCGCGCAGGCAATTGGGTTGGGGGAGACCGCGACGGCAATCCGTTCGTTACGCCCGAAGTCACGATCGCGACCGCGCGACGCGCGAGTTACGCGATCCTCGGCCGCTACGCCGGCGCGCTGGCCGATCTCGTGGAGCGTTTATCGGTGTCGGCGACGATCGCGCCCCCCGCCGACGAGCTGCGCGCGTCGATCGAGTCGGACTGTACGTTGCTCCCCGGGGTGTACGAGACGAACCGCCGCCGCAACGCCGACGAGCCGCTGCGGCTCAAGCTCTCGCTGATGGAGGCACGCGTCGCGGCGGCGCGGCGGCTCACCGCCGCCCGTGACGCCGGCAATCCCTCCGCCGAGCCGGCCGCATACACCGACGCCGCGCAGCTCGAGCGCGACCTGCTGCTCGTGCGCGACAGCCTCGTGCGCGCCGGCGCCATGCATGCCTGCCGCACCACGATCGATCCCCTGATCGCCATGGTGCGCGCGCACGGGTTCTACGGCTACATGATGGACGTCCGCGAGCACGCCCACGTCCACCGTGCCGCGCTCGCCGACCTCGCCGCATGGCGCGCACCAATCACCCCGCGGCGTTCGCTCGCCGAGGAGACGACGCGGGTGCTCGACACCTTCCGCGCCGTGCGCACGATCCAAACGGAAATGGGCGAGCGGTCGGCGAGCACATACATCGTCTCGATGACCACGGAACCGGACGACCTGCTGGGCGCCCTGCTCCTCGCGCGCGAAGCCGGGCTCGCTGACCTCGGCGCCGAGCCGCCGGCGTCTCGGCTCGACGTGGTGCCGCTGTTCGAGACGCTCGACGACCTGGAGCGCGCGCCCGCGGTGATGCGAGCCCTGCTCGACGACCCGCTCTACCGCCGCCAGCTCGCCGCGCGCGGCAACCGGCAGGAGGTGATGATCGGCTACTCCGATTCGGGAAAGGATGCCGGTGTCCTCGCATCGTCGTGGGCGCTGTACCGGGCGCAAGAGGCGCTCGCCGCGGTGTTTCGCGATGCGGGGGTGGAGCTGTACCTCTTTCACGGCCGCGGGGGCAGCGTGGGACGCGGGGGCGGATCGCCGGTCTCCCGCGCGCTGGCCGCGCTGCCGCCCGGCACGGTGAACGGGCGCATCAAGATCACGGAGCAGGGTGAGATCGTCTCACAGCAGTTCGGACTGCTGCCGGTGGCCGAGCGCACGCTCGAGGTCACGCTCGCCGGGACGCTCCTGCAGGAGTTCAATGAGTGGCCGAAGGCCATCTCCGCGGACGAGATGCGCGAGTTCCGCGAGGCAATGACCGACCTCGCGGCGCGCGGGCTCGCCGTGTACCGCGACCTCGTGCACGAGCATGACGCGCTTTTCTCTCTGTTCCGGGCGGTCACGCCGATCGACGAGCTGGCCGACGCGCGCTTCGGCTCGCGTCCCGCGTACCGGCCTGGCGCGGGCGCGGGCATCGCCGGCATCCGCGCGATCCCGTGGGGCTTCGGCTGGACGCAGATACGCTTGATGCTCACCGGCTGGCTCGGCGCCGGGACCGCGCTGGCGCATTACGCATCCACACCGCCGGGGCTGGACGTCCTGCGCCGCATGGCCGCGCGCTGGCCGTTCTTCGACGACCTGCTGGGGAAGATCGAGATGGTCTGCGCCAAGACCGATCTCGAGATTGCCCGTGCCTACGTGCGGAATCTCGGCGGCAATCTCGAGCTCCTGTCGCGGCTGGAGCGCGAGTTCGAGCGCACGGTGGACGCCGTGCTCCGCATCCGCGACAGCGCGAGTCTGCTGCGCGAGAACGCGGTGCTGCAGTCGGCGATCGCGCTTCGCAACCCGTACGTCGATCCGCTCTCGCTGCTCCAGATCGCCCTGCTGCGACGGAAGCGGGAGCAGGGTGGGGATGATGACGATCGCACTCGTGCCGCCGTGGACGCCGTGCTGGCGACCACCTTGAGCGGGATCGCGCAGGGGCTGAGAAATACCGGCTAGCCGGCGTTCCACGCGGGGTCCCGCTCGGCCTTCCCCTTGCGCGATTTCGTGGTCGCCCGTATTGTCACGCTTCGGCCGGAGTTGCCGGCCGGAACTTTTCTTTCGCGCATATGATCATCGCTTCACGTTCTCGACTTATTAGCCTCTTCCTGTTTACCGCGATTCTGCTCGCGGTACTCGTGAGCCATTGGGGAGAGCCAGTGAACGTGAGCGCTATCGCGTAGCGCCACAACCGACGCCTCTCCCGACAGAACGGGAGGGGCGACCTGCTCGAGGATGAGAGGCCCCTTCCCACCTGGAAGGGGCCTCTCTCTTTGTCCCGGGCATCACATGCGATCAGACATCATCAAGCGAGGGTTCGAGCGGGCGCCGCACAGGGCGCTGCTCCGCGCGACCGGTCAGATCCGGAGCAGCGCGGACCTCGACAAGCCGTTCATCGCGGTGTGCAACTCGTACGTCGACATCGTGCCCGGCCACGTGCACCTCCAGGCGTTCGGGCGCGCGGTCAAGGAGGCCGTGCGCGAAGCGGGCGGCATCCCCTTCGAGTTCAATACGATCGGCGTGGACGACGGCATCGTGATGGGACACGAGGGGATGTACTACTCGCTTCCGTCGCGCGAGTTGATCGCCGACTGCGTCGAGACCATGGCCCGGGCGCACTGCTTCGACGGCATGATCTGCATTCCGAACTGCGACAAGATCGTGCCCGGCATGCTCATGGGCGCGGCGCGCGTGAACATCCCGACGGTCTTCGTCTCAGGCGGACCGATGGCCGCCGGACTCGATAGCGCAGGCAAAAAGATCGATCTCATCTCGGTGTTCGAGGGCGTGGGCGCGCACGCGGCGGGCGTCATCGACGACGCCAGGCTCATGGATCTGGAGATGAACGGATGCCCCACCTGCGGGAGCTGCAGCGGCATGTTCACCGCCAACTCGATGAATTGTCTCTGCGAGGCGCTCGGGATCGCGCTGCCCGGGAACGGGTCGATTCTCGCCACGTCGCCGGCGCGGCTCTCGCTCGCCCAGCGCGCCGCGCAGTCGCTGATGCGCATGACGCACGACAACGTGTGCTTCCGCGACATCGTCACACCGCGCGCGATCGACAACGCAATCGCGCTGGACGTGGCGATGGGCGGTTCGACGAACACGGTGCTGCACGTGCTGGCGCTGGCTCGAGAGGCAGGGCTCGACTACCAGCTCGCGCGGTTCAACGACGTGGCCGAGCGAGTGCCGCACCTCGCCAAGATCTCGCCCGCGTGGGATGGAAACCGGCAATGGCACATGCAGGACGTGCACATCGCCGGCGGTGTGCCCGCGATTCTCAAGGAGCTGTCGCTCAGGCCCGGTCTCCTCGACCTCGACGCGCCGACGGTCACCGGACTCACGCTCGGCGAAAATCTCGCTGGCGTCACGAACTGCAATCCCGAGTGTATCCGGCCGATCGACCAGCCGCATTCGGAGCGCGGCGCGCTGGCTGTTCTCTTCGGGAATCTGGCGCCGGAAGGCGCGGTGGTGAAAGTCGGCGCCGTCGAGCAACACGAGATGCGCTTCCGTGGGCCCGCGCGAGTCTTCGACGGCGAGGAGTCGGCGGTGCGCGCGGTGATGGAGCAGCGCATCGCGGAAGGCGAGGTGGTCGTGGTCCGGCGCGAGGGCCCGAAAGGCGGGCCGGGAATGCGCGAGATGCTGTCGCTCACGAGCCTGCTCAAGGGGATGCCGATCGGCGCGTCCGTCGCGCTGCTCACGGACGGGCGATTTTCCGGCGGCACGCGCGGCCTGTGCATCGGCCACATCTCGCCGGAGGCGGACGAAGGGGGACCGATCGGGTTGCTGCGTGACGGCGACATCGTGTCCATCGATCTCGGTCAACGGACGCTCGACGTGGAATGCAGCGCCGCGGATCTGTCGGAACGCCGGCGCTCGTTCACATCGCCGCCACCCAGGTTCACCCGCGGCTGGCTCGCTCGCTACGCCAAGCTCGTGACGAACGCGAGTCAGGGAGCGGTGCTCGCATGCTGACTGGCGCGCAGATCATGTGCGAGGCGCTCATCCGCGAAGGCGTGCGCGTGATGTTCGGCATCCCCGGCGGCGCGATCATGCCGTTTTACCACGCGCACTATGACTATCGCGACCGGCTGCATCACGTGCTCTGCCGCCACGAACAGGGCGCCGGCCACGCCGCGGAAGGGTACGCGCGCGCCAGCGGCCGCGTGGGGGTGTGCATCGCGACGAGCGGACCGGGCGCGACGAATCTCGTGACGCCCATCGCCGACGCGTGGATGGACGGCACGCCGATGGTTGCGATTACCGGCCAGGTGCCGAGCGCGCTGCTGGGCACGGACGCCTTCCAGGAGACGGACATCACCGGGATCACGATTCCGATCACCAAGCACAGCTACCTGGTGCGGGACGCGCGCGAGATCCCGTCCGTGTTTCGCGAAGCATTTCACATCGCGTCCAGCGGCCGGCCGGGACCGGTGTTGATCGACGTGACGAAGGACGCCCAGCAGGCACGCGTCGAGGAGGAAACGACCGACGCCGCGACGCTGTCTCCGGAGCGGGACGCGCACGCGCACGAGGACAGGGCGGCCATTCGCAAAGCGGTCGCGCTCCTGGTCCATGCGCGGCGGCCGCTGATCCTCGCCGGGCACGGCGTCATTCAGTCGTCCGCGACCTCCGAGCTGCGCCGGTTCGCCGAGCTCGCGCACATTCCGGTGATCACGACGCTGCACGGCAAGGGCGCGCTCCCCGAGGATCATCCGCTCAGCCTCGGCATGCCCGGCATGCACGGCTGGGTGCACGTGAATCGCGCGATCCAGGAGTGCGACGTGCTGTTCAACATCGGCGGACGCTTCGACGATCGCGTCACCGGAAAGGCGTCCACGTTCGCGCCGAAGGCGACCGTGATTCACGTGGACATCGACCGGTCGGAGATCGGCAAGAACGTGCGCGCGCATCTCGGGATCGTCGGCGACGCCAAGCGCGTGCTCCGCACCATGCTCGAGGAAATGGTCGTCCACGAAGGCGCCATGGCGGCGCACGCGACGAACACGGACTGGCTCGCGCACATCCGCGAGCTGCAGGCGCGGCACCAACCGCATCAAGCGTACAAGCGCCGCCCGAACACCAATCACCTCATGCCGCACGACGTCTACGCGGCGTTGAATCGTTTCCTCGGCGAAGGCCGCGGCGGCTATCGCGTCGTCACGGACGTGGGACAGCACCAGATGTGGGCCGCGCAGCTCATCGAGTGGCGACACCCCCGCTCGCACATCACCAGCGGCGGCGCGGGCACGATGGGGTTCGCGGTGCCCGCGGCGCTTGGCGCCGCGCTCGCGTGCCCGGACGAAACGATCTGGGTGATCGTCGGCGATGGTGGCTTTCAGATGACGAATCAGGAGCTCGCCACCATCCGCCAGGAAAATGTGCGCAACGTCAAGATCTGCATCGTCAACAACGGCCACCTCGGCATGGTGCGGCAGTGGCAGGAGCTGTTCGAGAATCGCGTCTACAGCGCGACGCCGCTCTCGGGCCCGTGCTTCGCGCAGCTCGCCGAGGCGTACGGGATCCGCGGGATCACGGTGGAGCGGACCGGCGACGTCGAGGCGGCGTTCGAATACGCGAAGGAGTATGACAACTCGATCGTGATCGACTTTCGGGTTGAGCAGGAAGCGAACGTGTTTCCGATCGTTCCGCAGGGCAAAAGCATAGGGGAGATGATCACCGCATGATACACACACTCGTAGCACTGGTCCGAGATCGTCCCGAAGCGCTGAATCGCGCCGTGAGCCTGTTCCGGCGCCGCGGATTCACCATCGAGCAGCTCGTCATCAAGCGCACGGAGCAGCCCGGCGTCAACCGCATCACCGTGGACGTCGATGCCGAGAACATCGATCAGCTCGTCGAGCAGCTTCGGCGCCTCGTCGACGTTGTCACCGTGCGCAAAGTCACGGGCGACTCTACCGGCGACCGGAGCGTATTCGCCGGCCCACATCACTGGCAGGCTGACGGAGCAGACGATCATGCCGACGACTGAAACCCGTGAAACCGGCCGGGGGAGCGCCCCGGCGAAGCTCTACTACGACAAGGACGCCGACACCGGCCGGCTGCGCGGCAGGCCCATCGCGATCGTCGGCTTTGGAAGCCAGGGCCACGCGCACGCGCTCAACCTGCGTGACAGTGGCCTCGACGTTCGCGTCGGCCTGCACGCATCGTCGCGCAGCCGCGCGAAAGCCGAAGGGGCAGGGCTTCGCGTCCTCTCGGTGAGCGACGCCGCGAAGGAAGCGGAGATCGTCATGCTGTTGGTGCCGGACACCGCCCAGCCGGCGGTCTACTGCGACCACGTTCGCGCGCACCTTGGTCCCGGCAAGACACTCATGTTCGCGCACGGCTTCAACGTCCGCTACGGACAGATCATCGCGCCCGCCGGCGTTGACGTGACGATGATCGCGCCCAAAGCGCCGGGCCATCGCGTGCGCGAGGTGTTCACCCAGGGCGGCGGAGTTCCCGCACTCGTGGCCGTCCACCAGGACGCATCCGGTCACGCGCTCGACGACGCGCTCGCCTACGCGAAGGGGCTGGGATGTGCGCGCGCCGGCGTGCTGCGCACGACCTTCGACGAGGAAACCGAGACGGATCTGTTCGGCGAACAAGCGGTGCTGTGTGGTGGCGTGTCGGCGCTCGTGAAGGCGGGGTTCGAGACGCTGGTCGATGCGGGGTATCAGCCTGAAGTCGCGTACTTCGAGTGCATGCACGAGCTCAAGCTCATCGTCGATCTCTTCTACCAGGGCGGACTGAATTACATGCGCTACTCCGTCTCGGATACGGCGGAGTACGGCGATTACCACGCCGGCCCGCAAATCGTGACGGAGGAGACCAAGCGCACGATGCGGCGTCTGTTGGCCGAGATCCAGGACGGCAGCTTCGCCAAGGCGTGGATCGACGAGAACGCACAGGGCCAGCCGAATTTCCGCAGCGCCCGGCGCCGCGAGACGCAGCACCCCATCGAGGACGTGGGACGTTCTCTGCGTCGCATGATGCCCTTCGTGCAACCCAAGGAAGTCCAGCCCGGCGAAGGCGGCGCATGACCGACCGGGTGCTCGTCTTCGACACCACGCTGCGAGACGGCGAGCAGGCTCCGGGCTGCTCGCTCACCGCGCGCGAAAAGCTGGAGGTCGCGCGGCAGCTCTCGCGCCTCGGGGTGGACGTCATCGAAGCCGGCTTCCCCGCCTCATCGCAGGGCGACTGGGACGCGGTGCACGCGGTCGCTTCCGAGGTCGGCACGCTCGCGGGTCCGGTGATCTGTGGGCTCGCGCGCGCCAACGAGCGCGACATCGAGAGTTGCGCGTCGGCGGTCGGGCCCGCGGCGCGCCGGCGCATCCACACGTTCCTCGCGACGTCTGACCTGCACATCGAGCGCAAGCTCCGCAAGACGCGGCGCGACGTGCTCGCGATCGTGCCGGCGATGGTTGCGTATGCACGGACCTTCTGCGACGACGTCGAGTTCTCACCCGAAG
>JBBDXZ010000154.1:0-11476 GCA_040902075.1 Gemmatimonadaceae bacterium
GCGTGCGGCCGAAGGACTGGCCGCAGTATCAGGAGTGGGGGCGGCTCGCTGCCGCCGCCGGGCTCGTCGGCGTGACATTCGTCCACCGGCTCACGACGGACGACAACGTGGACGTTGCCGGCGACGACATGGAGACGCTGCTGCGTCACGTTCGCGAGCACGCCCGCGAGTACTCGCTCGATCCCAATCGGCTCTGTATCGCGCTCTACTCGGCCGGCGGGCCGCTTGCCGCTCCGTTCCTGCGCGAGCCACGGCCGTACGTGCGGTGCCTGGTGCTCTACTACCCGTTCCTCGACCTCAATCACGTCGGCGTCCACAGCCCGTTCCGTGGCCCGCATTCCGCCGAACGCGTCGCCGCGCTCGCGTCCTACTCGCCGGCGCGGTGGCTGGTGCCGAACGCAGACCGGCTGCCGCCAATCTTCCTCGCACGCGGCGGACGCGACGTCATTCCCGGGATCAACTCTTCGATCGACCGGTTCATGAACATGGCGTTTGCCGCTGAGATCGGGATCGACTTCTACCTGCATCGGAGCGGGCCGCACGGTCTCGACAGACCTGCGGGACCGGACGCCCGCTCCGAAGAGATCGTGCGCGCAACCGTGGAGTTTCTGCGCCGCCATTTGACGCGTTGAGTGCGAGGGTCCGTGGCGCATTATCTGATCCCCTCGCCACCTCGCGTGAGCCGCTGGAGGCCAGTGCCGTCGACGTTGATGACGTACACCTCATCGAGGCCCGTCGCAGCCGCGGAGAAAAGGATCCTCTTGCCGTCGCGCGACCAGCTAGCCTGGGCGCGTACGCCAAGCCCCTTCGTCAGACGGGAAACGACGCCCGTAGCGACGTCGAGCGCATAGAGGTCCGGCGACCCGTTACGAGTCGAGTTGAATGCGATCGACTTGCCGTCGGGCGAAAACGCGGGGGCCGTATCCTGCGCGTCGCTCGTAGTGAGGCGAGTGACATTCCGCGATTCGATGTCCATCACGTATAACTGATCGCGTCCGGTCGGATCGGCATAGAACGCGAGCTGCCGGCCGCTCGGATGCCAGCTCGGAACCTGGCTGCTCCAGCGATTCGTGGTCAGCGGTCGCTCATTCGCACCGAGCGAATCGATGAGGAACAGGTCCCAGTGGTATGTGCGCGTCTGCGCGTCGAACGTCCCGCGCTGGAATGCAATGGTGACTCCATCCGGAGATGGCACCGCGACACCGTCAAATCCCGGGCCGATCGTCAGACGCCGCTGTCGCATTCCCGTCGCATTCATCGTGTACAGATCCACTTCGTTGGGATCGGTATAGCTTCGGGGCGATTGAAAGGCGATGCGCGCGCCCGAAGGGAAAAAGAACGGATGGGCGTCTCGTCCCGGGCTGTATGTAAGCCGCCGTGCCTCGGAGCCATCGGGATTCATCGTGTAGATCTCCCAATCCCGATCACGGGTCGACGCAAACACGATGCGCTGATCGTCGGGCGACCATTGAGGCCAGGCATTCGCGTAGCGCGTATGGGTGATTTGTCGTTGATCGCTGCCATCGGCATTCATGACATAGAGCTCAAAGAGGCCGGTGCGATCAGAGTAGAATGCAATGTGTCGTCCATCAGGAGACCACTCGAGCTCGAAGCTCGTACTGGTGTCAGCCGTAAGGGATGCCAGGCCAGAGCCGTCGAGGTTGATCGAGAATAGTCTCGGTTTGCGGTCGCGCTCTGAAAAGAACGCGATGCGTCGCCCATCCGGCGACATCGCCGCGCCGCTCTCGTTCGAGGGGTGTACCACCAACGCACGCTGGTCACGTCCGTCCGCATTCATGCTCCAGATGTCGGAATTGCCGGAGCGCTCCGATCCAAACACGATCCGCCGTGAGTCGCCGGACCACGCCGGATGGCCGTCGCGGCCCTGGCTTCGCGTGAGACGAACTGGATCCGACCCATCGGCGTTGATGACATAAACCTCTTCGTCCCCGTCCCTGTCCGAGTCGAACGCGATGCGCGTCCCATCAGGCGACCAAGCAGGGTGGCGCGCAAACGTCAACGGAGCTGTGCCGGAGGGATAAGTCAGACGTCGCTCGTCGGTACCGTCCGGGCGGATGGTGTAGAGGTTCCACACGCCGTCGCGATTGGAGTCGAACACGATGCGCGAACCATCCGGCGACCAAGAGGGATGGGTGTCGTCCGCGATATTCCTGGTGAGCCGGCGCTCCCCGGTACCATCCACGTTGATGATGTACAGGCCGATTCGTCCATGCCGAGCGCTCTCGAACACCAACTGCCGGCCGTCGGGTGACCAAGACGGATTGATGTTGAGGAACACCGGCGTCGGCACAGCGTGTTGTGCGCCAGCCACTTGGAAGGTGGCCGCAAGAAGGAGCAGCGAGGCGCCGACGACCTTGATGAGTGGTTGCATGCTATTCGGTATGCTCTGCGGCGAAACACGTTTTGGCAAGTTCTTGCACTTTGTTGTGTGTGCGAGTCACCGAATACCCGACGACCGATCACAGTTTGCATCCATCAGGGATGGGACGTGTGACAACGTGACAAGGCGCTCGATTCGGCAGGGCTCGTGACCGTCAGCGATTGCAGGGAGTTGTATCCAGGCGACGCCATTGCGCTCACACCGAGTGGAGCGGCACTTCGCAGTTCGGACCGAGTACCGCGGTCGCGATCTCGCGTGGGCGGGCGCGGAAGACGCTGTGTTCCTCGAGCGCGACCGACGCAAACCGGTCGAAGCGGAACGTCCTGGGTTCCCCGCGCAAATGATCGAAGCCCAGGAGATACCACGCCGGCCAATTGATGAGCATCGCGTGCGGCTCGACGCGTCGAGTCGACCGTTCTCCCGCTTCCTTTATATAGTCGGCCACGACGACTGTCTCGCGCACGAATGCCACTTGCAGCTGCCGCATGACTGCCGGGTTGGGCCGCGCGTACGAGCTCCGCACCGATGCCGACGCCTGACGCCCGATGAAGATGCGTTCGCGCAGTGGCGCGATCTTCTTGCGCTCGTTCGTGGGAAACGCGTCCACGATCTTTTTGCGCGCTCGCGATACGTCCGACGAAAACATTGGAAACGAGAGTTTCTCGCTGATGGCGAGGCTCAGGAGCGTACACAACGCTTCCTCGCTCGAAAGCAGCACCTTGCCCAGGCCCCAACTCGCGTGGAGCCGCACTCCGCCGCCGCGGCCGCGATCCGCCTCGATGGGATAGCCACGCTCGCGCAATTGATCGAGGTCTCGAAAGACGCTCCGAGCGCTGACGTCCAGCTCCCGCGCCAGCTCGGCGACGGTGATGCCCGGTCGGTCGCGGAGCACCCGCGTGAGGAGGTCAAGGCGGTCGAAGCGTTGCATGGCTGGCCAGCCAAAGATGGGATCAAATATGCCAGAACTTGTCATGGTTCGCATTATCGTGTGTGTCCCATCAGGAACGAGGAACCATGTCAGGCCCGTTGAACGTCCGGAGCTTTCACGTGGTGGTCGACGCCCCAGCCGAGCTCGTGTTCGACACCGTCAGCGATCTCCGCAACATGCCCCGCTGGTCGATCCACTTCTGCAAGGACATTCGTCTCACGGACGACGGCGCGATCGTGGACTCACCCGCTGGCCAAGTGTATTTCGGCGTCACCGGCGATCGCGACAGCGGCGTGTTGGACTGGTGGAGCGGGCCTACGATGCAGTCGGCTCAGCGGTGGCCCACACGTGTCGTGGGACTTCCGGACGGCCGCTCGCTTTACGAGGTTACCGCAATTCTTGGTGACGCCGAGTCGAACGGGCAGAACCTCGAGCAGTTGTTCGCCGACGAGCTGGGGATGCTCAAGCGTCTCGTGGAAGAACAGACGGTCGGCGTCTGACAACAATCGGAGAGGCTATGACGTTCACGCCGGCAGCTCTGACATTCTTCAAGCAGCTCGCGACGCACAACGAGAAGCCGTGGTTCGAGGCGCATCGCGCCGACTACGAGCGCGAGGTGCGGGACCCGATGCGTGCGCTGATCGAAGACATGAACGCGCGTTTCGTGCGTTTTGCGCCGGAAATCGCGGCCGACCCTAAGCGCTCCATGTTCCGCATCAACCGCGACGTCCGGTTCTCGAAAGACAAGTCGCCCTATAAGACCCACGCGGCTTGCTGGTTCAATCACCGCAACGCGAGCACTCGCGTGGGCAGCGAAGCGAACGAGGGAAGCGCGGGGTTCTATTTCCATCTCCAGCCGGGCGGGAAGTCCATGGTCGGAGCGGGCATATGGATGCCCCCGCGTCCGCAGTTGAACCGCTTGCGCGACGCCATCGCGGAAGATCCGCGAGGGTTCGATCGCATGGCACGCGGTCTCTCGAAACGCTACGGAGAGCTCGACGACGAAGCAAAGCTCAAGCGGATGCCGCGCGGCTATGACGAAGCACACCCCGCCGCACACTGGCTGCGGTTTCAATCATTCACGAGTGGCCGTGTGTTGACGGATGCGGAGGTCACCAAGGCGGGATTGCCGGTGCGTCTGGCGCGCGACTTCGAGTCGCTGTTGCCGCTCGTGCGCTGGCTCAACGGCGCGCTGGGCTATGCCAAGGGCTAGGGGCTAGGGACTTGTGAGTGTGGTGCGCTGCGCATGGCCTCGGACGCCGCTTGACATCGAGTATCATGATCGCGAGTGGGGTGTTCCGGTGCACGACGATCGCGTCCTGTTCGAGTTTCTGACGCTCGAGGGAGCGCAAGCAGGGCTGAGCTGGTCCACGATCCTCAAGAAACGTCCGAATTACCAAAGGGCTTTTGCGAATTTCGACCCGGCGCCGGTCGCCCGCTTTCGCGCCGCGCGCGTCGAGCGTCTGCTGAACGATCCCGGCATTGTGCGCAACCGGCTCAAGGTTCACAGCACGGTCGCCAATGCGCGCGCGTTCCTGCGTGTTCAGAAAGAGTTTGGCTCGTTCGACCGATATCTCTGGCAATTCGTCGGCGGCACGCCGCGAGTCAATCGGCGGCGATCGCTTGCCGACATTCCGAGCCGGACGCCGGAGTCGGACGCGCTGAGCAAGGACTTGCTCGCGCGCGGCTTCCGATTCGTCGGCTCGACGATCTGCTACGCGTTCATGCAGGCCGTCGGCATGGTAAATGACCACACGATTGACTGCTTTCGCCACGCTGAGCTTTCATAACGGCATTCCTTCTCCTGACATCAGGGCGTTCTCTTGACTTCTAGAGGACTGCGGTCAATACTCTTCTCGACTTCTAGAGAAGAGTCCTGTTCAGCCATGACCACGCGACATCCCTCCGAGCCCGATGCGTTACGCGGAAGCATCGACCTCTTGATCCTCAAAGCGCTGTCGCTCGAGCCGATGCATGGCTGGGGGATCGGCACACGGATCCAGCAACTGTCGCAGGGCCGGCTCGACGTGAATCAAGGGTCGCTCTATCCCGCCCTCCAGCGTCTCGAGCACCGCGGGGACGTCGAGAGCGACTGGCAGTCCACGGAGAACAATCGCCGAGCGCGCTACTACACGGTCACGCGGCAGGGCCGTCGCGCGCTCGGTCAGGAAGTGGACAAATGGAAGCGCTTTGCCGCAACGATCGAGCTGGTGCTGGAGAACTGACATGAGCCGAACAAAGGGCATCCTGGCGCGAGTGCGAGCGATCTTTCGATCGCGGGCGGCGGAGGCGCGCATGGAGGAGGAGTTCCGCTTCCATCTCGAGATGGAAACGCAGCGCCTGATCGGTGAGGGACTCGCCCCCGATGAGGCCCGGCGCCGATCGATCATCAGGTTCGGCGGGCTGGACGCACACCGTGAGACGATGCGCGACGAGCGCGGCGCGCGCTGGCTCGACGACTTCGTTGGCGACCTGCGATACGCCATGAGGGCCATGCGCCGCAGCCCGGGCTTCGCCATCGCCACGGCGGTGACGCTCGGAATCGGCATCGGCGTGAACGGGATCGTGTTCGGCTACGTCAACAGCATTCTGCTGCGGCCCGTGCCCGCGCGAGCGGCGCACGAGCTGGTTGCGTTGTTCAACCGCGATACGAAAACGGGACAGATCCACCAGCTCGGATACGAGGACTTGGTCGACTTTCGCGATCGCAGTGGCGCATTCTCGGGGCTTGCGGCGATGACTGGCATGCCGCTGAACCTGGTCGTGCCGAACGCTCAGGGAACCGCGGCGGGCGACATGGTATGGGGCGAGATGGTGACGGAGAATTTCTTCTCCGTGCTGGAAATGCCCACGGCTGCCGGTCGCTTCTTCACCGCCGCGGACGCACCGCAGGGCGCGAATCCCTTTGTCGTATTGAGCTACGAATCGTGGCGGAAGCGATTCCAGAGCGATCCCGCGGTCGTCGGTCGCGTCCTGCGCATCAACGGCACGGAGTTCACCGTCACAGGCGTCGCCCCTCGCGGCTTCAGGGGGATGCGAATGTTCGGATTCTGGCCGGAGATGTGGGTTCCGATCGGGATGCACGGCGTGATTCAGCCCGGCTCCACTCGCATGCTCCTGGGACGCGGAGGCGGATCACTCCTGGTCGTTGGCCGCATGCGTCCAGGTTTCGACCATGCGAGAACCGAAGCGACCGCGATCGCGTTCGGGAGACAATTGGAGACGGCCTATCCCGCATCGAACGCGAACGTGAGCGCCATCATCACGCCCGCGAAGGTCGGCTTCGAGAATCCGACGTTCGTGAAACCCGTGGTTCTGGTGCTGTCGTCCGCACTCGGGATCTTTGCCTCGCTTCTGGTGCTGCTCATCATCTGCGCCAATCTCGCCAACCTGCAGCTCGCGCGCGCCGCCGCGCGCGCTCGCGAGTTCGGCATCCGTCTCTCGCTTGGCTGTCCCCGCGGACGGCTCACCCGGCAGCTGGTCGTGGAATCGGCGACGCTCGCTCTCCCGGGACTCGCGGTGGCGCTGCTCGTGCTGCGGCTCGGCGTCTACGCTGAGCCTTTCCTGACCCCGCGACTGCAGTTCCAGGTCGGGCTCGACGCTCGCGCCGATATGCGCGTCATGCTCTTCACCGCCGCGATCGCGCTCGCCGCCATCGTGCTGTTTGGGCTCGTGCCCGCGATGCGCGCCGGCCGATCGCGCCTGACGTCGTCCCTCTCGAGCGTCCTCGGCGCCGCATTGGCGCGTGGCACAGGTCGCCCCTCTCGAGTACGCAGCACGCTCGTCGTGAGCCAGCTTGCGCTGTCCGTCATCTTGCTCGTGGGCGGCACCCTGTTCGTACGAAGCCTGATCCTTGCGCGCACGAGCGACGTCGGCTTCGATCCTCGCGATCGCGCGCTCATCTCGGTGAACGTTGGACTGCAAGGGTACGACGAACACCGCGGCGCCCGGTTCTACGATGAAGTGCTGTCCCGTGCGCGGCAGCTTCCCGGCGTAGTCGCCGCCAGCTTCGCGTTCCCCGCGCCTTTCGATACGTACAACCGCGGCGCAAGGCTGTACGTCGAAGGGCTCGCGAACTCCAGGGATGGCACCATCGGCACGGACGTCAGCTTTGTCGGCGATGATTTCGTTCGTGCTCTTGGACTGCGGCTACAGGAGGGACGCGACTTCACCATGGCCGATTCGGCGGGTGCGCCGCCCGTCATGATCGTGAGCCGCTCACTCGCGACGAGATTGTGGCCGGGAAAAGATCCTTTGGGCCAACGCGCCCGCCGCGGGAGTTCCTCAGGTGTCGAGGTCACCGTCGTGGGAGTGTTGGCGGACGCGAAGTTCGTGATGTTGGGCAACGTCGGTGACGCGCGTGTCTACATGCCCGTCAAGCAGCGCTATCGCGACTGGGAAACCCTGGTCGTCCACACGCGCGGCGGCGCGACCCGGGTCATTCCGCACCTTCGCGACATCATCGCCGCGATAGATCCGGCGCTGCCGACATTCGGCGCGACGACGATGGGAGACGCGGTCGCCAGTGGGTTCGCGACGTCGCGCAGCGCCGCGGCGATCGCGGGATTCTTCGGCCTCCTGGCGCTGCTGATCGCGTCAGTGGGACTCTATGCCGTCGTCGCTGGCAGCGTTGCCGAGCGGACCCGGGAGATGGGAGTGCGATTGGCCCTCGGCTCGACGCCGAAGGGCATCGTCGGCCATCTCATGCGCGGCGGAGCGAAGCTCGGCATCATCGGGCTCGCGATCGGTCTCGCGGGAGCGCTCGCGGTGGCCAGGACAATGGCCGGGCTGTTGTTCGGGCTGTCTCCAAGCGATCCGGTGACATTTACCCTGGTCCCGCTCGCGCTCGGGGCCGTGGTTCTTGTCGCAACCTATTTGCCGGCGCGACGCGCGGCCAAGCTCGATCCGGTTGCAGCGCTACGGAGTGACTAACGTCACGTAGTTAGCGCTATTGACAGGAGCCATTAGTTAATTAGCTTATTAGCTAATTAGACAATCGGTGGCAGGCTCCATGGCATCGCCTGATGCGGTTTTCAAAGCTCTAGCCGATCCCACGCGGCGCGAAATCCTTCGCTTGCTGCGATCGGGACCGAAGTCCTCGGGCGACATCGCCGAGCGGTTCCCGTCGGCTTGGGCGACGATCTCGCGGCATCTGGCCGTTCTGCGCGACGCGGAGCTCGTGACCACCGAGCGCAACGGCTCGAGCATCCTGTACGAGATCGATACGACGGTCTTCCAGGAGACTGTGGAGCACCTTCTCACCTGGTTCCAGCCCACCTCCCGAGGCTCCAATGCCAAACGTCGATCGTAAGTGGCTCCCTCCCGCGCTCATCGTTGCCGCGATCGCGGCTTCCGTCGCCGTCTACGCGCAGCTGCCGGAGATGGTCAGCCTCCGACTGGATGGGCTGGTTCCCTTCGAGCTGCCGAAGGACGACGAGCCGGCGCCTCGCTGGGTTGCCGCCTTCCTGGTTCCCGCGTTGACGCTCGTTGTGTGGATGGGATTTCGACTGGCTCCCACCGCGGCCGGGCAACGGTTTGCCCGGGTCCTGTTCCGCAACGCGCAGGAGCAAGTCACGCAACCGGAGCAGTTTGAGCGTTTCGGGAAGACTTATGACGCCATCGTTCTGGCGGTGGTCCTTCTGCTGCTCGGCATTCATGCCGCGCTGCTGGCCGCCGTGCTGACGGATTCGGGCATCGGCGCCCGCATTGCGTCGATCGTGCTGGGCGGGTGCTTGCTGCTGATGGGCAACGTGATGCCGCGGTTGCGTCCCAACTGGGTGGCGGGCGTTCGCACGAGACGGACCCTCGAAGATCCTCAATTGTGGCGCGTAACACACCGGGTGCTCGGAACCGCCCTCGTCGTGTCGGGACTGATCACGATCGTCGTGGGTCTGGCGGCGCCACAATACGGATTCGTCACGGGCATCGCGATGCTGTTAGCCTCGTGCGTCGTCGCTGGTGTCGCATCGTTGCGGGCAAAGGCTGTGGCGCCCGTCTGACGAACGCTTGACATAGCTGGTACGTCAATGCCGACAAAGCGCGGGCATGGCCTCCAAATAGTACGGCCGATAGTTCTTCGCCTTCGGATCGGTGCAGCCGGCGAGGTCGAGCAGCTCGACCTTTCGGAAGTCGATCGGCGCGGTCTCAGCCTGCAGCGCGATGTAGCCTTCGCTGATCGGCGTGCCATCCACCTTCACGCCCGGCCGCATGTCGTTGGCGCTCCCGCCGCCCATCTCCGGCTTGCGATAGACGAGCACCGTGTCGCCGTTCACGATGTGCTTGATGATCGAGTCGCCGAGCACGAGGGCTTCGACTCGAACCCACTGGTCACCATCGTAGGTTCTCGACGCGGAGTTGATGCAGTGCCGCGTGACGAGCGTGTCGCCGAAGTGCACGTTGGTCCCCGGCGTACACAGATTGCCCGTGGTTCGCGGCCCCCGGCCCAACCCGCCGAGCAGCTGCACCTCCAGCGACATCGGGAAGTCCTGCCCCAGCGCCATGCTCTCCGGCGACTGCGAGTGGACCATGATGCCGTTGTTCCGGATCGCCCACTCGAGCCCTGCCGATGCGCCAGCGACTTGTCCGCCCACGAAGCGATACTCCGCGGCGACGATGTAGTGGGAGAACGGCTGCCTGTAGAAGATGTGGCCGAATTCACCGCCGAAGCTGGTCCACTGGTCGTAGCGCACCTGAAGCATCCCATCCTGGACGCGAAATGTGTTGCGCACGTTCTCGCCGAGTGGATGGCCCTTGAACTTGACGACCCATCCGTCCAGGTCGCGCCCGTTGAAGAGCTGCTGCCAATCGCCAGCGTTTGCGACGGCTGATGCCGACGCCGGCCCCTGCGTCTGCGCGCACGACGCGAGTGTGACGAGCGTAGACGCCAGCAGAAGTCTGATCACCATGCGCTGAATGTAGGGCGGTGCTAATGTCTCTGATATGGTTCTCGTCGTCAGGGTCCAACCATGAGCCACCCTCAAATCGCGCGCAATGCCGCCGTGATCGTGGGCGTGCTTACGTGCGCCATCGGTGTCCTCCATGACGTGGTGAACATCCGCTCGCTGTTGCGAGCGGCGGAACGTGGCGAGGTTGCGGCGCGGCTGGTGCCTCAGCTCGTCGTGAACATCGCTTTCGCGGGAATCGCCCTGGCGCTTCCGGGGCTCGTTCTCATCCTGGTTGCGCGGGAGCTGGCGCGAGGCAAGCGCATGGCGGCTCGACTCGCCCTGGCGAGCGGGCTTTTCTTCGTCGTGAGCGGGGTAGCCGGCTACTTGTGGCAGCCAATCCCCACGGTGCTCATTTTTTCGGCGCTTGGCGCCCTCGTGTGCGCGCCGCTTCTCCTCTGGCGCGAAGAGTTTCGGTTGGACTAGGCATTACGAGCGACGCCGAGTTATGTCCCTCCTCTACGCAGCGGCCATCCCCCTCCGCAGCGCCGGTGCGACTCGCGTACCGAGCATCTCGATAGCGCGCATCAGCTTCGCATGAGGCAGGGAGGCTGCGTTCATTTGAAAAGTGAAGCGAGAGACGCCGCCCAGCGCGTCGCTGTGTCGAATGATCTTCTCCGCCACTTCGTCGGGGCTGCCAATCAGCAGCGCGCCGTATGTCCCTCGCTGCGCGTCGAAATCCGCACGGGTCACGGGACGCCACCCGCGCTCCTTCCCGACGTCAGTGAACGCGCGGGCGTAGCCGGGGAAGAAATCGTCGGCGGCCTCCTGCGTCGTGGCCGCGACGTAGCCGAGCGAGTGTACGCCGACCTTGAGCCGCTCGGGCGGGTGCCCTGCTTCCCGGCCGGCTTCACGATAGAGATCGATGAGCGGACGGAACCGCCGCGTCTCACCGCCGATGATGGCGACCATCAAGGGAAGTCCGAGCGCGCCCGCGCGAGCGAACGATTTCGGAGTGCCGCCTACCCCCACCCATATCGGCAACTGATCCTGCATGGGTCTCGGGTACACCCCCTGGCCTGTCAGCGCCGCCCGATGATTCCCGGACCAGTGGACGTGCTCGTTCTCACGGATCTTCAGGAGCAGTTCGAGGTTCTCGGCGTACAGCGAGTCGTAGTCCTCGAGCCGCAGGCCGAACAGTGGAAACGCGTCGATAAACGAGCCTCGCCCCGCGATGATCTCCGCTCGCCCACCCGAAATGAGATC
>JBBDXZ010000155.1:0-11475 GCA_040902075.1 Gemmatimonadaceae bacterium
GCGGCCAAGCAAGTTGGCCGCTCCGACAGCTTCGGAATTCAGCTATCCACACTAGAGGCACAGGCCGTAACCCGTACTCCGAACCGTCCTGATGGCGTGCGGAAGGCCGATCGCCGCGAAACGCCGTCGCAACGCACAAATCCAGACAGGCAGGGCCGCATCAAGCTCCTGCGCACGCGAGGATTCGGACGGCCACAGTCTCGCGATCAGATGCTCGCGCGTGGCAGGTGCGGGCGCGGAGTCCATCAGCACCACCAGCAGCCTCAATTCCATTCGCGTCAGCGACACGCAATTCGCACCCCGCATGATCGTCGACCGGGCCCAGTCGAGCACCACTCCTGCGCTCCCGAGCACCAACTCGGCGTCGGGCACAGAGGACACCGCGAGTCCCACGCGAACCGTCGTGGAGCCGTCCGCCGAGGCAAGAACGAAATCCGTCTGCGAACCGGAAACGTTCAACAGGCGCGCGAGCGCGCCGTCGGCGACGCTGAGCTGCGCGGTCACGGTGCGGACTCCGTTGTCGTCGCGCTTACGTTTCGCCGCGCGAGTCGAACCGATGTCGCGGACTGTCGCTTTGCTTACTGTCGGTGCCTCCATGTCGACCATCCATTGCGGTGTCTCCGCTATGGTGGCGAGATCCCGGCAGCCCAGCGTTACGGTATGGGCAATTCGCGGCCGCGCCGAGCTTCGATACGCCTGCCGAGGGCGAAGAGCACGAGCGCCAAGCCGCCCTCACGGCGGATATCCGTCGCCCGCCGTCCCGTGTAGCGCTTCACGAGATTCCTGAGCGCCGTGTGCGACGCGAATCCCAGCGTCAGGGCGATGGACTCGACCGTGGACCCGGTGCGCTCGAGCATGTGACCGACCATGGCGAGCCGGCACCACATGATCAGCTCCGCCGGCTGAAGAAAATCGGATCGCGTACAGCGATTCACCAGTGTCTTCCTGTGGACGCCGAGTGCCGCGCCCAGCTCGGCGACGGACGTGAGAATATCGGGTCTGGCGACAACGGCGTGCACCATCGAATGCAATTGCGCCGGTATTAGGGGTTGGAGCCGGAGAAACACGGTTTCGGCCGCGCACTCGCGGCGCGCGTTCTCCACGGCCTGCGCCAGCTTTGCCGCGGTGGGGTGGACGCCCTCAAATACGATCTCATGCGCGCCAGCCAGAATGAGTTGTCGGATCGAGGGCGCCGGATCCGTCCTCGCCGGACAAAAAATCACCACGGCCGTTCCGGGCCAGTCGCGCGCTACCCGCTCCACCGTGCCGAGAGCGTCCCGTCCGCGCTGATCCTGAGGCGCCAGGACCAAGGCGTCGCAGCGCGTGAGCGTGGACAGCATGCGATCCAGATCGTCGAACGAGTCGATGAACTGACAATCGGCGTACCGCCGCAGGCCGTCGACCACATAAGCACGCTGGTGCCCGGAGAGACCACATGCGACGACCACGACGTCCGCTTGACTGGCGGTTACGTGGTGTAACGCCCGTTCACCACTCATAACGAAGCGGCTGTCCGGCCAGTGACAGATAGAGCCCTCCCACTCCGTCGGAGCGTGTCATGTCCGTGTCCCGTCCGAACCAGCGTCGCCTTGCCCTCGCTCTAGGTCTTATCGCCGTCGCGACAATCGCCGCGTGCGACAGCCATCCTACCCAACCAGCGGGTAGTCTCACTCGCCTGCCGCGGCAGCTTCGCGCGATAGACGGTGATACCACTCAGTGCGCATATGGCTGGATCGTGATCAACGGTGTCTACGTTTGCAACGAGGAGTCCTGACCTGTCCTCATGCCGGGGCAGCTTCGAACTCGACGTGTGTCGGAAGCTGCTCCGGCTCGAGTGCGGAGAGCTCGCGAGCCACGGCAGCCGCCGATGGGCGAAATGATGGCGGATTGGCTGCGGGCGCCGCGCCGGCCTTTTCGAGGTCCGCGGCGCCGAACACCAATTCATGGAAGCCGTTCCCTTGCGCGATGTCCAGCGCGGCTCTTCTGTAGCGCTCCGAGTCTGCGTGTCGTCCAAATGTGCTGAGGGCAACGGCGCATTCCAGTAGCGCCGCGGCGAGCTCGTATCGGGGTACGGTTGAACCAAGCGCGCGCCACGCCTCACGCACGCACCACTCCACTGTTGCTTCACCACCCAGACGCGCGCTCGCCAGCGCGAGCCCGCCCAGCGCTGGCAGAAGGACATGAGGCGGCGCGGGGCGCGTCATGACGGCGGCAAAGCTCGCTCGCGCCACGGCGGTATGTCCCGCCTCCAACATCAGTTGACCAAGGTTTTGCAGCGCCTCCGCCTCGAGCAGTGCATCACCATTCGATAACTGCACGACTTTCCAACCGGCAATCAATGCTTCGTCGTACTCCCCGGTCTTCGCTGCAGCCATTGTGAGTCCCTGTTGTGCGAGGCGGGCCAGATTGCTGTAGGCGTTCGCCTCCGACAACTCGGCGGCCCGTCGCGAATGGGAGCGCAGATCCGGAAGGTTGCCGCGCAGCTGAGCGACAGCGGCAAGACCGACTTCCGCGCGGGCCTCCAACTCCGGGCTCCGCGCCCGTTTTCCAAGCGCAGCGATGTACTGGTAGCGATCCACCGCATCGTCCAGTCTGCCCATCTTTCGATCGACGCGGGCTCGGAGCGCCAGGATCCGGCCTCGCTCCAGCATAGAAAGGTCCGGTGCGGCAAACGCGAGATCGTCGAGCATGATTGCGGCAAGATGCAGGGCGCCGGCGTCATGTATGAGATCGGCGAGGATGGCCATTGCCTCTACGTAACTGCGATCGCCCTGCCATTCTCGGCGGACGTACGCATCGATCTGTTCGTCGCCCAGCAGGTCGATGGCGATACCCAGAGATTCGTACAGGTGATGCTGTCGAGTGGCCGCTCCAGCGGTTGCGGCGAGGTGGAGTGTGATCGCCGCAGCGAGCCAAACATCATCTTGGGGCCCGAACGGTGTATCGCGACCGTTCATGTCGGCCCGATAGGCCGCCAGGGGGGATGCCGAGAAAGGCTGCAGCTCACTCATTGGGCAGGATTGTGAGAATACGGGGCTGCCGAAGCTCAGGTCGCGTCAGCATATGGATCCCAAGATGGCGCGTCCTCGCGAATTCACCAGAGCAGAAACCTTAAACCATCTTAATGCGGCCCCAGTACGGCGCTCCAGGGGCACTCTTGCGGAGAAGGAAGCCTTGCGGTCGCGCAACCCTCCCGCTTGTCTAAGTGTCTTAGAAGTAAACCGGGAACCCGCCATGCCCCAACCGCTCGCCGTCCTCAAGGGAACGCTCGATGTCCTGGTGCTCAAGGCGCTTACCTGGGCACCGATGCACGGCTTCGAGATGATGACCTGGCTCGAGGCCCGGTCGCGGCAGCGCCTCGCGCTGGAGGATGCGGCGCTCTACCAGGCGTTGTACCGGCTGGAGAGGCGCGGCTTGGTCAACGCCGCCTGGGGTGTGACCGAAGGGAATCGTCGGGCGCGATACTACAAGATCACCGCCGCGGGCCGCGCCAGCCTGGAGGCGCAGACCGAGCAGTGGCTCCGCTACGCGGATACCATGACCGACATCCTGACGGCCACGCCGCGCGCGGCCCGCTCATGACGTTCCTGCGCCCGGGCATCCGTCGTCTCTTCCACCTCGATACCTGGCGACGCGCGGACGCCGCGCGAGACCTGCGCGAGGAGATGGAGCTCCACGTTGCCTTGCGCGCCGAGCAACTGGAGCGGACCGGGCTCACACCGGCGCAGGCGCGAGAGGAAGCGTGGCGACTCTTCGCGCAGCACGACACCACCATCCGGGACCTTCACAACGTCGCCCTCGACCGGAACCGACACATGCGGATGCACGAACGATGGGATGCCGCCTGGCAGGACACCCGCTACGCCGCCCGGCGACTGATGCGTGAGCCGGCGGTCACTGCCTTCATCCTCGTGACGCTGGCCCTTGGCATCGGCATCAACGTGACGGCGTTCAGCGTCGTCGATCGCGTCCTGCTCCGCGGACCGCAGCACGTGCGTGACCCCGAACGCCTCGTGCGTCTTTACAGTCGCGTCGACCAGCCACCACTCGGTCTCCGGACGACGCCGTGGCTGCCACACACGGCCTTCACCACACTGCGCGACGGCATGCGCTCCGTCGAAGCGATGGGCGCCTATCGAGTGAGCAACGCCATGGTCGGAAGCGGCGCGGAGTCCCAGATGCGCCCGGTCTCGCTCATGAGCAGCGAGATGTTCGGACTGCTCGGGGTCAGGCCATACCTGGGGCGGTTTTTCGGACCCGACGAGGACGCCCAGAGCGTGGTCGTGATCGGGGAACGCTTCTGGAGAACGGAGCTGGGGAACGATCCGGCCATCATCGGCAAGGCGCTCGCGATCGACGACCGGCCGTACACCGTCGTCGGCGTCGCGCCTGCCGGGTTCACCGGTCCGGAGCTCGGCCGCGTCGACGCATGGACGCCGATCGGCATGGCCTCGCGCAACTCCCAGAACATGCAGCTCGTCGCGCGACTCAGGCCCGGCGTCACGATGGAGGTCGCCGTCGCTGATGTGTCTGCGCACCGAATGCAGATCGAGGAGTCCCTGCCGACCTGGGCGCGCTGGCTGCGAGGCGCCACGTATCTCGCGGCGCCGATCGGGTACGACGAAACAGCCCGCGAATCGTTCGAGTCCGTGTTGGCACGATGGCTCGCCGGAATCTCGGCGATTATCCTCTTCATCAGTTGCGCCAACGTGGCCAACCTGCTGCTGGCGCGCCTGGCGCGGCGGCGGCGCGAGCTGGCCGTACGCGTCGCTCTCGGCTCCGGTCGAGGGCGCGTCATGCGGTTGCTCGCGCTCGAGGGCCTGATCCTCGCCGCCGGCGCGGCGCTGCTTGGCTTCGTGGTGATCGCGCTGGTGGAGCCGGTGGTGCAGGGGGCGCTCTTCCCAACCGGGGCGTGGGCCTTCACTATCCTCGACCCGCGCATCCTGGGCGCCGTTGTCGCGTTCACGCTGCTCACTGGGGCGCTGGTGTCGGTGGTGCCGGCCATCCAGGCCGGCCGACCGCAGGTCAGCGAGGCGCTGCGCGGCGGCAACCGCGGTGGCGAGACGCGTTCTGCGCTCCAATCCGGTCTGACGGTCGTGCAGGCGATGCTCTCCGTCGTGTTACTCGTCGGCGCGGGACTGTTCCTCCGCAGCCTTCAGCGCGTGAAGGCGGTGGACCTCGGCATGGAGCCACATCGCGTGCTGGCCATCGAGTTGCGCTATCCGCGCATTCCACGCAACGCAGCCGAAACGTTCAGTGACTGGATTGCGCGCGCCGGCGCGATGGAACGAACGAGGCATCGCACACTGGTGGATGTCGCACGGCAGGTGTCCGGCGTGGAGCGGGCGGCTATTTCGGTGACCGTGCCCTTCTACGGCGGCGTCAGCGTCGGGATCTGGGTGCCCGGACGCGACTCTGTTCCGGTTCTGCCGAGCGGCGGGCCGTATGTCACCGCGGTTGGCGAGGAGTACTTCGGGACCATGGGAACCGTCATTCGGCAGGGCCGCGCATTCACGGCCGACGATCGCGAGGGAAGCGAGACGGTGGTGATCGTGAACGAGACCATGGCGCGCGTCCTCTGGCCGAGGCGGCAGGCGCTCGGCGAGTGCGTCCACATCCAGAGTCGCACCGCGCCGTGCGCACGCGTGGTTGGCGTCGCCGCCGATGTCCACCGCAGCGGACTGAAAGAGGAGCAGTCGATGCAGTACTACGTCCCGATCGGACAGGAGCGCGGGTTCAGCGGGAGCTGGCTGCTCGTGCGGCCAGTCGGCGCGGCATCGACGTCCTGGCCGGCGCTGAAGCAGGCGTTGCAGGCCGCCGATCCCGAGATTCGCTCCATCGACGTCCGCCTTCTGGCGCAGGGGCTGGACGGGGAGATGCGCCCCTTCCGGCTCGGCATGGTCGCCTTCGGTCTCAGCGCGGCGCTGGCGCTCATCGTCGCGGGGCTCGGGCTCTACAGCATCATGGCGCACGCGGTGGCCTGGCGTCGCCATGAGATCGGTGTGCGCATGGCGTTAGGTGCGCGTCCTGCCGCGATCGCCGGCCTGGTGGTGCGGCGCGGGGCGGGGCTGGCGACGATCGGGATCGGCCTCGGAATCCTCATCGCACTCGGCGCGCGACGGTGGCTCGAGCCGCAACTATTCGAGACGTCGGCGCGGGATCCCCTCGTGCTGGTCGGGGTGGTCGTGGTCCTCGAAGCGGTGGCCCTGCTCGCTGGATGGCTCCCGGCGCGCCGCGCGGTTGCGGTGAGTCCGATGGAAGCCCTGCGGGCCGACTAGGCGGCGCCGGTCGACCAATGTCCCGATCGTCAGCGCGCGACACGATACAGGTCGCGGACGAAGTCTTCGGCGGTCACGACGCCACGTCCCCACCGCTCGTCGTATTGGGCGGTGGGGCGCGCGGCGATCACATCGGCGACGCTGCGCCCCGCCTGCTTCATCGTACGCACCCCGTCGCGCACCGCAGTGACCATCTCGCGAAACGCGCGTATGTCCGCGTCCAGAGCCAGCTCTCCCCTCGCGCCCACGAAGCGCGCCCTGCCGCTCTGCGACCACGGTGCCAGCGTCTGGAGCAGGCCGTCCACCGTGCCGCCCAGCGCCGAATCGATCCGCGGATAACCGTCGCCGGGATACGACTCGCCCAGATAGACGACGTTGGAATTCTCGAAGTGCGCCAGGACATCCGACGTCGCGTAACCGGGCTCCTGGCGCACCACGTGTATGGACTCGCCGTTGAGCTCCAACGAGAAAAACTGCGAGAACTCGCCGCGCGGGCGCCGCAGGCCCGGCGCAGTGACCCTGCTCATCCGGCGCACCGCGACCTCCTGCATCGTGACGAGTGCTCCCCTCCGGTCCCACCCTGCATCAGCCTGTCCGACTGACGCCAGACCGGCCATCGCGATCACGAAACGCCGCGGCGAGCCGGCGCGCGCCGTCAACGTGTCCGCGATCGCGGCAGCGCTCATCGTATCCACCGCGCCCACGAGCACCGCGCCTTCAGGACCCACCGAAGCGACCAGATTCCCGCGCGGTGTCTGGAGCAGGATCACGTGCTCGGCCAGCGAGGTGACGCGGACTTGTGCGTGGGCGGCCGAAGGAAGCGCGAACAGCAGCGTCGCCGCAAAGACTCGTGCGATCATTACCTCACACTACTACATGAATGGCAGTCCCGCGACTAGGAGTCGCACGTTGCGCCGGCGCACGAAGTACGTCAGCTTGGCCTCCACTCACCAAACATTCCTGGAGATGGCAATGACGGTTCGCGCGCGACTGCTGGTCATGACATGCCTCGCTTCCCTCGCGTGTGTCTCACGCGCCGGCGCGCAGCAACCTCCCGCCGCCGCGGAGCGTGTGGTGCTACGCGCCAGTCGGATGCTCGACGTCGAGAGCGGACGAATCATTCAGAACGCTCGCGTCGTCGTGGAGGGTGACAAGATCGCCGCCGTCAACCCCGCTTCGGTACCTGCCGACGCGCGCGCGGTGGACCTCGGCGACGTCACCCTCCTCCCGGGATTCATCGACGCGCACACGCATCTCGGCGGCGAGATCGGCCCCACGATGCTGCTCGATCCCGTGATGGAGACGGAGGTCGACGGCGCGTTCAGAGCGGTACGCAACGGACGCCTCACGATCCTGGCGGGATTCACGACGGTGCGCGACTTCGGCGGCTCCGTCACCGTGGCGCTCGGAAAGGCCGTGGATCGCGGCGACGTGCTCGCGCCCCGCGTCGTCCCCTCGCGCAACGCGCTCGGCATCACCGGCGGCCATTGCGACGTCACCGGCTACGCGCCGGGCGTCCTGGAACAGCAGATCAAGGACGGCGTCGCCGACGGACCCTGGCAGGTGGTGGAATCCGTGCGATACCAGATCAAGCATGGCGCGCAGGTGATCAAGACCTGCGCGACGGCGGGCGTGCTGTCGCTCGAGGGACCGGTGGGAGCGCAGCAGTATACGCATGAGGAGCTGAAGGCGATGGTGGACGAAGCGGCGCGCCACGGGATCAAAGTCGCCGCGCACGCGCACGGCACCGAAGGGATCAAGGCCGCGGTGCGCGCCGGCGTGGCGTCCATCGAGCACGGCTCGATGCTCGACGACGAGGCGATCGCCTTGATGAAGCAGCACGGCACGTACCTGGTGCCCACGAGCTATCTGGCGGACCGCATCAACCTGGCGGTGCTTCCCGCGCAGATCCGCCGCAAAGCGGAAACCGTGCTTCCCCTTGCGCGCGCGAGCGTGCGCAAAGCCATCGCGCAGGGCGTGAAGGTCGCGTTCGGCACCGACGCGGGGGTGTTTCCGCATGGCGAGAACGCCAGGGAGTTCGGCGTTTACGTGAAGCTCGGGATGACGCCGCTGGCCGCGCTGCGCTCCGCGACGCTGAGCGCGGCCGACCTGCTGGGCAAGACCGACCGCGGCGTGATCGCGGCGGGGAAGCTCGCCGATCTCGTCGCGGTTGCCGGGAATCCGCTCGACGACGTCACCGCCACCGAGCGCGTGCAATTCGTCATGCTGGGCGGCAGGATCGTGAAGCAGGGGGGCCGTCCGGCACCCTGACGTCAGGTGTTTATGGCAAAACGCTACGCGGCCTTCCTCCGGGGCGTGAGCCCGATGAACGCCAAGATGCCGGAGCTGCAAAAGGCCTTCGCGGCGGCCGGCTTCACGGACGTGACGACGCGTCTGTCGAGTGCGAGAATGGCGCGCTGACAACTGCGTTGACGCGTGCCACCACTGTGCTACCTGTGAAAAAGACCTCGGCCTACATTACGCGCATGGCAACGCCTGCCTTGATGACTGCTGACGAGCTGCTGTCGCTGAACCTCCAGGACAAGCGCACGGAGCTGGTGCGCGGGCAGCTCATCGTCCGCGAACCGGCCGGGTTCCGGCACGGTGTCGTCGCGATGGAGCTCGCCGCCAGGCTCGCCACTTTCGTTAAGACTTATGGGCTCGGCGTTGTCGTAGCGGCTGAAACGGGATTCAAGCTGTCGAGCAACCCGGATACGGTGCGCGCGCCGGACGTGGGGTTCATTAGCGCCGCCAGAGTTCCGAGTCCGATGCCTCGTGGCTACGCCAACATCGCGCCGGATCTCGCGGTGGAAGTCCTGTCGCCGGACGATCGCGCGGGCGAAGTCCTGGCGAAGGTCTCGGACTGGCTGAGTGCTGGTAGCCGACTCGTCTGGGTCATCGATCCCGACCGTCGCATGGCGCGTGTGTATCGCGCGGACGGCAGCGAATCACTCGTTGTCGCCGACGCGACGCTCGACGGCGAAGATGTTCTGCCCGGCTTCACGTGCCGGGTCGAAGATCTGGTGTAGCGACGGCCTCTGCACCGCGTGGTGCCACGCGCACGTTATCCGGCGGTGCGCGACTGATGACCGCGACGCGGCGGCGTAGGACGCGCCAGCGGTTCTGACAGCGCCGGCCCCCGGTTTCGCACGTCGTACGCGGCCCGCGCCGCATCGACTTCGGCGAGATGGGCTCCCGACCAATCGACCAGTCCGCGCACCAGTTGACGAAGCGTCGCGCCGAGCGGCGTGAGCCTGTACTCGACGCGCGGCGGAACCTCGGGATACACTTTGCGCGCGATCAGTCCGTCGCGCTCGAGCCCGCGCAGCGTCACCGTCAACATGCGTTGGCTGATGCCATCCACCTGGCTCCGCACCTCGTTGAAGCGCAAGGTCCGCGCGTCGCCGAGGACGTGCATGACGTAGACCGACCACTTATCGCCGATGCGCGCGAGTACCTCGCGTGCGTGACAGTTCGCTGGCGTGTACTCGAGCTCGGCCGGCCGCTTCGAGGTGGATTTGCCCATTGGTTACTCCGATGTGTCTGGGGCACGTTCAAGTGCCTTCTTTGCGGCCCCCGCGAATTCCTGTTAGTTACGAACAGTAACCGTATACTACTTACAATGGCAGGGAGCGCACTATGGGCGCAAATGGAGTGGAGCTGGCGACGCTGAGCCTCGGACTGCTGGTCGCGCGGGTCGTGATCGGCCTCGTGATGGCGGCGCACGGCGCGCAGAAGTTGTTCGGGTGGTTCGGAGGCTATGGACTGAAGACGACAGGCGAGTTCTTCGTGCAGCTGGGCTTTCGGCCCGGCCGTGCGTTTGCCGCCGCGGCCTCGGTTACGGAGATCACCAGCGGCCTGCTCGTCGCACTCGGCTTCCTCGGCCCGATCGGTCCGGCCCTCATGATCTCCGTCATGATCGTCGCGATGATCACCGTGCATTGGGAACACGGACTGTTCGCCGCGGACAACGGCATCGAGGTGCCGCTGCTCTATGTCGCGGCCGCGTTCGGGCTCGCGCTCACGGGTTATGGCACCTTCTCGCTCGACGCGTGGTTGGGTCTCACGGATCGTTGGTCGCCGGCGATCACATGGATCGTGTTGGGCGCGGGAGCACTCGGCGGTTTGGCGAATGCCGCGATCCGGCGACGTCCCTCTCCACCTGTGACATGACTGCGGACATGACTGCGGACATGACTGTGGATGACCGCGGGAAGTGGCGTGATTCACAACGAACAGGTGGTACCGCTCGGCAAGGTTCGCGTGCTGCAGCTGTGGCTCACGCTGCCGAGCGCGTCACGTTGGGCGGCACCGCGGTTCGAGCATGTCGTCGCCGATTCAGCGCCGGTGCGCCGGGAACCGGGAGTGGAAGCACGCGTCTACAGCGGCAGCTCGGGGCGCGCGCGGGCGACGACGCACAATTACGTGCAGGTAACGCTGGTCGATGTCCGGATGGACGCGGGCGCCGAGTTCGTGCAGGATGTTCCGGCTTCGTACAACGGGTTCCTGTACGTGCTGAAGGGAAGCGTCTCTGTCGGCACGGAGCGAGCGCGAGTGGCGGCAGATCAGGTGGGATGGCTTCGCAACGGAGAGTCCGACGCGTCGAGCGCGGAGGTGCGTGTCACCGCCGGCGAGAGCGGCGCGCGATTCGTTCTGTACGCCGGTGAGCGCCAGGGGGTGCCCATCGTGATGCACGGACCGTTCGTGGGTCAGACGCGCACGGATCTCATCGGGCTGTCGAAGCGATACATGGAAGGGAAGATGCCGCGCATCAGCGAGCTCGCGTTGGAGGAGGCCACCAGTGCAAATCGGGATTGATAGTTTCGCGGCGGCGCACGACGAGACCAGTCGCGCGATCAGCCCATCGGAACGTCTACGCAGTCTGATCGAGCAGATCGAATATGCCGATCAGGTTGGACTGGATTCGTTTGGAATCGGCGAGCATCATCGCAAGGATTTCCTCGATTCCGCTCCGTCCATCATTCTCGCGGCCGCCGCGTCGCGCACGAAACGCATCCGTCTCACGAGTGCGGTCACGGTACTGAGCGCGGCCGACCCGGTGCGCGTGTTTCAGGAGTTCGCCACACTCGATCTCATCTCTGGTGGGCGGGCGGAGATCGTCGCGGGGCGAGGATCGTTCATCGACGCCTTCCCGCTGTTCGGCCTGCGACTGGAGGACTACGACTCGCTATACGCC
>JBBDXZ010000156.1:0-61714 GCA_040902075.1 Gemmatimonadaceae bacterium
CGTCAGCGCGATCTGATTGCTCGCCGTCCCCGCCTGGAACTGAACCTGGGCCGTCTGCGTGATCGTGATCGCGCCTGGATCGTTGGCGGTCGCCGAATACGTCACTGTCTCCGAGGTGGTATTCGTGACAGTGAAGTCCACCTGGCCGGAGCCGTTCGACGTGCCGCTCGCCGGCGTAATCGCGGACGTACTTCCACTTCGCGCGAGCGTCACCGTTCTCCCCGACACCGGGTTGCTCTGCGCATCCAGCAGCGTGACGCGGATCGTGGAGCTCGCGACGCCGTTCGCCGTTATCGGACTCAAACCCGTCCGCACGACCGTCGACGTAGTGGCTGACGCGGGTCCGGGTACAAACACCACGGATGCCGTCGGCGTGATCGTGACCGCGCCGACAGTCGCGGTATATGTCGCCGTCTGAGCCACCGTGTTGGTCACGGTGAACACGACCTGGCCCGCGCTGTTCGACGTCGTTCCGTTGGGGGCCGTGATCGTCGAGGAGGCCGCGCCGTCATCCAGTGACACGGTCTGACCGGGGATCACATTGCTCTGCGCGTCACGGACCGTGACGGTGATCTGCGACGTCGCCACGCCGTTTGCTGTGATGTCCGTTCCACCGGTTCGCACCACACTCGACTGGGCGGCGCTGACCGCGCCCACGGTAGCAGTTGCGGAGAAGGCGAGCGGCTCACCGGAGAGTGTAAAGGCCGCAACCGACGCCTCGACGCTATTGGTGCCCGGCACGTTTCCGAGCGTCCACGTCGTCAGGGACGCGACACCGCTGCCGTTGGTCGCGACGATCACGTCCGCTGTGCCGCCGTTGATCACGCCACCGGTGCCCGGCGCCGCTGTCAACTTGAACGTGACGCTCACGCCGCCGACCGGATTGCCATTCGCGTCTCGGACGACGACGGACGGCAACGCGGGCGCGGCATTGAACGTTGTCGCAACCGTTGCGCTCTGTGTCGTAGAGCTGTTGGCGATGATGTTCTGAGCGGATCCGACAGTACCGGACGCGGTGAAAGTCCTCGGACTTCCTACGAGAGTGCCCGCGGTCGCGGTCAACGTGTTGTTGTTCGTTCCGACGGCCGATCCCACAGTCCATGAACTCAAGGCCGCAACACCGGCCGCATTCGTGGTAACGACGTTTCCGGTCGGAGACGTGATCGCACCACCACCACCGGTAACGGCGAAGGTCACCGCAACTCCCGGCACCGCATTCCCGCTTGCGTCAGTGATCAACACCGAGGGAGCTGTTGCCACAGCGGTTCCGACCGTCGCCGACTGCCCATCTCCGCCATTAATCGCGATCGCGTTTGCCGCGCCAGGGTTGACAGTGAAGGTGTTCGAGGTGCCGAACTGTGTGCCGCCCGATGTGCGCGTTGCGGTGATGGTGAAGCTGCCGGTATTGACGACTCTGACGGTGTGCGAAGCAAGGACACCGCTGACGAAAGTCGCCGTGGTGCCAGCGCCGAGATTCAGCGTGCCCGTGGACGAAATGTCCACACTATTGCCGATGCCCGTGTAGCTCGTTGCCGTGTTACCGTTCGCGTCGCGAGCCGTGATCTTGATGTTGAAGCTCGTGCCTGCCGTCTGGGAGGCGATCGGACTACCGCCTTCCACCAGGAAGCTCGCGACGCCGCCCGCAGTGACGTTGCTCGAGTACGGACCACCGCCGATCGTCGTGCCGCCGAGGGTAATCGAGACGTTGTCTGCACCAACGGTCGTCGGCGTGTAAATGGCGGTGTAGGTGCCATTGACCTCCGTGACCGGAGGCGTCGCGGTGTTTGCACCCGTCACCGACACGACGACCGTGCCGCTTGGCGTCGTTCTGGGGTTCCCCTGCGCGTCGCGGGCCTGGATGGTGATCGTCGTGGGCGATCCCGCAGTGCCGCCCGGCACCACGGCGGTCGTCTGAGCCGCGCTCGCCGGCCCGACGACCGTCGTGATCGTCGAGGTGAGTCCGGTCAAACCGCCTGTCGTCGCCCTAACGGTTGTCGCGGTCGCCGACGCTGTGTGTGTGGTGAGGTCGATGGTGGCGACACCCGACGCGTTCGTGTTCGTGCTGGTCGTGGGCACGCCACCGCTGGAGAACGAACCGTTCGGATCCGACTTGGTCCAGGCGACGGCCTGGTCCGGCAGCGCGACCGGGTTCCCATTTCCATCGCGCAGCTGCGCCGTGATCGTCACGATGCTGCCGGCAACCGGACTTGTCGACGCAGGGGTGACGACATACGCCGTCGGTCCAGACGCGACAGAATTGATCGCGGCGCTCGTTCCCGTCAGGCCGCCTGTCTCTGCCTTGATCGTGTGCGAGGCGACGGCGTTGCTCGTGGTAAATGTGATTTGCGCGACGCCGGTCGCGTCTGTAGACGCTTGACCGTTGGCGGGGTTGAACGAGCCGCCGTTCGTGCTCGAGAACTGGACGGTATTGCCCGCCGTCGCGACTGCGTTGTTGTTCACATCGGCGAGCTGCGCGCGAATCGTGACCGAAGTACCAGCGGTCGGCGTCAAACTCGATGACGTCACCAGGTATTTCGCGGCCGCGGCTGCCGCGAACGTCACGAGCGCGTTATTGCTGATCGCGCTGCCGTTCGCCGTTCCAGTGACCGTTGCCGTGCTGCTGGTCGTCGACGACGTCAGCGTCGCGGTGTAGCGCCCGTTCCCGGCGTCTGTAACTGCGCCCAATGTGCCGACCGATGCCGCGAGGGTGACGGTGGACCCGCCGAACGCGATGTTGTTGTCGTTCGCGTCCTTGAGCTGCACGGTGACGACCGTCGAACTCGTGCCGTTTGCCGTGATCGTCGTCGCGGCGGGAATGATCGTGGACCGGGTAGTCGAAACTGATTGGGCGACGGTAAGTGGGACGGTGCGCGTAACGCCGCTACTTCGCTCGATGGCCTGGATCGTCGCGGTGCCGTTCGCGACGGCGGTCGCGACTCCGGTAACCGAGTCGATCGAAACGAAGCCCGTCCCAGAAATGACCGACCAGCGAATCAGGGTTCCGACTGGTGCGTTACCAAGCGCATTGGTCGCCGTTGCCGTGAAGCTCTGCGTCGACCCGAAAGCCGCGAGCGTCGGCGGCGGGGAAGGAGAGATCGACAGCGACGTCGTGACGTCCGTGACCTTGACGACGATGGAATCCCGTCTGTTCGGATCGCCGGGATTGACGGCCAGGACATACGTGATGCCCGGTCCCACTGCGGTGACGGTGCCGTCATTGTTTCCAGACACTCGAGCAATCGAGACGTCTTTGCTGCTCCAGTCCGCGGCGTCCCTTGGCAGGGAGGCGCCGAGCCTATTCGTAAAGACCGCGGAGAACGTGTTGTCCTGCTGACCGATGCTCGTGAGCCGCAGCGTGTCGTTCGCGAGATCCAGCGTGAACGGAAGATCTCTGACCGTAACCGGAACCTGCGTCGAGATGCTGCCCGCGGTGACGGTGACGGAGGCAGTGCTCGAGATGGACTTGCCGACCATCTTGCGGCCATCAGGCTGGACCTGGACCACGGCGGGATCCGACGACGTGATCGTCGGAGAAATGTTGAGCGGGTCGTTGTTGGCGTTGCGGGCAACGATCGTACTGAACTGAACCGTATCCTGGAGACTGGTAATGGACAGGCTCGTCGGGATGAGCTCGATCCGGGCGGGATCGTTCGTCACTGTGACCGTCAGCGAGTCTGGGATGCCGTCGCGGGTCGCTCGGATCTTGGTGGTTCCGACTCCTGTCGCAGTGACGGTGGTAGGCGTTGCGTTCGCGATCACGACGACTACGCCGATGTTATCGGAGGTCCAGGAGATGCCGGTCAGGGGCGTGGCATTACCGCGGGCGTCCCGCGCCTCCGCACCAATATTCGCCTTTGTTCCGCCGACCGACGCGATCGTAAACGGCGGACTCGTCATGCTGATGGTCGTAGCTTTCTGAATGACGTTGATATCCAGCGTGTCGCTGAACACAGGAGTCGTGAGTCCCGACACGAAGAGCCGGTTGGTGTTACTCTCGCCTGAATTGCCGGCTGCGATGAGCAGCGCCGAATCACTGCCCACAAGGGCCACTCGCGCGACCAGCGGATTGCTGACAGCCAGCGTCAAGGGCTGATTGAATCCGACCATCGGTTGCTCTCTGCGATCCTCGGGAATCGCGCGCACTCCGATCGTATCGCCGATCGTTACGAACTCGTTTGGCTGGGCGCCTTTTCCCTGCGGTGTCCGAATCGCAACCTTGGTGAGGACCTGGGTCACGTTCACGGCGATATTGACCGTGTCGACGTCCGCGAACACGACTCTGACTGTCGCGCCCGTCCCATTCCCGACCGAGGTAAGAACGCCAACTCCCGGGCTGGGCGAATTTACGGCCACCACTGTCGGGTCGAGCGAGGTCCACTGAATCGCCGTGCCGGGTATTGGAACGTCACTTACGTCGAGCGCGGCCGCATCCAGTGTATCAGCGGCGGTCAGGGCGTCGAAGTTGACGATCCTCTTCTCGACGTAGATCGAATCGGCTTTGGCGGAGACCAAGACGGTATCGGCGAGTTTGGCCCCGTTCGTTTTTCCGCCGATTGTCGCGCCAACCAACGTCGCGATGACCGTATCCAGTCCCGGTTGAGCGATAAAGATGCGGTTGCCGTTGTCCCGGACTTCGATCTTGCCGCCGGTGCCTACGGAGTAGAAATAGCGGGCGCGCGGCTGCTTGCTCAGCCCGATCATGACGTCGAACTTCGGCGCGAGCTCGGAGCCGACCTTGAGCGTGATCTGCTTGCCCACACCGCTTTGTGGGAGCGTCACAGTGAACGTGTCGGCGTACTGGATGACCACGTTGCCCACTTCGGGCGCCGTGGTCAGATCTCTACATGTCGCGGCGACGATCGCGAGGGTGACAAATGCGGCCAAGCCGCCGCCATACCGGCGGGCCCGTCCCCAAATGTTTCTCACCTCGGATGGCCGCGATCGCACGGTCTAACCTGCGACCGTGTACGCGTAACTGCAAGGCAGATCAGGGATTCGGCTGCTTCGCCCCTGAACCTGACCCTCGCCCGCACGTGCCATTGTCCCCGCCGGTCCAAACAGTGGCTGCATCGCCTTCGATCTCGTGGAAGTATGCGACGCAGCAGGGCCTGCGGTCTATGAGCTAGACCACAACCCTGCAAGCCTTCTTGACGACTCAATTCCGGTCAGGCAACCCGTTACAGGATCGCCGCTTCGGGAGAATGAGGGTTACTCGGAAAGTGAGCCCGCTACATGGTAGCGGACCCATACGTTTCTAACCACAAAAACAGACGTCCCGTCACCCATAATTGCCTGATATTCGCGCTAGATTCCCGGAATGAAGCGCCAGCTCCTCTTCGTTGCTGCTCTGTGCGTTGCGGTGATAGCCGGCACCGCCGATGGTGTTGGGCTGCTGGGTGTTTCACGCGCCGGACACCCCCTAGCGGCACCCGACACGATCGTCAGTCCAGCGGGACCAGGCAGCGCGGAGCCCAACCTTGCCGTCGGTCCCGACGGGCGGGTGTATATGAGCTGGCTCGAGCCGGCAGACTCCGGCTTCGCGCTCCGTTTTTCCAGCTTCGATGCCAACGCTTGGTCGCGCGCGCGCACCATTCGAAGCGGACGCGACTTTTTCGTCAACTGGGCCGACTTTCCTTCTATAGAAGTGCTGGGCGACGGACGCCTGGTCGCGCATTGGCTCCAGCGTACCGGTCGGGCGACTTACGCCTACGGAGTCCGCGTTTCGCAATCGCGTGACGACGGCCAGACGTGGAGCCCGGCGATCACGCCGCACCGTGACTCATCGAACACCGAGCATGGATTCGTCTCGCTCTGGCCCGAGAAAGAACGTTTTGGCGCTGTCTGGCTCGATGGACGCAATTTCAGCAAGGAAGGACACAGCCCGCGGAACGAGATGATGGTGGTCACGACCACGCTCGACGGCTCCGGGAAGGCGGGCGCCGAAGTGCCGCTGGACCAGCGCGCGTGCGACTGCTGTCAGACGTCCGCGGCCATGACATCCAATGGGCCGATCATCGCCTATCGCGATCGCTCGCCCGACGAGATCCGGGACATCTACGTCGTGCGCCGGGTGAACGAGAAATGGACGGCGCCTGTTGCGGCGCACAACGACGGCTGGAAGATTGCCGCTTGCCCGGTGAATGGACCCGCGATCGACGCGCTCGGCGCGCGCGTGGCGCTCGCGTGGTTCACCGGGGCGAACGACAGCCCGCGCGTCAAGCTTGCCTTCTCGTCGAATTCAGGCGCCAAGTTCGGGCAGCCCATTCGCATCGACGAAGGGACTCCCGCCGGGCGAGCGGACGTCGCGCTCCTGCCCGACGGCGGGGCGCTCGTCAGCTGGATCGAGCGCACCGGTGGAGACACGGCCGCGGTGCTGGTTCGTCGCGTGCACCGCAACGGAAAGTCCGCCGCGCCAATGATCGTCGCGCAGTCTTCCGCGTCGCGCGCGAGCGGGTTTCCACGCATGATGATCTCGGGTGAGCACGCGTTCTTCGCCTGGACCGCTCCCGGGCGCCCCTCCGCGGTGAAGGTCGCGCGTCTGTCGCTCGCGAACATTCGGTGAAACGCTTTCTCATCACGGCGGCGCTGCTGTCCGGATGCACGAGCGACGACGGCGCGGCCAGGCCGGGACGCGTCGACGTCGGTCTTCCTGCGCCCGCTTACAGTACTGTCTCGTTGTCCGGCGACTCGGTTTCGCTCGCCGGCCAACGCGGCAAAGTCGTGCTGCTCAACGTGTGGGCAACCTGGTGCCATCCCTGCCGCGACGAGATCCCCGAGCTCCGCGCGCTCCATGAGCGGTACCAGGGCCAAGGGCTGAAGCTTGTCGGCGTGAGCGTGGATGCTGACGGGAACGACGAGGGTATCAAAGAGTTCATGAAAGAGTTCGAGATGACCTATCCGATCTGGCGCGATCCGGGGGAGAACGTGTCCACGCAATTCCTCGTGATCGGCGTGCCCGCCACATTCCTCATCGACAAGCAGGGCGTACTCCGCTGGCGCAAGACCGGTCCGATCCAACCGGGCGACACGACGCTGACGAATGCGATCGAGCGCGCGATCAGTGGCTGAGCCGACATGGAAAACGCAGCGTCAGTCGGCATAGCGATCAGCTTCGCGGCCGGGCTGCTCAGCTTTCTGTCGCCGTGCGTTCTCCCGCTCATCCCGAGTTACGTCACATTCGTCACCGGCCTGACACTCGAGGACGTGCAGCGCTCCCGCCGCATCGCGCTCGTCCATTCGCTGCTCTTTATCACCGGCTTCACGATCATCTTCCTCGCGCTTGGCGCGACGGCAACCACGATCGGTCGAATGCTCGGCTACAACCGCGAGTGGGTGGGCAGGATCGGCGGCGTGCTCGTGATCGTGCTAGGGCTGTATCTCCTCGGCGTCTTCAATTTCGGGTTGTTCGCGCGCGAGCGCCGGCTGCACATTGCGACGAAACCCCTCGGCTACCTGGGGACGGTATTCGTGGGGATGGCGTTCGCCGCGGGCTGGACACCGTGCATCGGGCCGATACTCGGGGCGGTGCTGACGTATACCGCGAGCTCCGCCGACCTCGATCGCGGCTTGGTCCTGCTCTTTGCATACTCGATGGGGCTCGCTCTGCCGTTCGTGCTCGCGGCCCTGATGGTGGATCGGTTCATCGGAGTCTTTCAGCGGTATCGTGGAGCGCTCGTATGGACTACGAGGGCGGCAGGCGTGCTGCTGCTCTTCGTCGGCGTGCTGATGCTGACGGACATGATGCGATTGTTGTCGCAATGGCTGCAGCCGATGACACCTGAATTTCTTCGGAGCAGGCTGTAGCTCCTAGCTGGCTGGCTCTTACGTAGTGCAGGGGATCCCCTTTCATCATCTAGGACCCATTCCGAATCTAGGACCCATTCCGAAGCCGTAGCCGTCCCCGCCATCGAGCTATCCGCTCGAGAACCTCTTCTGATAGCGGCTCCGTAGCCGCCCGCGCGATGGGCGACGTAAGCATCGCCAGCAGCGCGAACCCGCCCGTGAAGTACCACAGCTCCCGTGTCGACAGCGCAGCGATGGTATTCACGCCGAGCGACGCTACCACGTCGCAGGCGAGCGCCAACCCGGCGAAGAAGGGCATCGCGTAGTTGCGCGTTTCCGGGGCCACCCGTTCCGCCTCGATGCCGAAGGTCACCTGCTGCAACACTTCCGATAGCTGCATCGCGGTTTGAAAGCGGTCTTCGGGCTCCTTTTCCAAGCATCGCTCCATGGCATCGGCAAGCATCTTCGGCACCGAGGGATTCAACTTCCTGATCGGCTGCGGCTTCTCCGAGACGTGGCCGGCGATCACTTGATGCGCGGTGCGTCCCACGAAGGGCGGCCGTCCGGTGAGCATGTGGTAGCCGAGCACCCCCAGCGAATAGATGTCCGATCGATGATCGATCAGCTCGTCGCCGCTGGCCTGCTCGGGCGACATGTACGTCGGCGTGCCAAGCATCATGCCGCTGATGGTCGCCGAGTAGTCCTCGATGGACTTCGCGATGCCGAAGTCCATGAGCAGCGCGCTGTTGAAGAAGCCCTCGAGAATGATGTTGTCGGGCTTGATGTCGCGATGTACGATGCCCGCGCGGTGCGTCGCGGCGAGACAGTCGCACAGCTCGATGAGGATGCGCTGCGTCTCTTTGGGCGCGAGCTTGGACCGCTGCTCCAATTTCGTCCGGAGGGTCTCGCCCTCGATGAGGGGCATGACGTAGTAGATCAGCCCGTCCTGCTCGCGGATGTCGTAGATCGGGACAATGCCGGGATGCCGGAATTTGGCGAGGGCGGTGCCTTCTTTCCGGAACCGGTCGAGAAACGCGCGCGCGCCGGCGAGCTCGGGCCGAATCACTTTGATCGCGACGTCGCGGCCGAGGCGCACGTCGGTCGCGGCGTAAACCCGTCCGAACCCTCCCTCTCCGATCATACGGTCGACGCGATAGTCGCTGCCCAGCGCGCGCCGCAGCCCCTCGAGGAATTCGGTATCCGCCGCCGCGGTCATCCGCTGTTGGACGGGTAGTTCTTCATGACGCTCTGGTACACGCCTTCGCTGATGATGCCGTCGAACAGCAGCGTATCGAGCGATGCGGACATGGTCTGCATGCCGACGCCGCCGCCGGCCATGACGGTGGACCGGAGTTGCAAGTCCGTTCCGGACCGGATCTGGTTCTTCACGGCCCGCGTGCCCACCAGGACCTCGCAAGCCACCCGTTTGCCGCCGTCGACCGTGGGGAGCAGCTCCTGGTGAACGACGCAGAGCAGCGACTCGCTCGCCATGGTGCGGATCATGTTCTCGCGTCCCGAGGGAACGTACGCGAGGAGCCGGTCCATGAGCTTCTCGATGGACACGATGTGCATCGTGGACATCACCAGAACGCCGGTCTCCGCGGCCCGAAGCACGGTTTCTATGGTGTCGTAGTCCCGCATCTCGCCGACCAGCAGGACATCCGGATCCTGTCGCAGCGCCGCGCGGAGGCCCGACGAGAATGTCTTGGTGTCGCGGCCGACTTCGCGCTGCCGCACCAGCGACTGAATGTTCGTGTGCAGGTACTCGATGGGATCTTCGATCGTGACGATGTGCTTCCGGCTGTGCCGGTTGATGGCGTCCACCATGCTCGCCATCGTCGTCGTCTTTCCCTGACTCGTGCTGCCGGTGATGAGGATCAGCCCCTTGCCCCGGTGCGTCATGTCTTCGACGACAGAAGGGAGCCTGAGGTCTTCGAGAGGAATGGGCTTGTTCGGGAGCAGCCGGATCGTGGCGCCAGTCGCGCCATTGAACCATCCGACGTTCACGCGATAGCGCTGCTGGTCGGTGTCGACGCACATGAAGTCGATGTCGAGCTGTTCGTCGAGCGTCGTCACCTGTTGTTCGGAGAGCAGCCCGCACGCGAGCGACCGAGCCATCGATGCGCTGAGGATCTCGTCCGAGTAGGGCTCGAGCTCACCATCGATTCGGAACAGGACGGGGGACTGCGCCATGATGTGGACGTCGGTCGCGTTGCAATCGCGGGCCTCGTCCAGGATCCCGTGAATGTCCCCGGCAGATTCGACGCCGAGCCAGATACGGCCCGATCGCATGGTGCCAGAGTGGCGAAGCATCCATCAAGATGGGATTGTACGCTCGGGACCGCCAGCAAAAGCCGCTGCGGCATGCGCCTTGAATCAGCCTCATGCGTGCCAGGTTCAAGTGTAACGGTGATCGCCCTCCTGCTGATTCTCGCGGGCGCCGCAACAGCTCAAACTCCCCGACGCGCAAACGAAACGCCTTCGATGGGCCAGCCACCGCGTTGGGAGCCGTATCTGGTGCCCGCGGGGACCCGCGCCGCGAACGACGCATGGCGTGGCGCCCTCAGCGCCGGGGTTCACCGTCATATTACCAACCCCGTGATCGGCATCTTCGGGCTCGCGGGCGAGGCTTATGCGACCATTGATCCCGGCGTCCAGCCGGGTGCCCGCCTGCTCGCCACGATGCGCGTCATCGGCTTGTCTGCCGGTGCCGATTGGGACGGCCGCAGTCGGCAGATCGACGGCGTGCTTAGCTTCCAAACGGCGGTCCTGCGCGGTGGTCTGCTCGGGCGGGGAACGATGCTGCGCGTGGATTGGCTTCCGGGGCGCGGGGACGCGCTCAACGTCGGCATTCACGTGCCGTTCGGGCAACCGTTGGCCGGACGCACGAGGCCAACAGCCACCGACGTCGAGCCGCCCACGTTCCCGCGCATGCAGTTATCGGCGGCACGGCTCCCGGCGGACGCCGAGACCGCGCTCGCGCGCGTCTCCGAAGCGGCGGCGATGCTCCTCGCATACACGAATCTGTATCCCGAGGAGAGCGGGGGACTGAACTACGGGGCGAGCTACGCCGCCGTCACGCGAGCGTACGCCGAATCACTCGCGGAGGCGTTTCGTATCGCCGCCAACGACCGGTCGCTGGGTGACTCCATTGCGCGGCACGCCCGGGCGGCCTTGCTCGATGACGTGATCGTTCCCTTCGACTCGCTCTTCGGTCAGGTGAAAGAGAGCGAGAAGAGCATTCGTCCCCTCACGACACAGGCGCATGCCCGCTTTGCGGGTTGGCTGCGCGACACGTTGCGCGCGAGCGCCGACGTGCAATTGCGGGCCGGCGCGGTGCACGCGCGATGGCTCGGTATCATCGAGTCGGCGCATGCAAGCCTGCTCCGCCAATCACACGATTCGCGTCTCGTCTGGCTGCCGGTCCAGCTTGCCCTCACTCCGGAGCAGTACGACGAGCAGGCGGAAGTAGACGCGCTCGTCGAGCGCGCGGTCGGCAGGCCGTTCACGGATCAAAACGCGCTTTCCTATCTCCGCAGCGCGGACCTGCCGTTGGAGATCGCCCGTTCGATTCTCGCGGCGCGAGACTATCACCTGTTGTGGACGCACGACTTCGCGGGCCAGCGCGACGATACCAAGTCGCTCGACGAAGTGTCGTACACGATGGTCGCCGACGCGTATTTACCCGCGCTGACACAGGCGGTGCAGCGGTACGACAGTACTCGGGTCATGCCGATCTACATGATCTTCATCGACCAGTTCTTTTACGAGAGGCGCAACGGACGGCTCTGGATGGACATCCTGGAAAATCCGTTGCACGCGAGGATCAAGCTCCCGGGAAGGAACTCGGCGCGTGAATCCCACCTTCAGCGGCGACAGCAAGAATTGCGAGCGGCGGTGAGGAAGTCGTGGCGTCTGCAGCAGGACGCAACCGCCAACGGCGGCGATCGTTGGCTGCCCGACGCCGTCAGGGTGAACGTCAACGTCATGCTGCCGAGTGATTTCTCGTTCCGCAGCCACCACATCGTGCCGCCCTTCCCGTTCGTGCCGGACAATATCATGCGCGAGCACCGGAAGATCGTGGTGTACGACGTGACCGAAGCCGATCCGTATCGCGGCGCGATGATGGTGATGGGTGTCGGGATCGGCGAGCACTACGCGAGCCCCACCTGGGAGGATCGCGGGTACAGCGTGCGCGGGCCGGCCGCGCTCGAGGCCAGGGCCGGCGCGGTGCGCGCGCTCCTGGGCAACGGCGTGTCGGAATCGGACATTCCGGGGCCGCTCAAGACCGCGAAGAGTCTCACGCTCTCGGACTCGACGCGCGAGTACGTGGGACGCGCGCTCCTGGTGCACAACGAGCCGGGGTTCGGGGAGAAGGAATCCTCCGTCGCGCGCGCGATGCTCTACAATCTCGCGCCGCCGGGAAGCGTGATCGTCGTGCCCGATCCCATTTGGGTGAGCGACACCTGGGCCGCGATGCTCGCCGGCGCGGCCGCGCGCGGTTGCCGCGTGTTCGTCATCTCCCCGTCGACGCCAAACAATCCCAACCCGCACACGCCCATCTTTGCCCTGCAGCACGACGTCATGTGGCGACTGCTTCAGAGTCGCGACCGGATGCGCGAGCAGCTCCGGCAGACCGGCGGCGAGCTGCGTGTCGGCCTCTACACCGCGCGCGCCCCGATCACGGATGTCCCGGGACGAGCGCGTGAGGTCCGCGAGGGACTCCGGCGCGCGCCGTGGATCCGCGAACTGATTCCTTTCGACGACGCCACGCTCGCGGTGCTGGACCGGGCGATCGCGCAGACCGCCGAAGATGGCAAGAGCGCGTCCGCGCTCGCGCAGGACGAGCGCCCGCGCGCGCCGCAACTGCACCAAAAGTCTCAGCTCATCGCTCGGCCCGGCGCGATCGCCGCGCTGGTGCGTCAGCCGGGATGGGACGCTGTGCTCGCGCGAGCAATGCGAGCGCAGTCGCAGCAGACCGCGACGTTCGCCGAGCAACTGGGCGCGATCACGCCGCGGATGGATTCGAGCGCGCCGCGCGCCGCGGACGCGATCCTCCGCGGATACGAGCAGGGGCTCTCCGCGGCTGACCGGAAAGCCGTGAGCTTCTACTTCAGCGTCGGCACCCAGAACCAGGATCCCCGCGGCCTCATGCTGGACGGCGAAGCGACCCTCGTCGTCTCGGGCGTTCACGCCGCCACAGGGCTCGTGGACTTTTACTATCTGATGGCGCGCAGCACGTGGATCGACACGAAGCAAGAGCTCGATCAGCTGGTGCCGCGTCCCAAGGGCATCATGGCGCGCCTCGCGCGGATGATCCGGTTCACGCTCTAGTGTCCCGGTCCTGCGTGCGCGCGAATCATCCCGCACGCCGAGGGCGTAGTAGTCGTTGTAGCTTTGCCCGGGCAGTAAACGAATTCAGCCGTTGCAACGTCCAAAGCGGGTGAACCGAATGCTCCAATCGATCGCGCTCTTCTTGTGTCTTGGTGCGGGCGTCGTTTTCGCCCAGGAGCCGCCCACCGCGACGACTCCTTCCATGAGCGTCTACCTCGATTGCCAGGATTTCGGGGCCTGCGATTTCGATTTCTTCCGGACCGAGCTCACGATGGTGAACTGGGTGCGCGACCGTCAGGTGGCCGACGTGCACATACTCGTGACGACCCAGCAGACCGGATCCGGGGGAAGGGAATTCACGGTGACGTTCCTGGGGCTTCGCCAGTTTGCGGGGATCAACGACACGCTCAAGTACGTGTCGCCGCCTGCCTCGTCGCAGGACGAACAGCGAAAGGGGCTCGCGGGCATTTTTCGCCTGGGGCTCGTCCGGTATTTCGCGCGAACCCCGGGTGGCGCGCGCCTCACGATCGGATTTGGAGATCAGAAGACCGAGAGCGGTCAGGCGTCGCCCCAAAAGGACAAGTGGAAGGCGTGGGTATACCGGATTGGAGTCAACGGCTCCAGCAGCGGCGAGGAGCAATTCAAGTCGTTTCGTTTCGGCGGAAACGTGAGCGCCAACCGCGTCACGGAGAAATGGAAGACCGAGATCTTCGGGTACGAGAACTACAATCAGAACGAGTTCGATCTCGACGACACCACCACCTTCGTGAACATCCAGCGGAACTACAGCGCCTCGCTGTTGCAGGTGAAGTCGTTGACCCAGCATTGGTCCGCGGGGCTGCGCGGAAGCGTGTCGTCGTCCACGTACAGCAATTATCTGCACGCGGTGCGGGTCCTGCCCGCCGTCGAGTACAACGTTTTCCCGTACAGCCAATCCACTCGACGCCAACTCCTACTCGAGTACGACATTGGCTATGCGCATTTCGCGTATCGCGACACGACGATCTACTTCAAGACCAAAGAAGGCATGCCCCTGCAGCGGCTACTGATGACCGTACGCACGCGCGAGACATGGGGCTCGATCGATGTCGGATCGGCCCTTACGAGCTATCTCCACGATCGCTCCAAGTACCGACTGTCGACGTTCGGAGAGTTCTCGCTCAAGCTCTTCAAGGGCTTCAGCCTGAACGGGTTCGCATACTACGAGCGCATCTACGATCAGTTCGGGTTGGCGCTCAAGGACTTCACGCCCGAAGAGAAGCTGACGCGGCAGTTCCAGCTCGGCACGACCTACAGCTATTTCGCGAATCTCGGCCTGAGCTACACCTTCGGGTCGATCTACAACAACGTGGTGAACCCGCGAATGGGCGGCGGATTCTTCGACTAGGCGCTCCCCGCAGGAATTCAGGCCCTACGGGCTTCGCGACAGATCGTCGGGCATGACGTAGTACAGCAGCAGGTATGTGATGATGCCCAGGCCGCCCGAGACGATCGTCGCGATCACGAACGCGATCCGGACTCGCCTGGCGCTGACCCCGAAGAACTCGGCGAGCCCGCCGAGGACGCCGGCGATGACCTCGTCGTAAGCGGAGCGACGGAGGCGGGTGCGAAGGAGTTCCATAGCAGGAATCTACGCGCCGCCGCGTGCTTCTGTTTCGGCGACCAGGTGCTCCTCGTAGTGGCCGGCCTGGAATGTCGACAACTCAGCATTTCCTATTGACATTCTATACGACGAATCCAATCCTTCCTACAGAGCCTCTATAGGTGACCCCCGAATGTCGGAAACGCCCGCCAATCTGCTGCAAGGCACCCTCGATCTCCTGATCCTCAAATCGCTCGGGCTCGGCGAGCTGCACGGCCTCGGGGTCTCGCGCCGGATCGAGCAGATCACCAGGGGGACCTTCCAGGTCAAACCGGGTTCGCTGTTTCCCGCGCTGCATCGCATGGAAGAAGCAGGGTGGCTGGCCTCCTCGTGGGGCGCGTCCCAGAACAACCGGCGCGCCAAGTACTACAAGCTCACCGCGCGCGGACGCCGGCAGTTCGAGTCCGAGGTCGGCGAGTGGAAACGTGTGGCTGTAGCCATCGCGCTCGCGCTGCAAGCGACATGACTAGGCACTGCTGATCCCATGACCGCATAGTCCATGTCTCTCTTTCGAAATCTGTTCTCGAGAAACCAGGTCGAGCAGGAGCTGGACGAGGAGCTCCAGGCCTACATCGATCTCCTGACGGCCGAAAAAATCAAAGCGGGGATGTCCCCCGACGCAGCGCGCCGTGCGGCGCGCTTGGAGGCAGGTGGCGTGGAGCAGATCAAGGAAGAGGTCCGGGACGTGAGACGCGGCGCGTTCGTCGAAGCCACAATTCAGGATCTCAAGTATGGCGTGCGTCTGCTGAAGCGGTCGCCGGGATTCGCGGCGCTCGCCATTTTGACGATCGCCCTCGGGATCGGCGCCAACAGCGCAATCTTCAGCGTCATCAACGGCGTCGTGCGCAAGCCGCTCGGCTATCCCGCGCCCGACCGGCTGATGTTCGTCACCAGCCAGTTCCCCACGCTCAAGTTCGACCGGTTCTGGGTCTCGCCGCCGGAGTACTTCGAGCTCGGCGAGCGCTCCAAGTCGTTCTCGGGGATCGCGGCATACACCACCGGCGCATGGAACGTCAGCGACGGCGATCAACCCGAGCGCGTGAACGCCGCATTCATCACCGCGAACATGTTCGACGTGCTGGGGGTGAAACCGGCGCGCGGTCAGGCATTCACAAAGGAGCAGGATCTGCCGAACGCCGAGCCCGTCGTGGTGATCTCGCACGAGCTCTGGCAGCGCAGCTTCGGTGGTGACGCATCGGTGATAGGCCGGCGGGTGCAGATCCAGGGGCAGCCGCGCACGGTGGTCGGCATCATGCCCCCCGGTTTCGACCTCCACGACTCGAAGTCCCATCTCTGGGTGCCGCTCGGACTCGATCCGGCGAACCGTCAGAACCGCGGCTCACACTTTCTATACCTGGTCGGCCGGTTGGCGCCGGGGGTCTCGGAGGCACAGGCCAAATCGGAGCTGAGCACCCTGCTGCGGCAGTGGGGAACGCTGACGCCCAACACGCACAATCCCAATGATTCGACTCACCGCCTGCAGATGGCGCCGCTGCGGGACGACGTGATCGGCAACGTCAAGAAAGCGCTGTGGGTATTGCAAGGCGCCGTCGCACTCGTGCTGCTCATCGCCTGCGCCAACGTCGCCAACCTGCTGCTCGCGCGCGCGGAGTCGCGGCACAAGGAATTCGCGGTTCGCACGGCGCTGGGAGCGGGGAAGCGGCGCATTCTGCGGCAATTCGTCTCGGAGGGCATCGTCATCTCGATCATCGGCGCGGTGCTCGGACTCGCGCTCGCCTATTGGGGACTTCGGGCGTTGCTCGCGGCCAATCCGCAGAGTATTCCGCGCTCCTCGGAGATCACGCTCGATCCGGTCGTGCTGGCATTCACGGTCGGTGTTGCCCTCGTCACGGGCATCGTCTTCGGGCTCGCCCCGCTGCTCCACGTCGGAGATCAGGCGGTCACGAACGCGATTAAGGAAGGCGGCATGCGGACCACGTCGACCGCCGGCCGGAATCGCGTGCGGCGTGCCCTCGTCGTCGGGGAGATGGCGCTCGCCGTCATGCTCGTCATCGGCGCCGGCCTGTTGATTCGCAGCTTCCGGAATTTGACGAGCGTGGACGCCGGGTTTGACCCGCGCGATCGGGTCACCTTCGGGGTCGTCCTGCCCGGGATCGCGTATCCCGACTCGCAGCGGCGCGTGCAGTTCTACGGCGACCTGACGCGCAAGCTCGAGGCGATTCCCGGTGTCGAGAACGTCGCGGCGATGCAAGGGCTGCCGCCGTTCAGACAGGTGAATGCGAACGACACGCAATTCGAGGGCTATACGCCGACGCCGGGCGGCCCGCCGCAGAACGTCGATTACTACCAAACGACCACCGTCGGGTACTTCGAGGTGATGGGCATCCCGATGAAAGAGGGACGTGCCTTCGACGCAACCGACGCGACCGGCGCGCCGGTCATGATCGTCAACGAGACACTCGCCAAACGATACTGGCCCGGTCAGAGCGCGCTCGGCCGCCGCGTGCGTCCGTCGTTCGGGCCAAATTCTCCCTGGTTCACCGTGGTCGGCGTCGCCAAGGACGTGAAGCAGGGTGGACTCGACGCCAACGTTGGTACGGAGTTGTATCTGCCGTACGAGCAGATGCCGAGACTCGTCGGCTTCGCGCCGCTGGGGATGAACATCGTGATGAAGTCGGATCGTCCACTCGAGGCGCTGGGGCCGTCGATTCGACAGGCGGTCGCGGAGATGGATCCCGCGCTCCCGATCGTGCAAATGAGAACGATGGAAGCGGTCATCGGCGCCTCCGTGACTCGGCAGCGCTTCCTGTCGCTGCTGCTGGGGATTTTCGCCGCGGTTGCGCTGACCCTCGCGGCGATCGGGACGTACGGCATTCTCTCGTACATGGTCACCGAACGTCAGCGCGAGATTGGCATCCGCATGGCGCTCGGCGCGGGACGGGGGCAGGTCGTGGGGCTCGTGCTGGGGCAGGGACTGGCGATCGCGGTATTGGGGATCGGACTTGGCGTGCTCGGCGCGATCTGGCTCTCCCGACTCACCGCGTCATTGCTTTACGGGGTCTCGCCGTCGGATCCGTCGACCTATGTAGCGGTCGCCGTCATTATCGGGGTCGTCGCGATTGCAGCGTGCGTAGTGCCCACTCGGAGAGCCACGAGGGTCGATCCGTTAGAAGCGATTCGCGCGGACTGACTAGCTGTCAGCTTTCAACTCGGATCCCCTCAGCGCAACCGCGGACTTTTTACGAAGGTCTCTTTGTCGCGGGTTTGATCGGGAATGGCGCATTCCGGATCGCTTCGTCCACCGTGATGCACCCACCCGGCGGACACGGCTGAACTCTCGGCGGAGCGGAGACGGGACGCGTCGCGGTGGGTTCCGTCGAGACGTTGACGTTCGTCGGCTGCGGAGTCTGGGGTGGCGGAGTCCGCGCGGGCGCAACGGTGCGCCGCGCTTTCGTCACCTGAGGCCGCACCTTGCCGGTCTGCTCGATGGCGGACACGACCTTCGTTCCGGCGCCGTTTGGGGCCATCTCCATTGTTGCAGCGGACGCGGCCTCGAGATCCTTCTGCATCTGCTCGTCCATCGCGGACTGCCGTCCACACGCCACGGCGAGGAGCGCGGTGGAAACCGAGGCAATTCGCAGGAAGTTTCTCATGTCCAATACTACCCTTGGAGTGGGTGTCCGTTGCAAAGAAGACGTCCAACGGCGGTGTTCGCCACGTAGCAGTTGTCTGCGCTTGGCTTTACATTCGCCGGACCGTGTCCAAGGAAGCATCCCGCGTGTACGAGTCTCCGCTCCTCGCGGCCGGGCCCTTCGCCGGCCGATACAAGATCGAGCGCGAGCTTGGCCACGGCGCCACGTCGGTCGTGTACCTGGCGCGCGACACGGTCCATGGGCGCGACGTGGCGATCAAAATGCTGCGTCGCGAGCTCGCCGAATCGCTCAGCGCGGACCGCTTTCTCAAGGAAATCCGTCTCACGGCCACGCTCCAGCATCCGAGCATCGTACCGGTGCTCGACTCCGGAGAGTACCGAGGCACCCTCTACTGCGTCCTCGCGTACATGAGTGGCGGGACACTGCGCTCGCTGCTCGCGCGCAACAAGCAGCTGCCCCTCGGGGACGTCATGGCCATTGGCGCGACGCTCGCGCGCGCGCTCGACTTCGCCCATCAGCAGAACATCGTCCATCGTGACGTCAAGCCCGAGAACATTCTCTTCGCCGGGGGACACCCCTGCATCGCCGACTTCGGGATCGCCCGGGCCATCGAGCGGGCCGCAGGCGATTCGACCACGTCGACCGGCATAGTGCGGGGCACGCCGGCTTACATGAGCCCGGAGCAGGCGAGCGGCCAGCACGAATACGACGGACGGAGCGACATCTACAGCCTCGGCTGCGTCCTGTACGAGATGATCGCGGGCGTACCCGCGTTCGTCGGGCCGACGCCGCAATCCGTGGTCGCGCAGCGGCTCGCCTACCAGCCGCGTCCTCTTCGAGTATATCGTCCGCGTACGCCAGCGGGGCTCGAGGCGGCGCTCGATCGGGCGCTCGCCATTCTTCCGGCGGATCGGTATCAAACGGCCGGCGAGCTGGCCGATGCGCTCGACAAAGTGCGCTCGGATCCATTGGCCGTTCCCCCGCCGCCTCCACCGACGGCCTGGCGCAACGTTGCCGTGGGAGTCGCCGTCGGGGCCTTTGCGCTCGCTGCGGCCGCGATCGTGATCAATCGCGCCTCCGGCGATGGGGATGGGGCGGACGGAACGGGCGCCGCGCCCCCACGCATCGCGGTCCTTCCATTCGAGAATCTTGGCCAACCGCAGGACCAGTTCTTCGCCGACGGTCTCACCGACGAGGTGAGGACGCGCATCGCGTCCATGAGCGGCCTCTCCGTCATCTCACGTACGAGCGCCACCCAATACGACCGCCGGCAACGAAGCATCGCGCAGATCGGACGGGATCTCGGCGTCACGTACATCCTGACCGGCACCATTCGCACGGAGCGTCGCCCCGACGGCTCGGGCGTGACGCGCGTTTCCCCCGAGCTGGTGCGCGTCGCGAACGACGAGGTCATCTGGGGCGGTCCGCAGGATGCGGCGCTCGTTCCGGGAGCGCTCTTCGGGGTGCAGTCCGCCATCGCGGAGAGCGTTGCCGTGGCGTTGAAGGTTGCGATCCAACTTCCCGAGCGTGCGGCGCTGCAGGCGCGACCGACCACGAGCCAACCGGCTTACGAAGCGTTCTTGCGCGGGAATGTCGACGCGGCGCGCTGGCGGGAGCAGGAGCCGATGCGAAACGCCATCGAGTCCTACGAGCGCGCGACACGGCGCGATCCGCGATTCGCCCTGGCGTTTGCGAAGCTGGCCAACGTTCAGAGCGTGTACTACGCGGACTTCGACCGCACTTCCGAGCGGCAGCAAAAGGCGCGCGCCGCCCTCGATAGTGCCATCGCGCTCGACTCCACGCTGCCCGCCACACGTCTCGCGCTTGGGTTCTATCACTACTGGGTCCTCCGCAACTACGACAGCGCGATGGTCCATCTCGCCGCGGCTCGTGCGACGGAACCGAACGACGCGGAGCTACTTTCGGCGCTCGGCGTCGTCTACCGCAGCGTCGGCAAGCGGGACGAGGCGCTCGACGCGACCAGGCAGGCAGCGATGCTCGATCCTCTGTCCGAACGGTATGCGTTCGACGTCGCCACCAGCGCGGTATGGATCGGACGCTATGAAGAGGCCGATCGCGAATTCCAACGCGCCATCGCGCTGGCGCCCGATTACTTCCCGCCGTATATCGCGCGGTCGTATCTCCAACTCCTCTGGAAGGGCGACAAGCAATCCTTTGTGCGCGTGATTTCGGATGCGACACGACACATCGACACGACGACAATCCTGGCTCTGCTCGTCCCGCGGTTTCGGGACCTCATGCCGCTCCTCGACGAATCGTGGCAGATGGCGCTCGACCGGTTCTCGTTGGCGACGGCACAAGTGGATTCGGGCGGTTACTACCTGGCCAAGGGCGAGCTGTTCTCGCGGCGTCGAGACCGCCTGCGCGCCCGAGCGTACAGTGATTCGGCTCGAACGGTGCTTGAGGCGCGAGTCCGGGGCAGTCCGGGCGAGCCCTTCTTCCATGCCGAGCTAGCGTTTGCTTATGCCGGCTTGGGCCGTGTCGACGACGCGGTCCGGGAGGCGGAGCTCGGCGTTCAATTGCTGCCCGCGTCGCGAGACGCGTTGGGAAATTGGGCGCTGGCATTCTCCATGGCGCGCGTGTACGTCATGGCTGGGCAATTCGACAAGGCGATCGATGAGCTGCGGCGTGAGCTCGCGTTGAACGGCCCGGTGTCGGTTCCGATGTTGCGTGTATGGCCGGACTTTGTGCCGCTCCATAGCCATCCACGCTTTCAGGCACTGCTTCGCCAAGGCAGGTAGAGTCGCGCTTGCTCCTTCGCCCAGCCTTCGATCCTCGCTGGCGCGTCACGCTGGTCCCCGGCGAAGGGGTCTTCTTCTCCCGCGAGCGCGATTACGCGGTGTTCGAAGGCCGGGCTGTCGAGCGCGTAGCGGCGCTCATCAATGGTCGGCGCGCTTCGGAAGCGATCGTCGACTCGCTGGCGAAGCAGCACAGCCTCGCGGAGATCTACTACGTGCTCTTCGAGCTGGAGCGGCAAGGCTGCATCCGCGAAGCCGCGACACGGTCCCCTGCTGGCGGCGTGCCCAAAGTGGAGTCGTTCAAGGCGCTTGTTGAAGGCGGCCGGGTCGTTCTCGTCGACGACTATCTCGACCCCAAGCTCGATGGCCACAACCGCGCCGCACTGCGCAACGGCTGGCCGTGGATGATCGCAAAGGTCGTTGGCGCGGAGATCTGGATCGGCCCGGTCTTCGTTCCCGGCCAAACGGCATGTTGGACCTGCCTCGCTCACAGACTCCGGCTGACCCGTGCAGTTGACGCGTTCCTCGAAACACGCAGCGAGGCACTCGTGCTCTCTCGGCCGGCACCGTCGAACGCCGAGGCGGTGAGGCACGCAATCGAAGTCGTCGCCAGGATGGGATCCGCGCAGCCTGGTGGATCGATCACTGCCATCGACGCTGCGCGTGGCACATGGCGACGCTATTCCGTGACCAGGCGCCCCCAGTGCCCCGTTTGTGGGGACCCCGCGATGTACGCACGGCAGCTGGAGCGCCTCGACGTCGACCAGGTGTGCGCTGGCAACGGCTTATGGCGCGGCCGATCTCGACTCGTCAACCCGGTTGGCGGCATCACGGCCAGCATTGCGAGAATCTCATCGGCCGACTCGAAACTCCTGCACGTCTACGCTTCCGCGCCTACTATGCCACCGCTGACGGGGAGCACGTGGAACGTCGCGGCGCTGCGCACCGTGCTGCAAATCCGAAGTTGCGGCAGTGGAATCACGCGGTCGCGAGCAATCAGATCCGCGCTTGCGGAAGTCGTCGAACGGTATTGTGGCGCTGCTCACGGCGACGAACCAGTCACGCGCGCTGCGTTGGCCAAACTCGGAGCGCGCGGCATTCATCCGAATACGTGCATGCTGTACAGCAACGCCCAGCTTCGGGCGCGCCGCGCATGGAGCGCAGACGGTGATTTCACCAGCATGGTGCCTGAGCCGTTCGACCCGAAAGCCTTCGTGGATTGGACACCTGTGTGGTCGCTCACTTCGGGAGAACAACGCCTGCTGCCAACGGCATTCGTCTACCGCGAGGCACGCGGCAGGCAGGGACGCACGATGTGTATCGCGGACAGCAACGGGAACGCAGCGGGAACCACGCTGGCCGACGCCATCGTGCGCGGCTTCCTGGAGTTGGTGGAACGAGACAGCATTGCCCTCTGGTGGTACAATCGTCTGCCGCGGCCCACAGTCGATCTCCGATCGTTGCGCGACCCCTACTTCGGCGCCCTCACCCATACCTATCGCTCGATGGGCAGGGACTACTGGGTCCTCGACATCACCGGCGACCTCGGCGTCCCCACGTTCGCCGCGGTGACATGCCGGTCCGATTCAAAGGGTCAGATCGTCAAGGGGTTTGGTGCGCACTTGGATTCGCGGCGGGCCATACTCCACGCCGTGAACGAGATGAGCCAGTTAGTCGCGTCGCTTAGCACAGTGAGCGGCTCGACCGAGGCGCTCCCGGCAGGGTTCGCTCGGTGGGTCCGTGACGCAACAGTTGAGAAACACCCGTTTCTAGCATCGTCAGGCGTGCCGATCCCGCTCCGCGAAGACAGCGCCTCCCAGGGACTAGGATACTGTCGCAGTCTCGTTGCGAAGGCCGGTCTGGAGCTTCTCGTCCTTGACCAGACCCGTCCCGACATCGGAGTACCGGTCGTGAAAGTGATTATCCCTGGCCTGCGTCCCGCAGCCGCGCGATTCGCGCCTGGCCGGCTGTTCGACGTCCCTGTGCGAATGGGTTGGCTTGACCGTCCCAAAGTCGAGCGTGAACTAAACCCCGTTCCATTCTTCTTATAGGCTTGCCCCGGCCGCAGAGCGGAGGTATAACGAAGCGATACACCTTCCTCCGAGGCCGACCCCGTGCCGAATTACGATCGCATCGTCGCGCAAATCACTGCCCGGGCATGGAGTGATCCAACATTCAAGGCGCGTCTGCTCGCTGATCCAGCGGCCGTGATGCGCGAACACGGCCTCGAGGTTCCCGCCGACATCAACGTCGCGATGCACGAGAACACTGCTGTGAATCGGCACCTCGTGCTGCCGCAGATGCCCCTACACTTCGATCGGAACAGACAACCGCCGGCGATTGGCCTTCCGTCGATCTTTCGTCTCGACCCGTTGCCGAGACCTCCTGTACGCAGGGGCAGAAAAGGTGGCGGTGGCCGCAAGGGCGGATCGAAGGGGCGTAAGGGCGGATCGAAGGGGGGCGGGAGGAAGCGCGGTAGATAGGACGTAGCTCGCGCTGATGTTTAACCCTCGCCTCATCCTTTCACTGCGACCCCCGGCCGCGGTGCAGAACGGTCGCGGTCCGGGCGTTCGCGTCCGCCTGCCCGACGCGACCCTTACGTTCGGCTCGGTCCGCCCCGGAGTCAGGCGTGCGCTGACGCGACTGCTGACCGGGGCTTCGGACGACGAGCTTGCGAGCATCGTTGGCGACGATCAGGAGGCGCTCACCACCTGGTACTACTGCGTCGGCGTCCTCGAGCGACGCGGTGGCGTCACGTATGAGGTACGCCAGCGCGATCGTCCCATCGCCCGCATGATCGTCACGTCACCCCATTTTCAAAGTAGCGCCCGGCCGGGCCCGTCCGACCGCCGCTGGCAGCTCTCGCGATTTGCATACGTGCGGCGCGAAGCCGCACGGTTCATCCTCGAATCGCCCGCAACGTGCGCCAAAGTCGAGCTGCTCGACCGATCTGCCATGACCATGCTCGCGTCGCTCGGCGCGCCGTGTGGGGCACACGATGTCGCGATGGGTCGCGTTCCGCTGAGAACTGCCGCCGATTTTCTCGCGCTCCTCGAACACGCCGGGATGCTCGATCCGGTCGATCAGATGGGGCGCGGAGCGGAGGAGCACTCACAGTCTCTCAAGACCTGGCATTTCGCCGATCTGCTGTTTCACGTGCGCAGCAGGGCCGGACGAACCGACGAGCCATTCACGATCTTCCGCTACCTTGACGATTTTCCGCCCCTTCCGGCCGTGAAGGCTCCGATGTCGGATCGCGTCATCGACCTGTACGTGCCGAAACTCGAGAAGCGCGCGAGACGTGACCGGACGCTCACTCGCGTGCTCGAAGAGCGTCGCTCGATTCGCGCCTACGACCGACGGCCTATAACGCTGAAGGAACTCGGAGAGTTCTTGTATCGCACGGCGCGCGTGAAGCGCATCATCGAGCCGGATGGAAAGCGCATTCTCTATCAGGCCAGTGTGCGACCCTATCCAGGCGGCGGCGCCTGCTACGAGCTCGAGATCTACATCGCGGTGGGACGCTGTGGAGGCCTACCGGTGGGTCTCTACCATTACGATCCGCTCCACCACCGCCTCGAGGTGCTTTCCGGCGGTGCAGCGTACGCACCCCAGTTTCTGCGCGACACATTGCTCTCCACGGCGGGCGCAGGTCCGCGACAGGTGCTGATCGTTCTCGCGGCCCGTTTTCAGCGAATGTCGTGGAAATACAACTCGTGCACCTACGCGGCCATTCTCAAAAACGTGGGTGTGCTGTATCAGACGATGTACCTCGTCGCCACCGCCATGAACCTTGCACCATGTGCGTTGGGAGGCGGGAACTCCGAGCTGTTCAACCGGGCCGTCGGCACCCAATTCTACGACGAGACGTCAGTCGGAGAGTTCATGCTCGGCACGACCAGGCCCTCCAGGCGCTAGAATAGCGAAACGCTCACACGTTCTGGCTCGGCGACGACTTCGTCGATGGAAAGTCGTACGCGACGTACCGTCGCGGCGGGGAACCGATCGATCTTCGCGTAGCCGATGGTGGTGCCACGCGACAGGACGCGCCAGCCGCCATCGTCCATGCCGGACAGCGTGTAGCGCGATACCCGCTGACCGTTCCGGATGTCTTCCGCGAGTCGTGCAATTCCGACCGCGGTGGGTCGCCCAAGATCGAGCTCCAGTGTCGCGGACGCGCCGGTCTGTTTCCACTCGCTCTGCACGCGCTCGGCCAAATCGTCGGCGAGGAGCCTGCCAAGACGCTCGTGGAAACCGCTGAGCCGCGCCGCATCGGTGGGGTGCAGCAAACCGTCCTTACCCGGCGGCACGTTGAGCAGCAGCTTCGAATTGCGTCCGACGCTCTGGACGTACAGCTCCACGAGATCGTCCACCGATCGCACCTTCTCATCCTCCGCGGGATGGTAGAACCACCCCGGCCGGATGGACGTATCGGCTTCCGCCGGACGCCACACGCTTCCATTCGGATCGCCGTGTTGCAGTGCCCTGATTACTTCGGGGCCGCCGACGCCCGGATAGGGAACGGCCGCGGGATCCATCGTCGACCAGTTCGGATCGCCGGCCGACCCTCTCTCGTTCCCGCACCAGCGTACGTCGGGTCCGGCATCGGAAAACATCACCGCGTCGGGCTGGAGCTGTCGTACCAGCCCCCAGACGCGCGGCCAATCGTATGTCTGTCGCTTTCCGTTTGGTCCTTCACCGTTTGCGCCGTCGAACCACAGTTCGTGCAGCTTGCCGTAGCGCGTCATTAACTCGGTGAGCTGCGCGGCGTACACGTCGTTGTAGCGCGGCGAATCCCCGTAGGCGGGATGGTTGCGGTCCCAGGGCGACAGATACAGACCGGCACGCAGTTCCTCCGCGCGGCATGCATCGACGAACTCCCGGACGACGTCGCCGTTGCCGCCGCGCCACGGACTTCGCGCTACTGTGTGGGTGGTGGTCGCACTGGGCCAGAGGCAGAAGCCGTCATGATGCTTCGCCGTGAGAATCATCGCCCGGAAGCCGGTGCGTCTTGCCACCCGCGCCCACTGGCGGGCATCCAGCGCCGTCGGGTTGAAGATCGCGGGATCTTCCGTGCCGTCTCCCCATTCGCGATCGGTGAACGTGTTCACCCCGAAGTGGAGAAAGATCGCCAGCTCGTCTTGCTGCCAGAGAAGCTGCGACGGAGAGGGCCGCGGACGCCGCTGCGCTACGGTGTCCGCGACCGCTCGCGGGTGACGCGCGCACGCGCCGGCCAGCGCGGCGACGCCCGCCATCAAGAATTCGCGACGATCCAGGCGCGCGCGCATGGTTACAATTTGCGCTTGAGCCGGCGTAGCTCGGCGGCGCGGCCCGGGAGCTCCCGCTCCAACGCCGTCCACAAGGCCTCCCAGTTCGCCGCAGGAGCGATGCTGTCCAGGCGGCTGGTGCGCGCGAGCTGCGCGGCACCGCGGGCGTGATGCGCGTCGACGACGCGCTCGAGCGCCGTTCGCTCGGCGTCTGATGGCCGCAGCGCCGTGCGAAGCGTGAGGGCATAGTAGCCCGACTCGTCCAGCGCCAGCGAAATGCCGTTCAGCGCCGCGGGTGTGACCGCCCGCGGAGCGAAGCCGAGGCGCACGAAGGGTAGGTCCGCGTTGCCGGTCTCGAACAGCCCGGCCGGATTCGGCGTCCACACCCACGCGTGAAGGACGGAGAGTCGAAGCGCCTCGGGGTCGGGATCGTTCGACGGTGCGCCGGCGGCGTGATGCAGCGGGAAGCTCTCCTCGTCCACGCTGCCATTGTGCTCGTGCCATGCCGACGCGGGCGCCGCGCTCGCGGGCGGTTGCTCGCCGGCCCGCAACAACGAGGTATATGCCACGCCAACGAGCTGACGCCGGCCGCGCACGGTGGCATAGGTCAGGATGGACGGCTCAGCGGCGCTGAAACGGTTGCCGAGAACGCGCGCGAGGTTCACCCAGTGCTCACCCATGTGGGGGAACTCGACGCCAACGCGCCTGAATCCGTCCGCCCTCGCGACATCCACGTCGCGATACCGCGCCGTCGCCGTGCGCGCGTCGGCGACGAACCGGTCAGGCGATTGGGCCGGCAGCGCCGTCGTGGCGAACGCCGCGAGCGCGAGCGCCTTCCACCGTCGGCCTCTGCTCATGGCGGCGGCACGAAGCGAACGGTGTCCGCGCTCTGCTGGCTGTAGCGTTGGAGCAATGCAGCCATCACGGGTGCAGGTATGCCGAATGGAAACCGCGCATGACTTCGGAGCTCGCTCGCCTTGGGTCCGGAAGGAACGCCTCGGACGCGAAAGATCGTGAGGGCCGGCCGCGGCGGAAAATCGGCGACTGTCCAGTAGATGTAGGGCACGAAAGCGACACGATCCTTCACGAGTAGGACGTAGCCCGAATCCTCGACGGCGAGGAGCTCACCGCTGAGCTCCTGCGCGGTGCCGGGAACCACCAGGCCACCCATGATGCCACGAGGGGATGTAACCCGGACGTCATCTCTCGCCGGGTGACCCGTGCGATGCACGCACGAGCCGGCGAGTGCTATGAACACGACAATCCCGAGAAGCCGTTTGGTCATAGCACCGGCACCCGGTCACGGAAGAACCGGCTCTCGAGCGAATCCTTGCTCGCGCGCCAACTGCGCAGGATCTCGCTCTTGCTGGTGCGTGGGGAAAAGGGCAGCGAATCGGTTGCGCTTCGAATCCAACTCGGGCGCACCCACTCGACGTAATAGCCATCCGCGGCGATGAGGAACGTCCGGTCCTGCCCGGTCTCCGGCCCGACATGGAAATGCGCAAAGAAGCGGTTGCTTGGCTGCGTGACCAGCTGACGGTCGTCGGCCTTGCGAAGGTAATCCAACGCATCCGCGCGGTCGGCACCCTCACTGCTCGTGACGCGCGCGAGCGGAACGATGCGGGGCTCGATGCGCCGAACGTCGCTCTGCCACGCGACCGCGATGCGATCGATGCGCCACTCGTCGGGAGCAAAAGCGAGTCGGAGCCGAACACTGTCACCCGCTGGAAGGTTGGCAACGATCGCGGCGACATTGCGCCACGCGACCGGTCCGAAGTCCATCAGTCGCACCACCGGCCGCCAGCGCTCGCCGTCGCGAACGAGCACGCGCAGGCCGAAGTTATCGGTGTACCACTTGGCCACCTGCGCGACTTTCGTGATGTGCGAGAGGTCGCTTCCAATCCAGTCGAGCGAGCGTGCTCCGCTTCGCGCGAGCATGTGTTCGTAGAAGATCGTCGTCGAGAGGAGGCTGCTGCGCATCTTGAGGACCAACGCGAGACTATCCTGTCCCACCGCGCGCGGAACCACGATGTCGAGATAATCTTCGGCGGCGACGCGGCCCTCGGCGGCGTCGGCGAGCAGTCGGTCGTCCGACGCGAACGCCACGCCGTCCGCTCGGGCCACCTGACGAGCGACGTTGCGGCCGCGCGCGTCATGAACGCTGCCGACGGGGTTGAGATTGCGAACGGCCACGAGTCCCGCTCGCGCGGCCGGTAGGAGAAACTCATCGCGGTCGTGCCGCGCTTCGAGAAGCTCCAGCTGATCGATGTAATGCGTCTCGAGCGCTTCGTTGCGGATCTCCAGGCGAACGTTGCCGTGAGCGTCAGCGCGGACATCGAGGCGGTCCACGTCGCGCTTGGCGAGTAGCGGCGCGATGCTGTACGAGAATGCCTCGGCTTGCAACGATGGGACGCCCGCGCTGTCTGCGTAAATCGTGGGGCACGACCCGAAGATCACCACGAGGAGGACGGCCGTCCCTATGGTGGCCAATGCGCCGGTCACCGCTACGGTCACCGCCGAGTACGCGAGGGTCCGACCTGGGTTGGTCTCGCGTTGAAATGCCTCCAGTCCGATCACGCTGTCCATCATGACGTGTCGGGCGTCCCTCGACAGCTCTCTCAGGGCGTCATGATGACGGCCTTGGCCGACGACTGAATCCTTCCAGACCCACGCGCCATCGCGGAACGTGACGACGGCGCCATTGACCAGATGCGCCTTCACCGGCGTCTGAACCCAAGCACCGTTCGCTGAGCGCGAGACTTCCGAGCGCTTCGTCGACGTCGAGATCACCACGAAGCACGCCGCTGCGAAAAGCAGAACGACAAGGGGCACGATGGCTCTGCTGCGGGCGTACATTCTCTGACGTCTCCCATGGTGAGCCGGCGCGAGATAATGGCTGACGATACCATGCTCCGCAAATCCGAACGGCACGCACTGAATGTCCTCGTGTTGGACGAGGCATTCGTGAGCGGCACCATGACGGCGATCGGCCTTGCTCGAGCGGGTTGCACCGTGCGCGTCCTCGCCGCGGCTGGCGGCGTGGGTCGCTCCAACGGGCGCAACCCGCAATGGGAGTTGGGGCCGAGACCGAACGACCATCGGCTCTTGCCGCTGTTGGATGAGATCGTCCGGCGCCAGGCGATCGATGTCATCTACCCGGTGACGGAGCCTCTGCAACAGGTGCTATGGGACACCACTCCCACTTGGTCAGATCGAGTATTTCCTGCTTGGCACGAGTGGCAGCGAGCCTTGCTCGTGGACAAGCAATGCATGAGCGCACATATGGCGCGCGCGGGGCTCCAGGTTCCCGATGAGCGTCCCGCGAGCAACGACGGAGACGTCGAGACTGGCGTCTCGGAGCTGGGACTTCCGGTGGTGGTGAAGGGAAGCAGCGGTCGAGGAGGCGCGGCAACCATCATTGCCGAGTCGGTCGACGCCGCGCGCATCGCGGCGCGAAGGATACGCTCGCGCGGCATGAACGCCTTTCTCCAGTCGTACGTGGACGGCCCGACGTTCCTGGCGGGCGGACTTTTCGACCGCGGTGAAGCGCTCCGGCTTTATGCGGGAGAAAAGACGGTGCAGTTTCCGTCGCGCACGGGTCCGGCCGCCGAGCTGCGGTCCACCGGAGACGCCTCGTTCGTCGCCGCCGCACGGGCCGCGTTCAAAGCGGCCGGTGTGAGCGGCATCGCGAGCGTCGACTTCATCAGGGACGAGCGGGGCGAGTTTCAATTCTTGGAGCTGAATCCACGACCGTGGGGCTCGATGGCCGCGGTTCGAGGTGCGGGATCCGATCTGTTCTCTCCGCTCGTCGGGATGTGGAGCGGGAAAGTCATCACGCCGTGTCTTGATTACGAGATCGGCAAACGGACGCCCGTATTTCCTCTGTATCTCCTGTCGGGCCGGTATTGGAGGTCAGGTCGCGCGCTGCTCACCGCCCTGAATTCTGACGCAGTCAGCGTGTTGCGCCTCGCGCGGCAGAATCCTTCACTTGCGCTCCACCTCGCGCATCGGCTTATGCGAGTGGGCCTCAACTGGTAGTTGACCGTCTGCGGTTCAAACTGCTGGCTCCAACGTGCGCTAGATCACAATTGTCGTGCTCGCTTCGGGCACGCGCATTGCAACGTCGCACCGCGTCCCTAACACAGGTGTACGCGACGATGCGGCACTTCCAGACCCCGAGCGGGCGGCGTTGGACGGCGTGTGAGCGCGAAATAACCCACGGCTCCATCGGACGCCAATCTTCCATCGCCATTTCCGGAATCGTTCTCCGCTTCGCCTCTCCGGACGGCATCACCTTCGATCTCGAAGAGTTTCCCGCCCAGTGGATGTCGGCGGACGACGCGACTCTCGTCGAGCTTCTTCGACTCGCGACCACCCCGACCTGCTGGCCCGACGACTGGATGTCGCTCAGTGACGACGCGATCGTCGGTTTGTTGCGCCACGCCCAGCCGGTTCGATAGCTGGCCTTTTTCGGCGGCAGACGACCGAAATCCAGGGCTAACTAGACTAGGGACTCGATCCGCTCCGTTGCTCCGCGAGCCGCAGGGCATAGTACGCGTTCACGATCCCGCCCGTCGCGGACAGATCGCCGAACCTGACCTTCGCCCCGTCACCCGGCCGTGCTACCATGGCGTCGGCCATTGTCGTTGCCGACTCCAGAATGATGCGCTTCACGTCGGCCGCGTTGAGGCTTGGATAGTACGACATGATCAGCGCCGCGAGGCCGGCGACGACCGGACTCGCCATGCTCGTGCCGCTCTCTTTCTTGTAGCCGCCGTTGGTCACGGTCGAATAGATGTCGACGCCGGGCGCGAAGACATCCACACCCGCTTTGCCATAGTTGGAGAAGTTCGCCACCAGGCTGTCGCCCGATTTCCACGACGCCGCGCCGACTTCGATCCAGTTCACCGCGCGCTCGCCGTCGCTATACGTCGGCTTCGGGAAACTGGGCTTGGTGTCGATGTCCTGCCCGTCGTTCCCCGCGCCGTGGACCATCAGCACGCCCTTGGCGTCGGCGTACTTGATCGCGGCGTCCACCTGCGCCTTGTAGGGCGAGTACGCTTTCCCGAAGCTCATGTTGATGATGTTCGCGCCCTGATCCACGGCGTAGCGAATCGCCAAGGCGACGTCCTTATCGCGTTCGTCCCCGTCGGGAACGGCGCGGAGGGCCATGATGAGCACCGACTGCGCCACGCCCGTCGCGCCGACATTGTCGCGCAGCGCGCCGATGATCCCCGCCACGTGCGTGCCGTGGATCGCGTCCGGACCGGTGACGTCGTGATTGCCGTAACGCTTCACGAGCGTGTCCGGATAGTCGTCGCCCACGATGGGACGCGGCTCGTACGACAGGTTGTAGCCGTATTCGACCCGCGACGAGTAGGCCTTCTTCGCGTTCGCGATCTCGTCTGGCGTGAGGCCCGCCGCCCAGAACTGCAGAAAGATCTGCTGCGCCTGACGGATGGTGTCGTTCGACGTCTGAATCAACGCGACGTTGCCGCGCGTGAGGGTGTCCTTGCCTGTCGCTCGGCGCAGGTAGGGCGTGATCTGCGTGAGCACGGCGTCGATCTGCAGGACCTGCGCGTGGGTCTGTGTCGCCTCGTTTCGCTTGCGCGCGAACTCCGCCTGGAGCTCGGGGCATCGCCCGCGATACTCCGCCGGCATCGCGTTGCGCCGCGCCGCGTCCGCGCACTGCGCCGCGAGGCGAGTGAGCTCGAACGTGTCATGGTGGACATTTCGTCCGTCGCGCCCGCCGATGAGGTTCCAGCCACGGGTATCGTCGATGTGGCCGTTGCCATCGTCGTCGCGCCCGTTCCCAGGCGTCTCGCGCGGATTCGCCCAGAGCCGCGCGCGCAGATCGGCGTGCGCCGTGTCCACACCGCCGTCGATGACCGCGACTATGATGGTGCGCTTCGGCTGCTTTCCGGCCAGCAGCTCACGTTCGGCGCGCAACAGACTGATGCCAGGCACCCCGTCCGACGGATCGAGCAGGTGCCAGTTGAGCGGCGCTTCGGCAAGTGGGACGCGTGGCGTCGGCAGGGGAGCGGGAGCGGGCGTCGTCGTCGGTGCACGGGCCGGCGCGCACGCGGCAATCGCCAACGCCGTGAGCATCGGGAACGCGAGTCGAAAAGTCATGCCAGAAACTAACGACGATTCGAGATCTCAGTTCACTTACCAGGTTCCAGCATTTGTCGCTGCAACGGCGCCACGAACGTCATGAAGGTGATTCCGGAGACGCTGAACAGAATGAGCGACCAGAGACCCACTACCCAGCACAGATCGCCCTTGCGCGGGTCTTTGCACGGCGATATTAAGTCGGGCTCCCGCCGCTGCCGTCTCAGGCTAACCAATGACGCCCCAACGGTTTCTCGCGCTCCTGCTCCTTGTCGTCACGGCAACTTGCGGGACGGACCCCGTGCGTGTGCCGGCGAAGGTCGGCTTCCAGGCCCAGCCGACGGATGCCGTCGCGGGGGTGGTCTTGGCGCCGTCGGTCACGGTCCTGATTCAGGATGCCGATGGACGGACGGTCGACGGCGCTGATCTTGACGTCACTCTCACGATCACCGCCGGAACCGGCGGGACCGGCGCCGCGCTGCGGGGGACGACCACGGTGACTGCCGTCAACGGCGCGGCCACCTTCGCAGGTCTGACCATCGAGAAGGCGGGGACGGACTACACGCTCACCGCCACGTCGGGCAATCTGACGAGTGCGACGAGCGGCATGTTCACGATCACGCACGGCCCCGCCGCGAAGCTCGCCGTCGGCGTCCAGCCGCTGAGCACGACCGCCGGTACGGTCCTATCGCCCGCGCCCCAGATCCTCGTTCAGGACGCCTTCGCGAACATGGTAACGTCCGCTCTGACCATTATCACCGTCCGCATCACGACCGGCAGCGGCTCGAGCGGCGCAATCCTGAGTGGAACCTCGGTGGCCACACCCGCGAACGGCGTTGCCACCTTTCCCAATCTGAGCATCAACAAGTCGGGCAGCGGCTACTCGTTCACCGCCACTTCCGCCGCGCTGACTGCGACGACCACAAACGGATTCGACGTCACGCCCGCCGTGCCGACCAAACTCGTCGTCGTCACGCAACCCAACAATGTCGACGCCACCGCGGCAATCACCCCCGGAGTTCAGGTCGCGGTACAGGACGCGTTCAACAACACCGTGACGACCGCGACGACGAGCATTGGTGTCGCGATCACGCCCGGTAGCGGAGCGGCTGGCGCCACGCTTGCGGGCACGCGCACCCAAACAGCAATCGACGGCATCGCCACCTTCTCGAATCTCACGATCGACAAGTCGGCCTCGAACTACACGCTGCAGCTGAGCGCGACGGCCCTCACGTCCACGACAACGAGCGTCTTCGCCGTCACCGCCGGTGCGCCAACCAAGCTTGGCTTCGTAACTCAACCGAGCACCGTCACCGCGGGATCGTCCATGTTCCCCAGCCTTCAGGTCGCGATGCAGGATGCGGCGGGCAATACGGTGTCGGTCTCCACCGTCAGCGTCGGCATCGCGCTCACTTCCGGGACCGGCACGGCGGGAGCGGTGCTCGGTGGAACCCTCACGCGGCAAACTTTGAGTGGCATCGCGACCTTTTCCGGACTGAGCATCGACAAGGTTGGAACCGGCTACTCGTTCACCGCGACATCCGCGTCACTGACCAGCGCGATTTCGGCGGCGTTCAATGTGGTTCCCCTGCCGACTCAGCTTGTCTTCGTGGTCCAGCCCGCGGACGCCGCCGCTGACGATCCGATCACGCCGGCGCTGCAGGTCGAGGTGCGCGACGCGCAGGGAGCGAGAATTTCCGCAGCGACGACGAGCGTCACCCTGGCCATTACGAGCAGCACCGGTACCGCGGGCGCGGTGCTGACGGGGACAAAAACGCGCAATGCTGTTGGTGGGATAGCGACGTTCTCAGGTCTCTCGATCGACAGGACCGGATCCGACTATATGCTGACAGCCACAGCGTCCGGGCTGACGTCGGCAACGACCAGCACGTTCTCGATCACACCCCCGGTCCCGATCGTTCTCCTAAATGATGCCACGGTCCACGGACTATCCGGCTCGATTGGCGGCGAGCGGTTCTACCGGATCACGGTTCCCGCCGGCGCGACGGACCTGACCGTCGCGACATCCAGCAGCGCGGGGGCCACTGGTGATGCCGATCTGTACGTTCGGCGTGGCGACGTCCCGGCCGTGAGCACGGCTGACTGCAGCTCGGTCAATGTGGGCCGCGATGAGGTGTGCGCTTTCTCGAACCCGGCCGACGGCGAGTGGTACGTCATGGTCAGAGGGCTGACGAGCTATACGGGCGTGAGCGCGCGCGCGACGTACAGAACCGCTGCCACGTCGTTCAATTTCAGCATCGACGGCGTGCACCTCACCCAAGGCACGCAAACTTTCTCCGGCGACGTTCCACTCGTTGCGGGACGGCCCGCGCTGCTTCGCGTCTTCGTCCGGGCGTCTCATCCGACTACTGCAATCCCCGCGGTGCGCGTGCGGCTGTACAGGGCGGGCTCGCTCGTCGGGACCTATACCATCAACAGCTCGATCGCCTTCGTACCCACGGCGAGCTCGGAAGGCAGCCTCACGGAGTCCTGGAACGTGGATGTCGGCGCCGAGGTGATGCAGACGGGGCTTTCCGTGCTCGCCGATGTCGATCCGGCAGGTGCAATCTCCGAATTCAATGAGAGCGACAATTCTTTCCCGATTAGCGGAACGCCCGCAGCACTCGACGTGCGAGTGGTTCAGCCGTTCCGAGTGATGCTCGTCCCGGTTTTGCAGCAGCCCAATGGCCGCGAGGGCGATGTCAACAGCGCGAATACCAGCACGTTCACGGAGTTCACGAATCGCGTCTATCCGTTCGCGACGATCGATGCCTCGGTCCACAGCACGTACACGTTCACGGGAAGCCTGCCGACGTCGTACGATTCGGAATGGAGCAGATTGCTGAGCGAGATGCGCACCCTTCAAGTCGGCGAAGGGACCGGTCGCTACTACTACGGAGTCCTCAAGCCCGCCGCGTTCCAGGGTGGCTCCGGTCTCGGCTATCTTGGTTTGCCCGCCGCCATCGGCGTGGATTGGGTCAATGGCATCGACCCGAACGACAATCCCAGCACCAACACCAGCTGGCGGTCGATGACGGCAGCGCACGAGTGGGGGCACAATTTCAACCGGCGCCACGTCAATTGTGGCGGGGCGACGGGCAATGATTCGGAATATCCGCACGACCCGAACACCATTGGCGTGTATGGCTACGACGCGCCTCAATCCATCCTTCGTGATTTCGCGGTTCACAAAGACCTGATGTCCTATTGCCGGCCCCTGTGGATCAGCGATTACACATATATGGCCGTTCTCAACTGGCACGCATCCGCGGCAGCGATGCTGGCCGCGAGGGGAGAACCGCATCGATCGCTCCTGGTGTGGGGACGCATTGGCGCCGAAGGCGTGGTGCTCGAGCCATCCTTCGAGATCATCGCGAGGCCGTCGCTGCCGAATCAGACCGGCCCGTACTCGCTCGAAGGGACCGACGCGGCCGGCCGGCGCGTGTTCAACCTGTCATTTGCCGGGGCGCAAGTCGATCACATGGAGACCGAGCGGCATTTTGCGTTCGTGGTGCCGCTCTCCGGGCTGAACGAGCTCGCGACGATTCGGCTGAGGGCCGGCGGACGCGAAGCCGTGGTGAGCCGGCCGCCGCCCGTCATCCCGAGCGCAGCTGTCAGCGCCGTCATCCCGAGCGCAGCGAGGGATCTGCAAGTGATGCGCGGGAACGCGGGTCGTGCCCGCATCCAATGGAATGCGAAGGCCTATCCCGCGGCCTTGATCCGCGACGCAGGCACTGGTGAAATCCTTTCCATCGCGCGCGGTGGCGCGGTGGACGTTGCCGCTCGTTCCGCCGAAGTGGAGATCCTGCTCTCCGACGGCGTGAGCTCGGTGCGGCAGACACTGCGAGTTCGTCAATGATCGGGAAATCCAGTTCGTCCGCCGCGCTCCGTGTAGTCGCTTTGGTTGCGCTCGGCGCTCATCTGTCGAGCTGCAGCCGCGGCGCTCAAAGCAGAGCAATTGACAGCTCGGCTGCGGCGGCGCCCGCACCATCCGCAGCTCCGCCGGCCGCTGTTCAGCAACCGTCCGAGCCGCCGGCCACATCCGCGCCGAGTCCCGCTCGTGCATCGACCCTGGCTGAGATCACCCTCGAGCGCGGGCCGTGCCTGGGGATGTGTCCCGTGTATAAAGTCGTTCTGAAAGGCGATGGCACCGTCGTGTTCGAAGGGAAGCAGGGCGTGGATTCAGTCGGCCGATTCACGGGAAGAGTGTCGCCAGAGAAGGTCGCGGCTCTCGTCCAGTCGTTCGAGCAAAAGAACTATTTCTCGCTCGATGATCGCTACCTGTACGGCGAGGCAAGCTGTAGCCCGTACATCGCGGACTTCCCGGGCGCGATCACGTCGATCAAGCTCGCCGGACGCTCGAAGCGCGTGGAACACGACGCCGGCTGCCCGAATGCTCCGGTTGCTCTCGCCGAGATCGAGAAGCAAATCGACGCGACCGCGGAGACCTCGCGATGGATCGGCCGGCGCTAAGCCGTCGATCACGAAGAGACAGAGAAGGTGGCCCGAGTCACCCGGTCGCCCTATGATTGGCGCGTATGGACGCCTTGGCGAGAGTCGGCGCAGCTGACCGGCGCAGCTCCGAGCTGGTCACGCTGGTCCCCGGTCTGGAAATCATAGTTACCCGCGCGCTCGGCCCGGGCGACGATGCGCGCGACGCCGTGCAGGAAGTGCTCGCCCGAGCCCTCGCCGCCATCGAGCAAGACCGGCCGATTCACGGGCCGTTCGCCGCCTTTGTCCACGGGATCGCCGTGCATGTCATCGCCGACGCGTTGCGCGCGCGCGATCGTCACCGCGTGAGCGAGGCAGAACCCGACAGTCTGCCGGCGGTCATCCCCGACGCATTGGAGAGGCTCATCGACGCACAGGAACAGGAGGCCGTGAACCGCGCCCTGGCGTTGTTGGATCCCGACGAACGCGACCTCCTGCGGCGCTGCTACGTAGACGGTGAAAAGACCGCTGCAATCGCGGACGATGTCGGCGAGCCGGCAAGTCGCATCCGGAAACGCAAGTCCCGCGTGCTGCAACGGCTCCGCGGTCTGTTGGAGGGGGGACGCTCGACGGAGCGTCACACTTTCGGCGCGTGTCCGACTAGGAAGGCATGAACGCGCTGAGCAATGACGCGCATGTGGATGCCGACGTCGTCCATCGGTACGTCGCCGGCACGCTGGCACGCGACGAGACCGCGTCGTTCGAGCGCCACCTGCTCGTCTGTCTCGCGTGTCAGCAAGCGGTACGCGATGGAGCCGCAATCCGGTCGGGATTGCGCGTCTCGCCTGCGCAACTCGCGTCGCGCCGCCGTCGATCGCTCACGCGCTGGATGCCCTGGTTGTTGCCCGCCGCGGCCGCGGCAGCGTTGGTGCTCGTGGTCGCGACGCGCGACGAGCCGGTTCGCCGACTCGGCCGACTGGACACGGCGCCAGTCTTTCAACCACTGCCCGTGCGCTCGTCCACCTCGGAGAACGATCGCCGTGTCGATTCCGCGATGACGGCCTATCGCGCGGGAGACTTCGCGCGCGCTCGTGCGTTGCTGAGCGACGTGGCTTCGCGTCAGCCTTCGCCAGCCATACACTTTTATCTCGGCGTGTCTGCCCTCGTGATGGGCGACGCCAAGGGCGCCATCGAGCCGCTGCGCGCGGCCAGCGAGCCGGGACAGGCATACTCGGACGACGCGCACTATTACCTCGCGAAGGCCTTGCTGCGTGTCGGCTCGGCGGATTCCGCCGTCGCGCATCTGAGGGCGGTGCGTTCGGAAGTGCGGCTGGCCGTCAGGGCCCGCGCGCTTCTCGACAGCGTCACGGCCGCCCGCTCGCGCTGAGCTGTCGCCTCTGCTCATGCGCCTGACCTCCAAGCACCTCGGCATCGCGCTTCTCCTGGCGGCCGCGGGCGTGTCGGCTTCCTCCGTGTGGCGCACGAGCGACGATGCCGAAACTGCGGCCCGCAACCTGTATCTCCAAGCGCTCACCGCGCGGCAACGCGGGGAGGCCGAACGATCCAATTGGCTTTTACGCGACGCCTGGGCCGCGGACCCAACGCAGTTGCTCCCGCTCATCGAGTTCAGTCGAAGCGCGGACGAGGTGGGGCTGCCGGATGCGCTGCTGATTTCGATGGACAGCATCGCACTCCGGCACGGAGACTCGCTTCTGGTGCGATGTACGCAAAAGCTGTTCTCCGCTACGTTCCACCGCCACGTCCTGGCCGAAGTCCGGCGCAGCGTCCATCCGCTCACGCGGCAGTGCGCCCAGCTGATGGCCGATCTTGACGGCAGCGCCGTCGGCGGCGCGAAGCTGTGGCACAGGTACCCGGACAGTCCGTGGCTGGTGGGCAGTTACCTGTGGACGCTGGCCCAACGGGATCCGGCGCGAGCCTTGCACGTCGCGCGCAAGATAGCGAACGGGAATGCGCATCCCATGACCCGCGTCGCGGCCTATGTATCCGGCAGCACCGCGCTCCACAAGCTCGGAGCACATGCGCAGGCGGCGAACTGGGAGCGAGAGGGAGAAGAGCGTGCCCGGGATTGGGGGCCGGGAGCGCTGGCCTATTTTCTCCTCTCGCAGACCAATCACGCGTCCATCCTCAGCTCCATTGAGGCCGACGATGCCGTCTCGCGTCACGCGCATCAAGCAGCCGAGCGGGCGTGGACCGAGGCTGCCCGCCTCGAGCGGCGTGTGGACGCCCGCACGCTGAGCCGCATGCTCTTCCAGCAAGGGCTCGACCTTCAGGCCAGCGGACAACTGCGCGAAGCGATGGCGAACTTCGATCGGCTCATCCCGCTTGCCGACAGCATTGGCAATCGACGACTCGAGGCATATGCGCGAGCGCGAAGGGGCCGAACGCTCGTGAAGCTGGGACGCCTGCAAGAGGCAGAGCGGGAGCTGACGCGCGCCCGCGAGCTGGGGGAGGCGACGCGCGCGGTCATCGTTCTGCGCGAGGTCGCGCACGACTTGCTGCATCTCCACGAAGCCACGGGCGCATTCGCGGCGGCCGTTCGGGCCGGACACGACTTCGCGCGCTTCTCGGACTCGGCCACGTCGCCCGCGACACGAATGATGGCGCATCACGACCTCGGTTGGCTGTACCGGCGCAATGGCATGCCCGCGCAGGCGGAGCAGGCCTTTCGCCGCATGATCGCCGACATCGACACGTTAGGAAGCCTGAACTTCTGGGCGGGCGAGTACTTCGAGCACGCGGGCCAGCTCGAGCGGGCACGCGATTACTATGTGCGCGCGACGGCGGAGCCACAGGACCGCGGCCGAGCGCTCGCGGGGTTGGTCCGCGTCAACGAGGCTCTCGGCGATCTCGCGGATGCGCGCCACTATGCGCGCATCGCCGACCGCGATACTGGCTCGTGGCACCCGGAGTACTCGCCGGTCGCACCCGGCCTGCTCGCCCGGCACGGCGAGCGAGCCGAGGCGAAGAAGCAATACCGGCTGGCGCGCGCCACTGCGGCCGGTCGCGGGCAGACGCTGAGCCTTGCGCAACTCGCGCTGGAATCGGCGGAGCTCGAGCTACAACTCGGGGATGCGCATAGCGCGCGAATGCTCGCGGATTCCGCCGCGTCCGCCGCTGCGCTCCTGGGTGCCCGCGAGATCGCGGTGCGCGCCCGGGCGACGTCCGCGTTGGCCGCTCTGTACCTGGGCGGGCCGCGCGAAGCCGCACTGGTCCTGCTCGACTCGGCGTTGCGGCGCGCCGACGCGATGCACATTCCGCAGCTCTCGGCATCGATGCACCTGCTTCGGGGCGACGCCCTGCTTCGGGTGCGGAGGCCCGCCCCCGCGATGCGATCGTACGAGCGCGCCGCCGAGTGGGTGGATTCCACCGCTGTCCGTATCGAGGCCGACTTCTCCCGCGCGGGCTACCGCGCCACGCACAACCGCGTGTCGAATCGCGCGCTCGGCCTCCTGGTGCGCGACACCGCGTATGCCGGACGTCTCGACCAATACGTGTGGTGGTCGGCGCGGCGAAAGGCTCCGACTGCGCGAACCGTCGGCGTGCGCGCGACTGCACTGACCCGGCATCTCGCCTCCGACGAAGCCATTGTGGACTACGCGATTCTCGACTCGACGGTTGCCGCGCTCGTCGTGACACCCGAGGCGTCGGTGATCGCGGACCTTCGAATTGCCCCGGACTCGGTGCGCCGCTGGATCGCCCGATTTCGCGCGCCCATTGCGCCTCGCATCGGGAGCGTGATCGACGTCGGCCACGTGGGCTTCGATGACGCGACCGCGTTCCGGCTGTATCAGGCATTGCTGGCGCCGCTGCTCCCAGCGCTCAGCGCGCGCACTCGGCTGGTGATCGTGCCGGATGGAGCGCTGCACATGCTGCCATTCGACGCCCTGCTCGTGTCTCGCGACCCAACACGACGGTTTGTCCTCGACGACTTCACGATCACCTACGCGATAGGCCTCGACGCACTCACGGCGGGGCCGGGAAACATTGCAACCGCCGGGGGAGTCACCGCACTGGCGGTCGCTGGCCCGAATCAGGAGATGGCCGGCGGCAGCGCGCGAGAGGTTGCCGCTGTGAGATCGGCGTTGGGAAGCGGCGTGCGCGTGCTCGGTTCGTCGAGCGCGACCAAGACGCGTGTGATCTCGGACGCAACGGGCGCGCGCATTCTCCACTTCGCAACGCACGCCGAGGCGAACGATGTGAACCCCGATCTCGCGCGTCTCGCGCTCGCGCCGGATTCGATCGACGACGGATGGCTGCACGCCTTCGAGATTCGAACGCTGCGCTTGGACGGCGCTCTCGTCGTCCTCAGCGCGTGCGAAACCGCGGCCGGGCGGCTCGCCGCGGGAGAGGGGACGTTGAGTCTCAGCCGCGCATTTCTCCAGGCAGGCGCGGTCGGGACGGTCGCCACGCTCTGGCCGGTGGGCGCGCCCACGGCCACCCTGATGGCGGAATTTTACCGCCAGCTCGCCGCCGGCTCCGCGCCGGCCGCGGCGCTTCGCTTCGCGCGACTGGCGTTACGTGCCTCCGGATACGAGCAACCGTTCTATTGGGCGCCCTTCGTCCTGACCACGCGATCGCCCTAAGGGATCTGCATTGTTTTTTGTCACACTCCGGGACCGTCCTCGACAATAGAGAGACAGCCACCCTCCCGGGGACATATGCGCGCGCTCGGATACCGGCTCAGCGCCGGCACGCTCGTCTTTGCCACAATCAGTCTCGCCAGTTGCACGAGTCCCGGCGAACCCGCAACACCGCCCGCGATCGGGCTATCCAGTGCCGCGCTGACGTTCACCGGCGTTCAAGGGGCGAGTATCGCGAGCCAGACCATCACGATTTCGAACACCGGTGGCGGGTCCCTCAACTGGTCGGTGGCCTCGAGCGCGAACTGGGTCACAGTGACCCCCGCACAGGGAACCGGCCCGGCGACGATCACGGTGCAGCCCTCCACAAGCGGCCTTACGGCGGGGAGCCTCGCGGCGATCATCACGATTACGGCGCCGGGGGCCGCGAATACTCCGAGAACCATTGCGGTGACACTCACACTGGAACAAGCCCCCGCGATCGGACTCTCGGCGACCACGCTTTCCTTTAGCGCTACGGCGGGTGGATCGAACCCCGCGAATCAAACCATCAACATCACGAATACCGGCGGCTCCACCTTGAACTGGACTGCGGCGTCCAACGCGAGTTGGCTTACCGCCACTCCCGCGAGCGGGACCGGCGCCGCGACGCTCACGGCCGCGGTGAACACCAGCGGATTGGCGGCGGGGACGCACAACGGCACGATCACGATCGCGGCCTCGGGCGCCTCCAACACGCCGAGAAGTGTGGCGGTGACGCTCACTCTGGAGCAAGCTCCGGCCATTGGCCTCTCGGCGACCAACCTTTCTTTTACGGGCACAGAGGGTGGATCGAACCCCGCGAATCAAACCGTCAACATCACGAATACCGGCGGTTCCACCTTGAACTGGACTGCGGCGTCCGACGCGACGTGGCTCACGGCCACTCCCGCGAGCGGGACCGGCGCCGCTACGCTCACGGCCGCGGTGAACATCAGCGGACTGGCGGCGGGCACGTACAACGGCACGATCACCATCTCGGCGTCCGGCGCCTCGAACACGCCGCGGACGATCGCGGTGACTCTCACCGTCGCCGCCCCGGCGAACTACAGCGGTAGCTGGACGGGGAAGACATCCCAGGACAGCACCATCACGCTCGAGATCGTGAACAACGCGGTCACGCGTATTTATTTGGGCTGGAGTGTCCCCTCCTGTGGCACGACCGGCACCACCACGGTGAACTTTACCACTCCGTTCAGCGTCGCGAGCGGCAGCTTCACGCGCACCGTGAGCGGCTCGCCAATGGGGTTCACCCTCGCGGGCACGTTCTCAGCGCCGAAGGCGGTCGCCGGCAATCTCACGCTCAACTTCTCCATGACAACGCCGTTCAATTGCAGCGCCACGATAAATCTCACCTGGAGCGCGACACGACCTTAGGACGCGTACAGACGTCGCCCCAGGCCTAATCCAGCACGACCTTCGCCGTCGTGATGGCCTGGCCGACGTGCCGGTACGTGTGATCGCCGGCGTGCACGAGAAGCCCGATCACGTTCGACGGCAGAGGGCTTGTTCATGACATTCGACCTGACGTGACCGCACAGTCCCATCAACTGCTCGAGAAGTAGCGGCAACCCTCGTATCAGCGCGTTGGCCGAAACAAACCGGCCACCGACCGGCCGGAGGTGTACCTTCCATACAGACGTCTCATCCCGGGCGCTGCACAGGAGACACATGAGATTAGTACCGGATCGTATCAGCTTGGCATGGATCGAAACTCTCAGCGATGCCGACCTCCTCGATGTCGAAGCTCGCGTGCGCGCGCGCTTTGCGGTGTTGGAGCGTCGCGAGAAGAAGGCCCGCGGCGACAAGTATCAGCTCATGCGAGGCCCCGCCGACTTGATGGAAGCGTGGGATCGCTGGAGCCGCATCAATGCGGCGACGCGCGACCGGTCCCTCAATCCTCTGAAAGAGCAAGTGAGCAGCTGACCTGAAGTCGGCGCGTCATCGGCGCGCCGACTATCGCTGTCGTTACTGCTTCGTCAACTCCACGCCGTCGACGACCATCTTCCAGCGCGTGCCGTCCTGATACGGCGGCTTGGAGACCTTGAACGTCGTTGAGACTGGCCCGATCCCAACGACGAAATCCGGGCCCTGGAAGGCTTTGAGCGGTGCGTTGATCGATTTCGTGGTGGCACCCTGGCGCCGCTTGTACTCGACTTGTCCGTCCTGTGTGATGAGTAGGAACGTCGAGGGCGACTGCCATTCGCCGACATAGGCCTGCTTGTCCTCCGGCACGGGTTTCCCGCACGCCGCGCAGAGGAGGGCCAAACAGCACGACCCCGCAACGACAGTTCGCCTCATCGAGGCAAATACTGTTGCGGGGTCGTTCAATCCGCCATCAGCGCTGCTTTCGGGTCAACGCGAGCGGCCCGTCGCGCGGGAGCGAAGGTGGCGCCCAGAGCCACGATCGCGACCACCACCCCCGCGCCGACGAACGTGACCACGTCCGTCGTGCTGATACCATACAGAAGCGACCCGAGCACTCTCGTCAGCGCCAACGAGCCGCCGATGCCGAGCACGACGCCGACTGCAGTGACGCGCGCGCCCTCGCTGACGACCATCCATACGACGTCGCTCGGCTTCGCCCCCAACGCGAGACGTACCCCAATCTCTCGGCGGCGCTGTCCCACGATCAACGCCAGCACGCCGTACAAGCCCACGATTGCGAGCACCAGCGCCAGAGCGGCGAACACCGCGATCAGTGTCATGCTGAACCGCTGTCGGGCGAGTGAGTGCGATACGACGCTCTCCATCGTGCGAACGTCGTTCACGGTCGCCGCGGGGTTCACGGCGCGGACCTCGCGTCGCACGATCGCCAACGCGCCCAAAGGCTGGCCAGACGTCCGCAGCACCAGCGTGAGTCCCGGATACGCCATCTGCGAGACCGGTACGTACACCTGTGACGCAGGTTCGTCATCGAGCGACATCTGCTTCACGTCGTCCGCGACGCCCACAATCGTCCTCGGCGGACGGTTGCGCGTGAACTCGAACGTCGCGTTCACTTCGCGCCCAATCGCGCCAGTCTCCGAGCCGAACTGCTTGCGAGCGTACTCGCGGTTCACGATGATCGACGCACGCCCGGTCGCGGCATCGCTCGCGTCGAATTGGCGCCCCGCGATCATTCGGATGCCGGCCGCCCCGAAATAATCGCCCGCGACGACGTTGTACTGCGCCGTCGGACCTTGTCCTGGCTCGTACGTCCGACCGACGGGCCGAACCCCTCCGCTCTCGAATGAGCCGGTGAGGGGGAGCGCGCTCACCGCGCCCGCCGCGACCACTCCAGGCGCCGATCCGAGGCGCGCCGTGACCTCGTCAAAAGTGCGCGCCCATGCTGGGCCGTCGTCAGCGGGAGCAAAACGGCCAGCGATGGGGATGGACATACCAGCTGTCAGCACGTTCGTGGCGTCGAATCCAGGTCGTACCTGCTGCAGCCGAATGAAGCTTCGCGTCAACAGCGCGGCGCCGATCAGCAGCATGAGCGATAGCGCGACCTCGGTCGCGACGAGGAGTCTCCGTCCGTAGCGGTGCCCGATACTCCCCGTCGATCGTGTGTCCCCCGAATGCAGCATCCCGGACAGACGCGACCACCGCACCGAGTACGCCGCCGCGATTCCGAACGCAATGCCGGTGAGGAGCGCGACCGCGGCCGCGAACGACAGGACGCGCCAATCGAGCCCGATGTCGTCCGCCCTCGGCATCGATCCGGGCACCAGCGCGAGCATGACCTTCGTCGCCCAGAACGCGATGACAACGCCGATAGCGGTGCCGGACACGGCGAGCACGAGATTCTCCGTCACCAATTGCCGAGCGATGCGCCCCCGTCCCGCTCCCAATGCCGCGCGCACCGCGAGCTCGCGCTGCCGGTTGGCGACGCGCGCGACGAGCAGGCTGGCGACGTTCGCCGCCGCGATCAGCAGCACGAAGACCACGGCGCCGAGCAGGATCAACAGGCCGCGCTTCACCTTGTTGCCCGCCTGGTCGGCGATGGAGACGAGCCGGTAGTCGAGCTTGAGGTTGGGTGCGTTCTCGGCGAGGAACCGCTTCATGATTCCGCTCAACTCGGCCTGCGCGCGCTGTCGTTCCGACCCTGAGCGTAGCGAAGGGGAGGGGCCTGCACTTGCTCTTCGTCCTACCGCGGAAAGGTTCATCGTCCCGTAATTGCGCAGGTCGGTCGAGTCGAACACGAGCGGCGTCCACACGTCGGTTCGCAACCCGAACCCAAACGGGGACGGCAACTCCGCGCCGCGGGGAAATGCGAATCCAGCAGGCATGACGCCTGTGATCGTGAACGACGCGCCGCTCAGGTACACTTGCTTGCCGACGATACCTTGATCGCCCCCAAACTTTGTATGCCACAGGTCGTGGCTGATGAGCGCGACGTGCGGTGCCCCCGGCTTCGCATCCTGTCTCGTGAACGCGCGTCCCGCGGCCGGATGTACGCCGAGCACGTCGAAGAGGGCGGGGGAGACTCGTGCGCCGGAGACTTGTTCCGGCTCGCTTCCCGCGGCGTGGGCAAGCGCGTAAGGCCAGGAGCGGAACGCCGCCATTGCCTCGAAGCTCTTCGACTGCCGCTCGATATCGGTGAAGAAACCGCTGGTGAGCGGCAGGTCGCTCGGCACGCCGTCGAGACCCTGGGAGGTAATCCAGATCATGTCGATGCGCGACGGGTCTTTGTACGGAAGAGGACGCAGGAGCACCCCGTTGACCACCGTGAAGACCGCGAGCGTGGCGCCGACGCCGAGCGCGAGGGTCGCGATCGCGGCCGCGGCGAACGCGGGATTCTTCTTGAGGGAGCGGAAGGCGTAGCTCAGATCCTGTGTGAGATTCATGAAGACCTCCGCGCGCTCTTCGCGCTGGCGCCGGCGTCGCGTGCTGTCCACGAGTGCGATCTCGATGGGACGCACCGGCCCGAACCGCTCTTCCGCCATCGCGCGCGCGCGGGGAGGGTCCTCGCCCTGCTCGATCAGCTCGCGCGTCCGCATCTCTATGTGGAAGCGAAGCTCGTCCTCCACCTCGCTGCGCTCGCTCGGCCGAAAGATCCGGCGTAGGCGCATCCAGCTCACGCTGGCTGCCCCGACGCTTGCAGGACCTTGCCGATCGCCGCGCTGAAACGGGTCCATGTCTGCGACTCGGCCCGCAGCTGCGCGCGGCCGGCGGGCGTGAGCTTGTAGAACTTCGCTTTGCGGTTGTTCTCGGAGCGCTGCCACTCGCTCTCCACCCACCCGCGCTCCTCGAGCCGGTGCAGGGCGGGGTAGAGCGAACCTTCGCCTACCTGAAGGACGTCATCGGTAAGTTGCTGGATCCATCGGGCGACGGAGTATCCGTGCGCGGGTCCCCAGGAGAGCGTCTTGAGGACGAGGAGATCCAGCGTGCCCTGCAGCAGGTCCAGTGTCGGTCGCGCCATTGTCCCATCGATTGTCGATGGGAGTAGGATGCGTCGCGTCCCATCGGATGTCAAGGGGAGGCCGCGGGGAACGCGCCTCGCCTTCATCATCACTGGCCCGTAACTTCGGCCCCATGCTACGTACCCTTTGTCTCATCGCCCTGGCTGCGGCGTCCACGCTCCACGCCCAGCAGCGTCCATTCAAGGTTCTGATCTCCGTCGACATGGAGGGGATCACCGGCGTGGTGACGTCCGAGCAGCTCGGCCCCACCGGCTTCGAGTACGCCCGCTTCCGCGAGTTCATGACCGCCGAGGCGCTGGCGGCGGTGGAGGCGGCGAAGGAGAGTGGAGCGACCGAGATCGTGGTCGTCGACGCGCATGGCAACGGGCAGAATCTGCTCATCGAGCGCTTTCCGGCGGACGTTCGGATCATTCGCTCCTGGCCGCGTCCTCTGATGATGATGGAGGGGATCGACTCCACCTTTGGCGCTGTCGTGTTCATCGGGTACCACTCGGCGACAACGAACACACGCGGCGTGCGCGCGCACACGATCTCGAGCGCCAACCTCGCGTCCGTCGAGCTGAACGGCGTGGCGGTGGGGGAGTCTGGCATCAACGCCGCGATCGCCGGACACTTTGGCGTCCCCGTGGTCGCCATCTCAGGAGACGACGCCGCGGTCGCTGAAGCGCAGCAGCTCATCGGTCCCATCGAGGGGGCCGTGGTAAAGCGCTCGCTGAGCTTTCACTCGGCGAACACGCTCACGCCGCAGGCAGGGCAGGCACTGATGAAGGAGAAGGTCAAGGCGGGCTTGGCGAAGCGCGCGTCGCTCCGGCCGTACGTGTTGCGTGGGCCGATTCGGCTGGATGTGACGTTCAAGAGTTACACGCCGGCGGAAATCGTCGCCTATCTCCCCGGAGTTCTGCGACTCAACGCGCACGCGATTCGCTTCACCGGACGGGATATAGTGGAGGTGTCGAAGTTCATCGAGTTCCTGAACACCTATCAGCCGGGCATGACTCCATAGCGCGAATCGCAAACACGACTGCGACTGGCCCGACTTTGTGACGCAACCTTCGGGGTCGAGAGTTGAAATTGAGAATGCGCCTTTTCCGACTCGCGGCCCGTTGGCTTGTGCTCAGCGCAGGTTTGGGCGCCGTCTTCCCGACGCCAGCCCTCGCCCAGACCGTTCCCGCGCTGGCGCGCAACGACCGCTCGATCGAACGCGTCGCTGGCTTCTCCTGGTTCTCGCCCGGTGGCTCGCTCGGCGGCATCACCGACCGTCGCGTGTATCTCACAGGGCTGCGTTCTGAGAACGTGCTCGGCGCAGGCCGGCGCATCGCCGTGGCTTACACGATGGAGCTGGTTCCGCTTGCGATCGTCGAACGCACCGCGCCCAACACGCAATGGTGCCGCCATGACCAGTGGGGACGCCACCTCTGCCGCTTCAACAGGTCTGCCCGCGTGGCCGTGGGTGCCGGCGGATCGCCGCTGGGGTTCAAACTCTACTTCAATCGAACAAGTCGGGTGCGCGTACACGCCGCGGGCTCCGCTGGCATGTTGTTCTTCTCGAGCGAAGTGCCGGTGTACAACTCTCGGCGGGCGAACTTCACCTTCGACTACGGCGGTGGCGTCGAGATTCCTCTGCGCAACTCACGCGCCGTGACGTTCAGCTACAGGTTCCAGCACATCTCGAACGCGGGCACCGGCGCCTACAACCCCGGTCTCGACGCCAACGTGGTCTCGATCGGCCTGATCAATCGCCCCGCGCGCTAGCCCCGTCATCCTGAGGGAGCGCAGCGACCGAAAGATCTGCAGTATTCGATGAAGATCCTTCGGTTCACTCGGATGACCGATGGTGATTCCCAGAGGAGGCATCGGATGACTCTCACGCTGAAATCGCCGGCGTTCACCCAGAACGGATCGATCCCGCGCGAGTACACCTGCGACGGCGAGGACCTGGCGCCGGCTCTCGAGTGGTCGGGCGCGCCGGCGCCCACAAAAAGCTTCGCACTCATCGTGGACGATCCCGACGCTCCGGATCCCAAAGCGCCGAAAATGACCTACGTGCACTGGCTGCTGTACGACATTTCCGCTAGTGCGACGGGGATTCCCAAGGGAGGGAAGACGCCGACCGGCGCGCGCGACGGCAAGAACGATTGGAAGCGCACCGGTTACGGCGGCCCATGCCCGCCCATCGGACGGCACCGGTACTTCTTCAAGCTGCACGCGCTCGATACGACGCTTGGCGATCTCAAATCGCCCACCAAGACGCAGGTACTCGACGCGATGAAGGGGCACGTCCTCGAGCAGGCCGAGCTTATGGGGACGTACGAGCGCCAGCGAAGCTGACCTAGAGCCTCATTAAAGCGCTATATCTTTAGTTCCCATGCCGAGCACCAAGGGAACGATCGCGATCCTGACGGGCGGGGGAGACGTGCCCGGCCTCAATCCCGCGATCCGAGCCATCACGATCCGTGCATTGCGCGAAGGATACCGCGTGGTGGGCATTCGCCGAGGGTGGGCGGGACTCGTGGACTACTCGCGCGAGAAGGACGCCGACAACAGCGAGTGCATCGTCGAGCTGTCCGAAGCCGTGGTGAATCGAGCTGGTCGCACGGGCGGCACCTTCCTCCACTCGTCACGCACGCGGCCCAGCCACCTGCCGCTCGACCGGATGCCGCCGCATCTCACCGGATACGGCGACAAGATCAACGACGTCACCAAGGAGGTCCTGCAGAACCTCGAGCACCTCGGCGTGGACGCGCTGATTCCGATCGGCGGCGACGACACATTGAGCTACGGCAAGCGTCTGCACGACGAAGGCGTGCACGTCGTCGCGATCCCCAAGACGATGGACAACGACGTCTACGGCACCGACTACTGCATCGGCTTCAGCACCTGCGTGACGCGAACGATCGAGCTGACGCATCGCCTGCGCACGTCGGCGGGCTCACACGAGCGCTTTCTCGTGATCGAAGTGTTCGGTCGCTACGCGGGCTTTACCGCGCTGTTGCCGGCGATGGCCGGCGCGGCGGACCGTTGCGTCATCCCGGAGTACCCCGCCGACGTCGAGCGACTCGCCGAGCTGCTCGCGTACGATCGCAATCGCAACCCGAGCCGCTATTCGGTGGTGCTCGTCTCCGAGGGTGCCCACCTCAAGAGCCACGCAGGGATGAGCTTCGAGAGCGAAGAGACCGACATGTTCGGCCATCGCAAGCTCGGCGGCATCGGTGACAAGATCGCGGCGGCGCTCAAGGAGTATTCGCCCAAGTTCAACAAGGGGCGCCGGATCGACGTCGTCAATCAGCGCCTGGGCTATCTCGTGCGATCCGGCGACCCCGACGCGCTCGATTCGATCGTGCCGATGGCGTTCGGCAACCTCGCGCTCGATCTCATCCTCAAGAAGCAGTTCGGTCGCCTGGTGAGCATCCATCGCGGGTTCTACGACAGCGTGCCGATCACCAGCGTGACGTCGGAGAAGAAGGTGGTGGACGTCAAGAAGTACTACAACACCGAGCGGCTGCGGCCGATCTACGACTTCGATGGAGCGCCGTTGTTCATCATGACCAGCGACTAGTCGTCGCTGGTCATTGCTCGGACAGTCGGATAACGCGCCAACAATACGCGCCTGGCTTCCGAGGAAAGCAGGGTTAGGGCAGTGGCCAGCGCGTCGGCCAGCGCGCCGTGCGCCGCGATCACCGTCGCGTGACGGGCGCTCGTGAGTCCCAGGCCCGTCCGCGGATCCACGATGTGCGAGTAGCGCGTCCCGTCGATCTCCACGAATTGGATGCTCGGTCCGGACGTCGAGATCGCTGCATTGCTGAGCACCATCACTGAATCCTGCGCTGCGATCGGCCAACCGCGGTGAGTCGGTGGGGGCTCGCCGACGACGATGTCGCCACCTGCCTCGATCAACGACGACGCGACGCCGCGTGCGCGCAGGCCATCGGCAGCGCGCTGGATAATGTCCCCCTTGGCGATTCCGCCGAGATCCAGGCGCATGCCCGGGACCGCCAGACGCACGCGTCGTCCGGCCGTGTCCAGCGCGACGCGTCTCCAACCGACAACCGCACGCGCCGAGTCGAGGGCGCGCGCGGCGGGAAGCCGATTGAGCCGGCGTGCCTCGCGCCACAGCGCGACGAGCGGCCCGACGGTCGGATCGAACGCCCCGTCCGTCGCATCGGCTACCTCCACTGCACGCGCAAGCACCTGGAAGAGCTCCTCGCTCACCTTCACCCATTCGCTCGGCCGCCGCTCGATGCGACGCAACTCGCTCTCGGGGCGATAATCGCTCATTATGTCCTCGAGCTCGGCGATGCGGCTGAACGCCGCGCGCGCCGCGCCTCGCGCCGCGGAGTCATCTGGAGCGTACAACACGATGCGAACCTCGACGCCCATGTGCAGCTCTCTGAACTCGTGGCGCGTCTGCGCCTCGAGCCGCACCGCCGCGAGCGCCAGCGTGACTGTCATCCCGAGCGAGCGAAGCGACCGAGGGATCTGCATGTGAAGTGCAGCACCCTGCTGCGCGGGTTCCCGCTCGCTACGCTCGGAATGACAGTTGGATGTCATCAAGCGCAGTCGCCAGCGCCGGCGCCCCAGGTCGTACGCGACTCGATTCCAGGAACGCTCGTCACCTTCGAGATGGTCGCCGTCCCGGCGGGCCCCGGCGTGCGCGCATTCTTGATTGGACGTACCGAGCTCCTGTGGGATGCCTATGACCAGTTCATGATATCACCCCCGTCGGCCGCCGCTGCCGGCCGCGCGGATGGCATCTCCCGCCCGTCGCGTCCCTACGGCGCCCCCGATTACGGCTGGGGCCACCGGGGTTATCCCGCCATCAGCGTCGCGCGCGAGGCCGCCGAGGCCTTCTGCGTTTGGCTCTCGGCGCGGACCGGAAAGGGATACCGACTGCCCACCGAAGCCGAATGGGCCCACGTCGCGACGCTGGCGGCGCGTGACAGGCCGGCGGACACGCTCGCGTGGCACTCCGGAAACAGCGACGACAGGGCGCATCCAGCCGCCTCGCGGAGCGCCGACGCCCTCGGTCTCTACGATCTTTTCGGCAACGCCGCCGAGTGGGTTGCGACTGCCGATGGACAACGGATCGCGCGTGGCGGATCATTCCGTGACCCCCCGAGCGCGGTCGGACCGCACGCGCGGGTGATACAGGACGACAGCTGGAACGAACGCGATCCCCAGATTCCAAAAAGCCGCTGGTGGCTTTCCGATGGACCTTTTGCCGGATTCCGCATTGTGAGGGAGTTGCCATGACGTCGCGCCGCACGTTCGTCAAAACGACCGCCGTTGCCGCCTCCGGGATCATCCTTCCCCACGCCCTTGGCGCGATTCCGACCGGCTATTCCGACACCATTCGCGTTGGAGTCATCGGATGCGGAGGGCGGGGAACCGGCGCCGCGCGGGACTGCATGCGTGGCGCGGAAGGTGTCGAGATCGTCGCGCTCGGCGACCTGTTTCCCGATCGTCTCGCGGCGTGCCGCGCGAATCTCACCAAGGCCGCGTCCGAAAGCGCTTCCATCGCCGCGAAATACAAGGTCACCGACGACCGCTGCTTCACCGGATTCGACGCGTATGAGAAGGTGATCGACGGCGGCATCGACCTGGTCATCCTCGCGACGCCTCCGGGCTTTCGTCCGCCGCATCTCGCGGCCGCCGTGGCCGCCGGCAAGCACATTTTCATGGAGAAGCCGGTCGCCGTCGATCCGGCGGGCGTGCGATCCGTGATCGCGTCATCCGATCTCGCACGCCAGAAGAACCTTGGCGTCGTCGCCGGAACGCAACGCCGGCACGACCTCGGCTATCGCGCGACGATCGAACGCATCCACGCCGGCGCCATCGGAGACGTCGTCTCGGGCCAGGTGTTTTGGAATCAGGGCGGCCTGTGGATGAACGCGCGCAAACCGGAGTGGACCGATGCGGAATGGCAGCTGCGCAACTGGCTGTATTTCACCTGGCTCTCGGGCGATCACATCGTCGAGCAACACATCCACAACATCGATGTCGCCAACTGGGTGATGAGGGCACACCCGGTAAAAGCGGTTGGCGTCGGCGGACGCCAGTGGCGAACGGATCCCGCCTACGGCCACGGGTACGACCACTTCGCCATCGACTTCGAGTACCCCAGTGGCGCGCGCGTCATGAGCATGTGCCGACAAATCGATGGATGCAGCAACGACGTCAGCGAGCATTTCATCGGCACGCGCGGCCGCAGCGACGCCGCGAAGACCGTCGAGGGAGCGAACGCGTGGAAGTATTCGGGGCCGACCCCGAACCCTTACGTCCAGGAGCACGCGCACCTCATCGCCAGCATTCGTGCAGGCGCGCCGTTGAACGAAGGGAGGCAGGTAGCCGAGACCACGCTCTCCGCGATCATGGGGCGTGAGGCGGCGTACACCGGTCAGATCATCCTGTGGGACGAACTGCTCAACGCACAGCAGGACCTCTCACCGCCAACTGTGGCATTGGGCCCGCTCAAGGTGCCGAGCGTGGCAATGCCGGGTCGGACGAAGCTCAATCGCACCTGGGCTGAAGCATGACAACGAATCGCCGCGACTTCATGAAATCGTCGCTCGCCACCGGCGCCGCGCTGGCCGGTCTGAGCCCTTTCGCGCCTGCGCCGATTGTCGCGCAAGGCTCGCCTCGGACTTTCCGCCTGCGCTACGCACCGCATTTCGGAATGTTCCGGCAGCACGCCGGCGAAGACCTCGTCGCGCAGCTCGAGTTCATGCGCGCGGAAGGGTTCACCGCGCTCGAGGACAACGAAATGAAGCGGCGTTCGGTCGCCGACCAGGAGCGCATCGCCGCGGCGATGACTCGGCTCGGCATGCGCATGGGGGTGTTCGTCGCCCATGAGATCGCGTGGAACGACGCGAATCTCACCAGTGGCGACGCGGCCAAGCGCGACGCGTTCCTCCAGCAGGTGCGGGAATCGGTGGACGTCGCCAAGCGGGTGAACGCGAAATGGATGACCGTCGTCCCCGGACACGTGGATCGCCGGCTCGATATGACCTATCAAACCGCAAATCTCATCGAGACGCTCAAGCGCGCCGCGGCGATTCTCGAGCCGCACGGATTGGTGATCGTCCTCGAGCCCCTCAACAATCGCCGCGACCATCCGGGACAGTTTCTCACGACCATCGGGCAGGCCTACGCGATCTGCAAAGGCGTTGGCAGTCCGTCGTGCAAGATCCTCTACGACATGTACCATCAGCAGATCACGGAAGGGAACATCATCCCGAACATCGACCTGGCGTGGAGCGAGGTCGCGTACTTCCAGGTGGGGGACAATCCCGGGCGCAAGGAGCCGGGCACGGGAGAGGTGAACTACCGGAACGTGTTCAAGCACATCCACGGCAAGGGATTCACCGGTGTCGTCGGGATGGAGCACGGCAACTCGCGTGCGGGGCGCGAGGGCGAGCGGGCCGTGATCGACGCCTACGTGGCGGCTGACCGCTGGGAGTGAAGGTCATCAAGGCAAAGGAGGCACGGAGGACGAAGCTCCCTGTTGAAAATCCGTGCGCCCAAAGCAATGCTTGAGCACCATATGGCATACCATCCCGTCGCCGTCGCCCTGTGCGCCCTGCTCGCGGGCGCCGACGCGGTGGCTCAGAGCAGAGCCCTCTCGAGTGGCGACCACTTCATCGAACGCACCGCCGGGTTTTCGTGGTATTCCCCGGCCGCGTCGAGCCTGGGAAGCATCAATCATCGCCGGGTGTACCTCGTCGGGCTTCGCTCGGAGCGCCTGTTCGCAACGGCCGGCCCGTTCGCGATTGCGTACACCGCGGAGCTCATTCCCCTCGCGATCGTCGAGCGGACGACGGGGAACATAGAACAGTGCAGCCGCAACGCGAACTGGGTCACCTTCACCTGCCGGTACGACTACTCCGCGCGGGTTGCCGTCGGCGCGGGCGGATCACCAGTGGGGGCGAAGCTGTATTTCAATCGTGCCGGCAAGACCCGCGTATATGGCTCGGTGGCGGGAGGGGGACTGGTGTTCTCGAGCCATGTCCCGGTGCACAACTCCCGGCGCGCCAACTTCACGTTCGAATATGGCGGTGGCGTGGAGGTGACGGCCCGTGACGGCCGCGCCGTCATGTTCGGCTACAAGTTCCATCACATCTCGAACGGCGGGACCGCCGCGCTGAATCCCGGCTTGGACGCGAACGTTTTGTATGTCGGCGTCATCAGACGCCGGGGTATGTAGCCCGAAGGCCAGTCAGCCAAACTGTGGTTTCCTCTACACCTATCTCGATGCCCTAGACCTGCTAACAGAAAACTTGGAGGCCCTCAGGCCTCCCGTTTCGCCTATTCTCGTCCAGTTATGAGGTGGCAGCCTTTGAGGGCCGCCTGGTTCTCTGTTGTCAGGTGTAGGGAGGTCAGATAGGTGTAGAGGCATTCAGTGGCACCGATGACTCACCAAATGCAACCCTCTGGCTTGCGTCGACAAGACTCCTTTCGTCCGGAACGTCTTCGCGATAACGTGGCGGCATGTTGACCGACGACCAAATTCGCGAAAAAGCGATCGCGCACATGCAGCGCTTCGGGGCTGATCTCACGCTCTCCCGCGCCGTGATTCTCACCGAACCTGACGGCCATTTTTACAAAGCCATCCGTCCTCTCAGCAGCCGCAGCACGAACCTCGTGAGCCCGTTCGTGGTACTCCGTGCCGACGGACGCATCGTGTCGGTGTCCGCCGGCGACGTCATGCCCGGCATCGTCACGAAGCTCTACGGCTGGGCGGCCATGCGCGCCGATCCCGTGCTGCAAAAGGCGGTGATCGATCCCGATTTCAGCGTCCCGCGGCACGTGGAAGTGTGGTCCGCGATCATTCGCGAGCTCATGAGCGGCAAGGAAGCTAATCAGTGACGGCGAGCGGAGCGTTCAGCGCTTTGTCAGCCACAGCGTCGAGCACCTGCCGGATCTCCTCGTAGGCCAGCCCTGAAGCGTCCGTGCGCTGATTGAACAGCGCGACCAGGTTGGCGCCGTCCGGACGTTGGCGCGTCAACGTGAAGGTGCCGTCGAGCGAGCCATAGAAGGTGTAGGACGCGCTGCCCACGGTGCTGCGCGGCGCGCCGCTGATCCAGTACGACTCCAGGAACGACGCCATGGCCGGGGCGGATGTGACCAGGCCGCCGCACGCATCAAATGACTCGAGGTACCAGCCACCGTCGGGCCACGGCACCAGGACGCATGTGTCGATCACGAACACCGAGCAGCCCTTGTACGGATCGGCGTAGAATGGCTCGCGCGCGTCCCGGTCGGCTCGCAACGATTTCCCGGCAATTACTTCGGATGCCGCCGCGGAGGTGAAGAGGTTCTGCCTCACGTAGTCCACGAAGCTCTGACCCGTGACTTTCTCGACGATGAGCCCGAGCAGCAGGTAGCCGAAGTTCGAGTACTGAACCGTTGCTCCGGGCGCGTGCTGAAGCGGTTGCGTCATTGCCCACTGCGCAATCTGCGTCTTGCTCGGTGGCGTCGAGATGCCAAGGGCCCTCGAGATGTCGCGGCTCTTGAACATGAAGTCGCCAGCAACGCTCCTGTTCCAACCGCCGGTGTGGTCGAGCAGGTGCTTGACCGTGATATCGTTGATGCGCGCATCGCCGACGCTGCCCGGGGGGGTCAACGCGAGGAGCGCGAACGCTTTCGTGTCGAGCGCGAGATGGCCCTGCGAGACGAGCGTCCAGATCGCCGCGGACGTCACCGGCTTGCTGTTGCTGGCAAGGCGCATCAGCGCGTTTGGCGCCAGGGTTTGTGTCCGTGCCGAATCGCGCCAGCCGAAGGCGCGCGAGTAGAGCACTCGCCCTTGCCGAGAGATCGTCAGCGTGCCAGCGCCGACGTGGCGCGCGTTCATGAACGCGACCATCGCCGAATCGAACGCGTCGAGGTGTGCGACGAAGGCGCCGCCGACCGGCAGGGCGCCGTACCGAACCCTGGCGCTCTGCGTCTCGCCCAACGTGACAGTGACGGTCTGCGAGCTCGCGTTGGGATACCAAGGCGCTCCGCCGATGTGCGCCTGCGCGGCGGACAGCGTATAGGTGCCTACTGGCAGCACAAAGGTGGCCGTGCCGGTGATGCTGTACGTCGTGCCACTCCCCGACACTGACACGGCGCCAGAGGGAACCGATGGGAGCCCGAGAATGGAGACGGCCAGGCGGCCGCTATTCGCGGGAAGCCCGGTGACGCTCCGTTCGCCGCAGGCGGCAAGAAAAGCAGCCAGAGCGATGGCGAGATGCCTGTGGCGTACGCGCAACCTCATTGGCGACGACAATAGGGCCGTAACCGCTTCTTAACCAGCCCTCTGCATGGGCACACTATCGGTTGAGTCGGACGCGCGGCACTTTTGCGCGGTGTATCAGCCCCCACTTACTTGACCGCGAGGAAATGCATCATGGCCGAGAGCGTCTACAAAGTCATCGAGCTGGTTGGCACGAGCAGCGAATCGTGGGAGAAAGCTGCCGCGGCGGCGGTGATGCGCGCTTCAAAAACCTTGCGCGACCTTCGCGTCGCGGAGGTAAAGATGCTCGACTTGGTGATCACGGACGGCAAAGTCGAAGCGTACCGGGCGAAGCTCAGCGTCTCGTTCAAGTACGAAGACAAGTGATCTAAAAGGCCGCGCCCCACACGAAGAACGGTCTCCATCTCTCGGGATGGTCGATCGGTCGCGCGATGCCGGCGCCGATCACCCCTCCCAGCAGGGTAAACCGAAAATCACTCGTCCCACGGATCCGCTTCGTGGGACGCGAGAGCGGAGTCACACCGTCGCCACCCTGGGCCAACAGCGCGCGGCCTGCCGCGTCGGACGATACTTCGGTCCAGCCGCTCTGCAGACCGGCGCCCACGCCAGGGCTCAAGCCGGGAATGATGAGCGGACCAAGACGGAACGGCGTGCGCAGGACGGGAAAGTGATACGCCGCGAGTGCCCGGCCGATCGCGGCGCGATTGCCACCGAACTCCCCGTACGAATAGCCAGGGAGAGTCGCTCCGCCACCCAGCTCGTACATCTCCTGTGGCGGCAACTCCGAGCCGAACAACGCGCCCGCGTCCACGCGTGATGCGAAGACGAGGCCATGCCAGAACCGCCGCACGGCGAGTCCGACCTCCACGCGCTGCCAGTCCACGTCTCCGCGTGCAACGTCGAATGAAAGGCGTGCGCCCAACCCGGGCGCGAGTGACAGGCCGGTGACACGCGGATGCCATTCGAGCCGCGCCGACGCTCGTCCGTAATCCGCCGGAATGGCTTGGCGGTTCGGCCGGAACGCCTTGCTCCCGAGCATGGCGTTGCGAAGACGCGCTATCTCGGGGCGGTCCGCCACGTACGCGACCTCGCTCGTGAGAATCGCGCGGTCGATGTTGCCGAGAATTCGCGTCGCGTTGAGTGCGCCGGTCCAGCGATCGAAGTAGTCGTTGTCGTCGACGCCGCTGAAGAACGGTCCGATCGAGAGCCCGTTGTCGAGTGGCCCCATGAAGTCGGTCATGGAGGCGAGGGTGCGCTCGGCGCGCGCGCCGTGGATCCAGTTGCCTCGAGCCAGCGACGCCGACAACGCCCCACGCGGCGTCTGCTCTTCCCAGGCGAAGCCCACGGAGCCGCGAGCCGAAAGACCGGGAACCATGTCGCGAAAGCGCACCGAAGCGGCCACGCCCGTGAACATGCCCTCGACGCGATTGTACCGGAGGACATCTTCCAGCCGCCTCGGCCAGTAGTCTACCCGCGGCTTCCCCGTAGGCTTCCACACGTCCGGAGCGAGGTCGTCGAAATCGTCGCCGCCGACGCGGCCGCTCGCCGTGCCGAGATTCTCCTGCCACGCCCCGTAGCGGCTCACACTGTCCTTCGACGCGAACGTGAGTTTGGCCCGCGTGCGCGGGATGGAATCCATGTCGCCCAGCGCCACGGCGGTGTCTCCGGATTCGGCCACCGAGTAGTTCCGGAAGCGTGACACGATCCGATAAATGGGTCTCGTATCACCGAGTAGACCCATCTGAGCCTGGAACTCGGACCTCTGATAGTTCGGCAGCCAATACTTGCCGTTGATCTCAGCGTTTTCGAACTCCAGATAGGCCATGGCGACCGCACCGGTACCGCGAACGAAAAGGGGATCCTTTTCGTGGGTGACATGGTCGAGTCGCACGCGCATTCGCACGAGCTGATACCGGTCCGCATCGAAGTCCAGCTCACCCACGAAGGCGCCAAAGTTGGAGGTCGGGCGCTTCACCGGCTCGACGTGGACGCGAGCAATCCGGATCGCGCGTCCGAGCGAGTACACCGTCGTCACGGTGTCACCCCCGGTGAATCGGTAGTAAGCGTCGCGATCGCTGGCGAGCGGATGGATGCTGCGGTAGCGATCCCTCCCGGAGGTCGTGTCGCGCTGCCGGCGCTTCCGCGCCCTGAGCGTATCAGCGCGGCTGTACTGAATCCCGTCATTCATCCCGATCACCAGCCGATTCCCGTACAGCGTCGGCACCGTGTACATCTTCGTGAATGTCAGCGCGGAGTAGGGTGCGCCGAGTGACTGCGACCGAAAGCCGATGATGTGTAGCTCGTACCGCCCGTTGCGTTCCCACTCAGCGCGCGACGCCAGTTGCTCGATTTGTCCGACCAGTTCCCGGCCGAGCGAGTCCCGCAGGATGAAACCGAACTCGGTTTCGACGGTCGCGGTATAGCCCTGAAGCGCAATCGGCGGCGCGCGGTTCTTGACGGACGCTCGGGCGATGAATTCGCGCAGGGCAGGCGTCGAATAGACCGAATCCCCAGTCGAGTCCGGAGCTTGCGTCTGAAGAAGCAGCGCCAGAATGAGCACAATATGCCTTACGCTGGGAGGGGGGCGGGAGCTCCGCTAGGCAAGAAGGTCAAGGTTCGCGAAGATCGCTTGTAGTCGTTGCAGCGCGTCCGACTTCGCGATATAGTCGGGTCACTACCCACAGCCAGAGACAATCATGCGCAATACCCTCGTCTGTCTTGCCCTCCTTCCCGCCATCGCGGCCGCCCAGGACCACGTCCACCCCGCGGGCACATCCGACAAGCTCGGCCAGGTTTCCTTTGACATAACGTGTGCTCCAGGCTCACGGCCCAAATTCGAGCGCGCCGTGGCGATGCTGCACTCGTTCTGGTTCGAGCAGGCCAACCAGGCATTCGTCGAGATCGCGCAAACTGACTCCACCTGCGCGCTTGCGTACTGGGGCCGGGCAATCACGTTCATGGGGAATCCAATGGCGCGGCAGTCGCCGTCGCCGGAGCGGTTGCGCGAGGGTCTGGCGTTCGCCACACGCTCCCGCGAGCTCGCGAACAAGGCGTCCCATCGGGAGCAGATGTACGCCGATGCGGCGGTGGCCTATTACGGGGACCCTGCCGGCAAGGATCATCTCACGAGGATGAAACTGCACGAGGACGCTCTCGATGCGTTGCGTCGCGCGCATCCGGAAGATATGGAGGCGACGATCTTCTACGCGCGGACCGTTGTGGCCAATGCATCGCCCGCCGACCAGACCTTCGCGCAGCAGATCGCGGCCGCTGAGCTCCTGCAGCCGCTATTCGAGAAGCATCCCCAGCACCCGGGACTCGCGCACTATCTCATCCACGCATATGACGCGCCGCCGATCGCAACGCGGGGCGCCACTGCCGCGAAGGCGTACGCCGGAATCGCGCCCGACGCGCCGCATGCTCTCCACATGCCGTCGCACATCTTCACGCGGCTCGGTCTGTGGGACGAGTCGATCGAGACGAACCAGCGATCGGCGCGCGCAGAGCCCGACTCGAACGCGGCTGTGCATCCGATGGACTACATGGTCTATGCCTATCTGCAACAGGGACGCGAGCGCGACGCGAAGAAAGTGATCAATCGGGCGGTGCTGAACGACGATCGCTTTTATGGCGGCATCCTCGGCTACAACTTCGCGGCGATGCCCGCGCGATACGCCCTCGAGCGCGGCGCCTGGGCCGACGCCGCCACGCTCAAGCTGCCGGTAAATGCCCCACCGTACGTGCGCGCTATTACCCACTTCGCGCGCGCCGTGGGATCAGCTCGGAGCGGTATGACGGCCGTAGCGCAGCAGGAAATCGACTCACTGGCGTCCATCAAGGGCGAACTCGATCGCGCAAAGGACAGCTACTGGGCCACTATCGTTGAAGCACAGCGTCTCGCCGCCTCCGCTTGGGTCTCCCTCGAGCGGCGTGACGAGGCGGGTGCGCTCCGTCTGGCACGAATGGCCGCGGACCTCGAGGAGACGGTCGAGAAGCATCCTGTCACGCCTGGGCCGCTCCTTCCCGCGCGTGAGCTCGAGGCGGATCTTCTCATGCGGCTCGGACGCCACGCGGAAGCACTCGCCGCCTATGAAAAGACGCTCAATAGAGAGCCGAGGCGACTGCGCGCGCTGTATGGCTCGGTGCAGGCGGCGCACCGGGCGGGGAATCACGATGTTGCGCACAAACGTCACACGGAATTGAAGGAGTTGATCGGGAAGGCGGACGCCGACGTCGCGGAGCGGTACAAGTCGGTGAAATAGACGGCGATGTCCAGCTACACGCAGCTCGACGAAGCGCAGATCATCCGCACGATCGAGCAGCTGCGCGATCGAATCGCGGAGCGCTTTCCGCAGTCGAATCTGCGACGGGTATGCGAGCAGCTGCTTCAGGCGACGCGCGACGTGTCCGGCTGCGTCGCCTTCCTCCGGCGACCGAACTGGAAGGTGCGGATCTTCGGCGGCGTGGCGATTGTGGCGCTGACCGCCCTGCTCATCGC
>JBBDXZ010000157.1:0-11227 GCA_040902075.1 Gemmatimonadaceae bacterium
AGGTGCGCGTCCGCCTCGCGCATCTGGCCGAAACACTGGTCCGCTTCGACGAGGCCGAGGAGCTCTGCGACCTGGCGATCGAGTGGTTCGCGGGCCAGGGCGATCGCCACCGGGCGCTGACGCTCCGTCGAATGCGCGAGCGGGCGCGCAAGGAGCTTGGCCAACACGCGAAAGTGACGCTCGACGCGCTCCAGGCGCTGGACGAAGAGGCCGAAGCGCTGGGTTTCGTGCGAGAACGCGTCGAGATCCTGACCATGCTGTCACAGACGCGCGGCCGCCTGGGAGAGACGAAGAGCGCGGAGAGTCTGGCCGCGAAGTGCGTCGAGATGGCCGAACAGCTTGGCGACGAATCGCTCCTCGCGGGAGCGCTCAATCGCCTGGCGATCACCGTCGAGCAGGAGAACCCCACGCGCGCACGCCAGTTCTACGAGCGCGCCCTCCAGCTTTTCCAGCAGCTCGGCGACGTGCGCGGGCAAGCCGGCTGCCACAACAATCTCGGCATCGTGTCGCACTTCGAGGCGAGGTTCGACGATGCCCGGAAAGCGTATACCATCGCGATCTCGCTCGCTCGGGCCGCGGGCATGCCCGATCTATCCGGGACCGCCTCGCTCAATCTGGCAGTGATGACTCAGCGCCTGGGCGAGTTCGAGCGCGCCCGGGAGCTGTTCGGCGAGGCGCTCGCGCTGTTCGCGACGGTGAAGAACAGCGAGTTGCAGCTGTATGCGCTGTACAACATGGCCAACCTCGATCGCGAGCTGAAGGAATTCTCCTCCGGCGCCGAGTTGTACGAGGCCACCGCGTCGCTGGCGCAGCGCATCGGCAACGTCGATCTCGAAGTCGGCGCGATGGCGGGGGAAGGAATCTGCCTTCTCGAGCTTGGGAAGCTCGACGCCGCCAAGGTGCCCTTCGCGGAGCTCGAACAGCGCATGGGAAACCGCGAAGGATGGTTCCAGGGCCGGGAGCTCGTCGAAACGCTCCGCATCCGCATCGCGGCGGCCGAGGGGCGAGGTCCGGACGCCCTCCAGATGTTCGATTCCGCGCTTGGACTGGCGGAGTCCACCGATCTGTACAGCGCCGCCTGGCTGACCGCGGCGTGCGCCGACTCCCTGTACCCCCTCAACCCGAAGCACATTCGGGACACGATGCAGCGGTACTCGAGGGAGGTCGGAGCCCTCGGCATTGTCGACTTAACACGCAAATACGAGGCTTTAGAGGCGCTGGCGCCGGAGGAGGGGGGAACGACCGCGTGACCCACGGCACAGCCCAAAGATCTATATAGCGGTAGATATGCCCGCACTGTAGGTTCGTGATCTCGATGCACGGGGGCCGACGCTGGCTGCCGCTTGGGCGGCGTGGCGTTTGGTCCCAACCAAATTTGCCACAAACCCAAAATGCGCCGATACGCCCTTGTAACAATCGCAGGTTTAGCGCTCTTCGCAGCTGCTTGCCGCGATTCAGTGGCCCCAACGACCGAACCGACTGCGCTCGTGTCGTTTGGTGACCGTTCGTACTCGGTCAGGGCCGAGCCCTACGAAGAAGATTCCAGCGTCGAGATTCCGTTCGTCATCAAAGCGAGCGGTGGTCGAGTTCGTGTTGGTGAATTCACACTCGACTTTGGCCCCGACGCCGTTTGCGATCCGGCCACCTCCGGGTATGGCGAAGGCTTCTGGAAGCAGCCGTGCACGGCTGTCGGCGCTGACTTCAACGTCACGGCGAAAGTCTTCACGTCGCAGGGCAAGAGCTTCGTCGACTTCTATCCCGACATTCGCTTCAATCCCGCGACGCAGGTTATCGCTTCCGCTGTCCGCATCGAGATCATCGGCGAGCGGATGACGAAGAAGAAGCAGCGGCTCTATGACATCTGGTACACCAAGCGGACGGGCAAGGACCGCCTCTACATCGACGAAGCGTGGAACGATCCTGACCTGAGGACGTTCTTCGACACGACGAACGGCAGGGTGTGGCGCCAGATCCGCCATTTCAGCGGGATCGTGATCCACGTCGGCTACTGCACCGAGTTCCCCGACGATCCGTCGTGCACCGGCATCTACTAGGACTCCACAAATAGCCTTCCTTTAGAAACGGCATCGCCCGATACCTTCCTCACGGGCTGCCCGGCTTCACTCGCCACAAAACGTTGCATCGGCCGTGTGACGAAGACCACGGACCGAGAAGTAGTTCGACGGTAAAGTATCCAAGTTGTAGGTCGAGATTCGAGAACGGGGCCGACGCAGGCTGCCGCCTTGGGCGGCGTGGCGTTTGGTCCTGACCCCAAACGCCAACATCAATAAAATGTCCGAGATTCGTCGGTACGTCCCCGTTTTGATCGGCGGCATGGCGCTCATCGCCGCCGGCTGCCGCGACATGGTCGCTCCGGCCAGCGGGCCGACGGCGCTTGTTCGCCTGGGCGATCGATCTTATTCGGCGCTCGTCAGCGACAACGAAGGCGCTGACGCGGTCGAGGTTCTCTTCGACATTCCCGCCGCGGGTGGCTCGGTTCGCGTGGGCGAATTCACCGTCACTTTCGACGCGAATTCGGTCTGCGATCCCAGCACGTCGGGATACGGCCCGGAGCTCTGGCTGAGCGACTGTCAGACGCTCGATACGGACTTTCCGATCCGGGCTCGGTTCTTCACGGCGGATGGCAAGAGCCACGTGGAGTTCCTGCCCGACATCCGGTTTCACCCGGAGAGGAACGTCACCGTTACCGTCGTTCGTCCCGAGGTCATTGCAGTCGACTCGACGCAGGCGCTGGACGCCTTCGAAGTCTGGTACACCGTGCGTATTGAGGACACCCGCTATTTCATCGACGAGGCCTGGTACGATCCGTCGCTCGTGACTCAGGTCAACACAGAGACTGGACAGGTACGGCGCAGGGTTCGGCACTTCAGCGGCATTGTCATTCATGTCGGGTACTGTACCGACTTCCCTGACGATCCAGCATGCACCACCCCGACGATAGAGTAACATCACCGAGGAATTTCTCGTGACGCGAGAAAGGCCCCGTCATGTGACGGGGCCTTTTTCTCGGGAGTGAGTCGCAGGAACGACACACATTGTCATGAACTGACACTCGAATCGCGGACAAGTGACGCGCCGCCCCTATGGTGCAGTTGATGAAGCGATGCTCCGAGGTCGGCACGCGTTATGCTTTTTGCGTCGTTCGAGCATGGATGGTTGCGGGCCGGCTTTCTGAGCTCCTGAAAGGAACAACTCGAGAGTCGACGTGTTGTACTAGTTGACACGTCGCGTACGCCCATGATGTGAATGGCGCGGGCGAAGCTGCCCGCGATGGAGCAATGTCGATGGAGACAATGCATAGCAGGGAAACCATGGCGGAAGGTCCGGGCAGCATGGACATCCTCGTCATGCTAGAGGAAAACCCCGAGCACTCGCCGGTTCTGGCGCACGTGAACTCCGTGCCCTCCGCACTCGATGTGGAGCGGCCGTCACGCGACATCGTGACGATCTACGGAGAACCCAGCGCCGAGTCGGTCGCGCTCGCGTTGGCGGCGGCGGTCGAGATTCATCGCGGGAACGGCCCTCTGGCGTCGATCTCCGCGATTCGCCATCTGGGTGTCTGGCCGGAACGCGGCGCACTCGGCGACGCGGCTTGGCGCGACGCGATCACGGGGCAGCTCGTGACTCGCGATCTGGAGATCCCGCTCGAGATCCTGCACGCGACCGCGGCTCAGTTGCTCGGCGAGTGCGGGCAGCTCATTCGCCGGCTCGTCGCGGGACTGTCCATGCCGGATTGGCCCGAAGGCGCGCGTCGCGCGATCAACGTGACGCTGGGTCCGATCGTGGGGCTGACGGCCCCCGTCTTCCGCCCATTGGAATCGGCGCTGGAAGCTTGGCGTGAAGCCGACGGCCTCGCGTTCGACTACGAAGGCGACTAGTAGTCATTCCGAGGGGCTCGGGATGACCGGTATGACATCCGTTGTCAAGCGCCGAGATCGCCATTAGTCGGCTTCCTCCCCTTGACTGGCATGGCTCCTTACGACAGGCTATGGAAAGGCAGCCAATCCTCGATGCCGAAACTGTCAAATAGAGAACTGAATCTTCGCCCCTCCGGGGGCGAACGTGTCTTCACGGACGCATTTGGGCGCCTCTGGAGCGCTACGTCCCACCCCGAGGATCACGGGATTACCGTCATTTTTACCTGTATCAACGACGGGCGGCAGTCCGGACGTGCGATAGTCATCGAGCTGACCAAGGAGGTCAGCGGCGAGGTAGGCGACGTGGGGGATGAAACCCTGCGCGCGTGGCTTGAGGCGGCCCCGCGCATCGGCAGACTGACCTGAGCCTCACACGGGAGTAGCGTCTCATGCGGGAGTATCGCGGCTCGGAAATCAGAAACATCGCGGTGGTGGGACACGGGGCGAGCGGCAAGACCTCATTGGTCGATGCGCTCGCCTTCGTGTCTGGGTCCAGTAAACGGCACGGCTCCGTCAAAGACGGAACGGCGCTCACCGACTATTCGGCGGAAGAGACTGACCGTGGCTTCTCCATCAACCTCGGTTGTGCGTACGCCGAGTGGATGGACAGCAAGATCAATCTCATCGACACACCGGGATTTCTCGATTTTCAGGGTGACGCGGTGGCTGGCGTCGCGGCCGCGGACGGCGCACTCTGCGTCGTGAATGCGAACTCCGGCGTCGAGGTCGGGACGGAGCGGGAGTTTCGCGAGGCGATCCGGCGCAAGGACCCCGTCCTCTTCGTCGTGAGCATGATGGACAAGGAGCACGCGAACTTCGACCGCGCGTACCAGCAGATCAAGCAGAAGCTCACGTCCAAGGTCATCCCGGTTCAGATCCCGGCGGGGCAGGGGGCGGCATTCCAGGGTGTGCTCAACCTGTACTCGAAAAAGGCGCACATGTACAAGAAGGGGTCGAGGACCGGTCAGTACGAGGAGATGGACGTGCCGCCCGAGTTCCAGCCGACGTTTGACAAGTACTATCAGGATCTCATCGAGACCGTCGCGGCGACGGACGATGCGCTGCTCGAGCGCTACCTCGAGGGCGGAGAGATCGGCAGGGAAGACGCGGTGCAGGCGATGAGAGAAGCCATGAAGCGCATGGAGCTGTTCCCCCTCTTCTGCGTCTCGAGTGAGTTGAACATGGGCGTTCAGGCGGTGCTCTCCACGATCGTGGAGCTCATGCCGAACGCGTACGACATGGAGGAGCTGCACGGGTTCAAGGGAGCCGAGGGCGATCACACCGTCGAGATCCACGCGAACGACGACGGACCATTCGCCGCGCAGGTCTTCAAGACGATCTCCGAACCGCACGTGGGCGACGTGAGCTACTTCCGGGTCTATTCCGGGACGATCGCAAATGGCGCCGAGGTCTACAACGCCACCCGGGGCGCGGCCGAGAAGCTCAACCATCTGTCGGTGAGCCAGGGACGAGAGCGGACCGAGATTCCAAAGCTGCACGCCGGTGACATCGGCTGCGTCGCCAAGCTGCGAAACACGCACACGAACGACACGCTCTCGACAAAGGAGCATCCCGTTCGCCTGCCGCTCATCGAGTTCCCGGAGAGTCTCGTGCAGCTCGCCGTTCACGCGTCGAATCGGGCCGACGAGGAGAAGCTCCAGGCCGGATTGCACAAGGTCCACGACGAAGATCCGACTTTTCAAATGCACTACAACCCCGAGACCCACGAAACGATCGTGTCGGGGCAGGGCGAGCGGCACCTCGAGGTCACGATGTCGAAGCTGAAGAGAAAGTTCGGCGTCACCGCGGAGCTCACCCGGCCGCGTATCGCGTACCGCGAGACCATCAAGGCGAAGGCTGACGGTCAGGGACGCCACAAGAAGCAGAGCGGTGGACGCGGGCAGTTCGGCGATTGCTGGGTACGCTTCGCGCCGCTGGGTCGCGGCAAAGGATACGAGTTCGACGATCAGATCGTCGGCGGTTCGATTCCTCGCCAATACATCCCCGCGGTGGACCGGGGGATCCAGGAAGCCGCGGTTCGCGGAGTGCTGGCCGGCTTTCCGCTCGTGGACTTCAAGGTGGAGTTGTTCGACGGATCGTACCACACCGTGGACTCCAACGAAATGTCGTTCAAGATGGCCGGCATACTCGCCTTCAAGGCGGTGGCGTCGAAGTGCAAACCCGTGCTGCTCGAGCCGCTCGACGAGATCGACGTGCTCTCGCCGGACGAGTATATGGGCGATGTCCTCGGTGACCTATCCAGCCGCCGCGGCCACATCCTCGGTACCGACGCGGTAGAGGACAATCAGGGGACCATGACCGGCTACACGCGGATCCGCGCGGTGGTGCCCCAGGCCGAGCTGCACCTCTACGCGTCGACGCTGCAGTCGATGACTCAGGGCCGTGCGACTTTCCTTCGAAAATTCCGGGGCTACGAAGAGACGCCGCATGACGTTGCGCAGAAGGTCATCGCGGAGCACGCGAAAGAGAAGGAAGAGGAGCTGGTCGGGGCGTGAGTAGGTGCTAGGTGCTAGGTGCTAGGGGCTAGGTGCTGGGTTTTCTTGGGGTTTCACCTAGCACCTAAAGACCCAGCACCCAGCACCTACTGCTTGAGCGTCGTCACCAGAATCGCGCCAGTAGGGTGCGATCCTCCCCACCGGATGTCGGCGTCGAGGGGACTGAGGTAACGAATCAGACGCACGCGATCCAACGGGATGTGGCGCAGTGACTCCGCAGTGCCCAACGCCAACTCATCCAAGTACACGCGGACCGTGACTGCGGAAAAAGCCGGCACGGATAAGTGACTCCGGCGCCTGAGAAACTCAGGGCGGAGCTGCGTGACCGCTTGGTAGACATCCGTGACCCGCGACGCAACGATTTCAGTCGCTGTGAGCACGTCACGTCCAGTTCCTCGAAACGCGGGACGACTGGACGTCGTTGCAGCAGCGCAGGCCGTCAATGACAGACCCACAAGCACGAAGGAAACGCGCCGCCACATTTGCACCTCCTCTTCTCCGGAATTAACCAGTCCGGCCAGGCCCAACGATTGTGTGTGATATACCTCTCAAATCAGGGGGAAGGCATTTCCAGTGCCAATTCCGACTCAGAATCAGGAGCCCGTTTTTCTCCGCTTTTGCCGTACCTGTTTCTTGGCACCAGACCGTGAGGCAACGCGAATCGGCACAACGTCATCGGTGCATCGAACCGATGCCGTCTGTCGTGGCTGCTTGTAGACGAAACGTTTGCCTTCGTAGTTCCGGAAAACCACTTCGTCTTCGTTGATCTCTTCGACGTACTCCGGCAGCAGTGGTACTTTCCCGCCGCCCCCCGGGGCGTCGATCACGAAATGCGGAACCGCGAGGCCCGAAGTCCAACCGCGAAGGGCCTTTACGATCTCGAGTCCCTTTTCCACGGTCGTCCGGAAGTGCTCTCCGCCGGCCACCTGATCCGCCATGTATATGTAGTAGGGCCGGACGCGAGCCTTCATGAGCTTCTGCATCAGCTCCTTCATTATTACGGCGTCATCGTTCACCCCACGCAACAAGACGGTCTGACATCCCAGCGGAACGCCCGCGTCAGCCAGACGGCCCAGGGCGGCCACAGCCGCCGGCGTCAGCTCGCTCGGATGGTCGAAATGCGTGTTCATGTACACGGGATGGTATTTCTTCACCATCTCGCAGAACTCCGGCGTGATGCGCTCCGGGAGATGTGATGTGATGCGGCTCCCGATTCGAATGATTTCAACGTGCGGTATCGCACGTAACCTCTGGAAGATGTGCTCGAGCCGCCGGTCCGAGAGCATCATCGGATCGCCACCCGAGAGGATCACGTCCCGGATTTCCGGGTGCGACGCGATGTAGTCGAACGCCGAGTCGTACTGGTTGAGCGGAATCTTTTCCGGATCGCCCACCTTCCGGCGCCGCGTGCAGAACCGGCAGTACGAGGCGCAGACGGGACTGACCAGGAAAAGCACGCGATCCGGATACCGGTGGGTGATGTTGGGAACCGGCGAGTCGCCATCTTCATCGAGTGAGTCGATGACGCCGTCTACCACGTCGAGCTCCTGCATCGTGGGGACGTACTGGTTCCACATAGCGTCGCCCGGTTCCTTGATGAGATCCAGCGCCGCGGGCGTGATCCGCATCTGGAAGTTGTCGAACGCCGGCTGGAGGGCGGCCACGTCGATCTCGCGCTCGGCGACATCGGCGCCAAAACGCTCGGTGACGTATGCTTTCAGCTTGTCCAGGCTATCGACGCTCTGATGAACGGTTTTCTGCCAGTCACTCATATGCGGGTGGTTGATTGGGGTAGGCGAGCGGCGCCTTGCGGATCTTGCGTGCAGACACGCTTCGTGAGGACAACCCGGTCGTCCCCAGGAGCGTAGAAATCGCGAAGCCGCGCGGATTCGTCGTACCCGCGCTTATGGTAGAACCGTCGGGTGGGGAGGTAGTCGTCTCGCGACGATGTCTCGATCACCAGCAACCGAGCGCTCCGTTGCTCGAGCTGGCATTCCAATTCTGACATGAGCGCCGTACCCACGCCGCCTCTCTGGACGCCGGGGTGCACGGCGATCCAATACAGATCGTAGGTGCGATCGGTGGATGGAGTCGCCCCGAAACAGGCGTAGCCGACGAGCTGGTCGGCATCGAAGGCGCCGATGAATTCGTAATCGAATCCCACAAGGCGGAAATCGGAAATGGGAAATGGGAAATGGGCGCCATTCTGACCCTCGCCCATTTCCGATTCCCGATTTCCCATTTCCGCCCTTTGGCTGTCGTCGAATAGCTCAAGGGCTACGCCGATCTCGTTCTCCGAAAAGACACCCGTAGCCCGAATGATTTCCTCGATGCTCGAACGATGACTCGGCTGAAGGGGACCGACGCTGATCGTCGCCGTCACCGCTGCCCGCCCGCGAAGAGCTCGAGCTCCGGCGCCGCCGGCGACGGCATCCCCGAAAGCTGCTGTGCCAGCGCCCATCCGTCCGGTACAAGCTGCTGCTCCCGGCGTCGTGCGATACCCAACTCGCAGACGGTGCGAACGAGCGTCGCGTACTCGATGCCCGCGATCCCAGCCATGCGCGCCAGACCAGCATCGGGCGCAATGTCCGGATTGGAATTCACCTCGAGAATCCAGGGATGCCCGTTGGAGTCCAGCCGCATGTCCACGCGACCGTAACCGTGGCCGCCGACCAGACGCCAGGCGTCGAGCGCGACCCGGCGGACCTCGCTTGCCACTCTCGCGGGCAATTCGGCCGGACACCGGGGGACAGATCCCAGATCCTCGTCGCTGCCGGTATCCCACTTCGAACGGTAGCTGACGATTGGCCACAACCCCTTTGGCATCGTGGTGAAATCGATCTCGGCGATTGGAAGAACCGTGTCGCCGATGATACCGACGTTCAACTCACGCCCTTCCACGTAACGCTGAACGATGACGTCGTCGAAGCTCACCAACATCGCCTCGACGCGAGCCTTGAGCGCGCGCGCGGTCCGAACCACGGATCGTTGCTCAACGCCGATCGAAGCGTCCTCGGCGGCCGGCTTGACGATCGCCGGATAGCCAACGCTCCGAACCCGTCCACCGCGACGGAGCGTGATCCAGGGAGGCACGGGCAGGCCCGCATGCGACAACAATGCGTTGACCACGTGCTTCCGCAGGCACAGCGCCGTGGTGTAGCACGAGCCGCCGGTATATGGAACGCCGAACAGCTCGAGGACGCCGATCACGGGTGGTTCGAGCTCGGCGACACCGTCGATTCCCTCACACATGTTGAAGGCGACGTCAAACCGGCCGCGCTTGATTCGGTCTATCCACTTGCCGTCGGTCATGACCGGGACGCGAACGACTGTGTTGCCTTCGTTCGTGAGCGCGGTCTCGATCGCCTCGACGGTTTGGAGGATCAGGAGATCCGGAGTTGCGGCGAGCGCCGAGGCGCCATCGAACAGCAGCGCGATCCTCATCGCTTGCTCCCGCCGCCGCCGCCGCCGCGACGGCCGCGTCCCAGCCGGATGCCCTGCCGCTTGGCGGCCGCCAGCACGCAGCTCTGAATCAACTCGTCGTAGCCAATCCCAGCGGCCGCCGCCGCTTTGGGGAGACACGAGTTGTCTTCGGGATTCGGCAGAATGCCGGGCAAGGGATTCACTTCGACGACGTTCGGGACCCCCTTCGCGTCGAGCCGCACGTCCACCCGTGACCAGTCGCGACAGCCAAGTGCGGTGTACGCGCGCAGCGTGGTCTGCTCGATACCCACTCGGAGGACTTCGCTGATATGCGCGGGGCATTCAAACATGCGCAACGGCTGTTCCGGCCTGTCCCAGATCCACTTCGCTTCGAATCCATAGATCGGCAAGGCGCCTTCCGGGAGCGCGTCGAAGCGGATCGCGACAATCGGGAGCACCTTGGCATCGCGACCGTTCCCGATCACGCCGCAGGTGAATTCGGCGCCGGGAAGGAACTCTTCGAGCAAAACCGGCTGCTCGTAGACCTCGAGCAGCTCGGCGACGCACGAAAGCAGCTCGTCGCCGTCGCGGATGTAGTTTCGTTCGGTGATCCCCTTGGACGAGCCTTCCTGGACGGGTTTGGCGAAGAGAGGGTACCGCAGCGATCCCGCCTTTTTGACCGCTTTGGCTTCGGCGAGCGACTCGACGAGCGCGAACGGCGCGGTTGGGATGCCATGGAACTGCAGCATCTGCTTCGTCCGGGCTTTGTTCAGCGCCAGCGAGAGCGTGAAGGGATCGCTTCCGGAGTACGGAACGCCGTAGAACTCGCAGATCGCGGGAACGTGGGCCTCGCGATTCTGCCCGGTGAGCCCTTCGGCCATGTTGAAGACGATGTCCGGGCGCGCGTCGCGAAGACGCTGCGGAAACTCCGGCGTGGCCTCGAGGCGGATCACTTCGCCGAGACCACCGAGCGCGCGCTCGACGGCCGCGATCGTCTCCGGTGAGTCCCATTCGGCGTACGCGTCGTCGGCGTGTGGCACGCTGGGCGTGCGCTGCACGTCGAGCGCGACTCCGCTTCGCGCCCCGGTGGAACGCGAAAAACTTGGAGGCTCGTCGTCGAACCCTGCACTCGATTCAACGGGGACAGTGTTTCGTCCCTCGAAGTCGATCGAGGCGTCTGGTTTTTGGTTGTATGCGAATCCGATGCGCGTCATCCGGTCCCGGTCACCGGTGTTGCTCTTCGCTCACCTCGTCAGGCGGGCAAGAGCGATGCCATGCGCTTTGTCACGCGTCAAGATAGGATTTTATTTTTTCGCGCGCAACAACTTTCTTTGCGAAAGAAATCGGAAA
>JBBDXZ010000158.1:0-60389 GCA_040902075.1 Gemmatimonadaceae bacterium
CCGGCGCCCTGCCGATCAACCACGACGCGTTCATGAAGATCGAGCCGAACAGATAGACCCAGTAGCTGAACGCGTTCAAGCGCGGAAACGCGACGTCGCGCGCGCCGATCTGCAGCGGGATCAACAAATTGAAGAATGCCGCCGACAGCGGCATGATGACCAGGAAGACCATGGTCGTGCCGTGCATCGTGAACAGCATGTTGTACATCTCGGCGGACACCAGCCGGCCGTTCGGACCTTGCAGCTGCGCGCGGATCAGCACGGCCTCGAATCCGCCGACGAGGAACCATAAGAGGGCGGTATACAAGTACAGGGCGCCGATGCGCTTGTGATCAACCGTGGTGAGCCAGCTCCATATACCGCCCGCTTCGTGATAGTCCGACGCGGGACGGGCGGGGGCGGCTGCGGCAGTTGCCATTCTCGAGATCTCCAGTTCCAGTGCCTTCGCTATTTCAGGGCCTGCAGATACGCGACGATGTCAGCGACCTGCTGATCCGTGAGGCCAATCTTTATCGTCGACTTCACAATCGGATCGTACTGTCCGATTCCAAGCGTGTTCATGAAGCTGCCCGGCTTCATGGCGCGGGCGTTCTTGATCCATGCCCCGAGATGCGTCTTGTCGTTCGGGTAGAGTCCCCCGGCGATCGTGAGGCGGCTGCCGACGTGCGTGAGATCCGGCCCGATCGTGCCAATCGCGGTCGGCGCGCCTCGCACGGTGTGGCATCCGATGCACGTGCCGTAGGCCACGAGTTGCGCGCCGCGCGCGACGTCACCGACGAGCGTCGTGTCGAACGACAGGCCCGCGGGAAGCGGCGTGTGCGGAACGGCGTAGTCCGGCATCTTTTCGCTCGGGAACGCCAGGAATCCCCCCTGCACCGCCTGCACCGCCTGCACCGGCTGCGGCGCTTGCGTGGCCGCGGCCGGGGCGGCAGCAGTCGTGGTCGCCCGGGCGGCCGTCGTTCCGCGTGGCGATTGAGCAGCGGCGGGCGCCCCCCGCGCCCCCGGCGCCCCCGGCGCCCCCCGCGCCCCCGGCGCTGGCAACACGAACGCCGCCGGTTGCTGCTGATGAGTGATCCAGCTCGCGAACTGCTCCGCGGTCACCGTGAACGCTTTGAAGCGCATGTTCGCATGTGAGGTTCCGCAGTACTCGGCGCAGAAGCCGTTGAACGCCTCTTCGCCGACGGAATCCGGCGTGAACCAGATGTAGTTCGTTCGATTGTTGACCAGGTCGCGCTTGCCGCCGAGTCCCGGGATCCAGAAGGAGTGGACCACGTCGTGCGTCCTCAGCGCGAAGTTCGCCGTGCGTCCGATCGGGAGGTACACCTCGTTGGCGGTCGAGACATTGTACTGTGGATAGCGAAACTCCCACCACCACTGATGGCCGACCACTTCGATCTGCAGCGCGTCGCCGCGGGCTTCATCCTGCGTCTTGAAGATGGTCTGGACCGTGGGAACGGCGATGATCGCGAGCACCACGGCAGGAATCACGGTCCACAGAATCTCCAGCTTCGTGTTGCCGTGAACCTGTTTGGGCACGTGGGCCGTCCCCGGCCGACTGCGATACTTCCACATCGCGTAGAGGAGCATCCCTTCGGTGAAAACGAAGACGATGACTCCGAGCCAGATCAGCAGCGCAAAGAGGCTCCCGACATCTCGGTTGAAATCCGTGCGGGAGTGAAAGACCGAATTCGGGTTCTGCACGCACCCCGAGAGCAGGGCAAGTGCGACCGTCAGCGCGACTGTCGAAAGCCGGCGCGGGCGGGGGTCAGCAGGCATGGTATCCTGTTACCGACTTGTTCTGAGCGTTCGCACCGTCCGGTGCAAACGCTGCGCTTTGTACGACCCGACAAGCACGGGCAAGGTAACCGCGAAAGGTGAGCGGAATAAAGGGCCTCGGGAAACCCGGCCTCAGTGGTTGTCCTTGACTTCGTGTTTCGCGACCGTCTGTGCGACAGCGATCTCCAGCTGGGCTTTGATCGCGGCCACGCCTTCACGCATCGCGCGCACCCGCATCTGCTCGCTCGCGCCGCGCGTGGACTGCATGTTGACCGTCGTGACCAGGTCGGAGATCATGCCGAACTGGCCTTTGAGCTTGCCGGCCAAAGCGGGGAATTGGCGCTTGATGTTCTGCATGATGCCGCCGGCCGGTTTGTTGTTCTTGACCGAGATCGCATACGTCTCCACCAAGCCGTGAATCCGTTGGTGGATCGCCACCGATTCGTCCAGCGTCGTCATTTTGGCCTGACCGGCCCCGTCGAGCTTTATGCCTGCCATGGACTGCCGGGGAACGGGGAATAGGGAAAAGGGAACCGAAAGCGACCACGGTGAAGTTAGGGCTGCGTTGCGCAGTCACCAAACCAAATTCCATCCGCCCCCGTTCCCTGTTCCCTATTCCCCCTTCCCTGCAGTCATTTCACCCGCTCGAGCTTCGGATTGGGCCGCAACTTACGGCCGGCTCGCGCCTGGGGCTTCCCGCCGACTTGAACCACGTCGGCCGTGAAATCGAAGACGCCCTTGTACGCCGCCGACCCAACCCCATACACGTCCACCGGCGCCCCTGCATCCTCGAAGGCCTGCACTCGCTCGGCGTCAAACCCCCCCGATACGACGATCTGTACGTCGCCGAAGCCTTCGGTATCCAACGCGTTTCTGACGTTCCATACCAGCTGCGGGTTGACGCCGGTTGGATGAAAGCTGCCCATCTGGCCCAGGACGGAACGGTCGACCATGTGCTCCGGCGTATCGAGTCGGACGCCCCAGAGCCGGTCGCCGAGGGCTCGAGCAACTTCGACGGCCGTGCGGACCACGTCGTTCTCGAAGTCCACCAGCGCGAGCAGGGGCACGTCGTCCGCGAGCTGTTTGGCGAGATGCTTGGTCGCCGCGACCGTATCGCCTCCGAATGCCGCGATCATCGAATGTGGGATCGTTCCGACGACCTTGCCACCCAGGAGCGACCCCTGCGCGTGCGTGGATACCTGCTTCGCCCCCGCGATCATCGCGGCGAATCCGTCGCCGACTTGCATGAGGAAATGGTCGTCACGCGCCCCGAAAAAGAACACGGACTTGGCTCGCACGATGTCGACGATCTCGCGAATGTTGGTGCACACCCGGGTGCGATGCGCTAACACGCCCAGATAGAGGGCTTCGAGATGCGCAAAGGCGGCGTAGTCGCCCTCGATGGTCATGACGGTGTCCCACTCTTCGATCAGGTCGCCTTCGTACAAGGCGTTCACCGTGAGGCTGGACCAGTCCTCCACACCGAGCTTGAGAATAGCGACGGATTCGTCGATCCCAGAAAGCCAGCCGTCACGCTTGGCCGTTACCTGCAGCAGCACGCGCGGGTTCTTCTTCGCCGCGCGCAGCACGCTCGCCGCCAGCGCGGTATAGCGATCGGAGTACTCGCCGGCTTTGATCTGCTCGGCGGGAAGTTGAAAGACCGCCGCATCGAGGCGCTTGCGACGTCTGGGGCTCACTGGCGCCCCGTCATCGCGTCAGGGTTGAGGAGCCGGTCGAGCGCCTCGCGCGACAGCAGCTTCTTCTCCAGCACCAGTTCGTAGACGCCACGCCCGCTCTCGAGGGCTTCCTTCGCGATCGCTGACGCCCGCTCGTAACCGATCGACGGCACCAGGGCGGTCACGATGCCGATGGACTGCTCGACGAACTGGCGCATGCGCGCTGGATTGGCCGTGATCCCCTCGATGCACCGTTCGCGCAGCACGACGCACGCGTTACAGAGGGTCGTGATGCTGCGCAGCAGACGGTAGGCGATCACCGGCTCGAACACGTTGAGCTGGAGTTGGCCGGCTTCGGCGGCCAGCGTCACCGTCACGTCTCCCCCGATCACGTCGAAGCACACTTGATTGACCACCTCGGGGATGACGGGGTTCACTTTGCCCGGCATGATCGACGATCCCGGCTGGAGCGCGGGAAGATTTATTTCGCCCAATCCCGCCCGCGGGCCGGAGCTGAGCAGCCGCAGGTCGTTGCAGATCTTCGAGAGCTTCACCGCGCAGCGTTTCAGTACGCCCGAAAGCTGAACGAAGGCCCCCGTGTCCGCCGTGGCTTCGATGAGATCGGGAGCGGTGATCAGCGGCAGCCCGGTGAGGCGCGCGAGATGCGCGCGGACGTGCTCCGCGTATCCCGGCGGCGCGTTGATGCGCGTGCCGATCGCGGTCGCCCCCATGTTGATCTCACGAATGAGCGCTTGGGCTTCGCTCAAGCGCTCGACGTCCTCGAGGATCGTGTGCCCGAAGGCGGTGAACTCCTGGCCCAGCGTCATGGGAACGGCATCCTGAAGCTGCGTGCGTCCCATCTTCACATGGGGTGCGAATTCCTCGCCTTTCGTGAGGAATGCCGCCGCGAGCGTGGACATCGCCGTCCGGAGCGACTCAATGCTGCCGTGCAGCGCGAGCTTGACGGCGGTCGGATACACGTCGTTGGTCGACTGACTGAGGTTGACGTGATTGTTGGGGTGGACCGCCTGGTAATCGCCGCGCGGCTTGCCCAACAACTCGAGCGCGCGGTTCGCGATGACTTCGTTCGCGTTCATGTTCGTGGAGGTGCCGGCCCCGCCCTGAATGACGTCCACGAGGAAGTGTTCGTGATGCCGACCGCCGCGGATCTCTTCGCACGCGCGCACGATCGCGTCGGCGATCGTCCGCTCCAGCAATCCCAGTTCCGCGTTGGCGAGAGCAGCCGCGGCCTTTACGGTGGCCAACGCTTCGACGAGCGACGGAAACTCCCTGATCGCTTCGCCGGTGATCGGGAAGTTCTCGAGGGCGCGGAGCGTCTGAATGCCATAGAGGGCGTCGTCGGGCACCTCGCGCTCGCCGAGTGGATCGACTTCGCGTCGCGTGCGCGAGCCGGTGAACCCGATCGTGCGGCCGCGTCCGACGAGCGTCGCGTCGGTGGCTGCCAGCCGGTGTGATATCGCTCGCGCGGCGCGGCCAATGAGCGCCGCGAACAGCTGCGGATGCTCCTTGATCATCGTGTCGAGCACGTCCTTCGAGATCACGAACGCGTCGGTGCGCTGCAGGGCGCGGGCGCTCGTGCCGTGCTTGGAGTCGTCGAGGAGAACGCCTTCGCCAACCGCTTCACCCGTACCGAGCGTCACGAGCCGCACCGGACGGCCGTTGACGCTCTTCTCGATCGCAACGGCGCCAGAGAGAAGGATCGCCATGAACTGGCGCGGCGCGCCTTCGTGGAAAAGGATGGCGTCGGTCTCGAAGGTCTGGGCTTGGACGAGCTTCGCCAACTGATGGAGCGAAGACTCCGTCACCCCCTCGAGGAAGTGCGCCTGACGAAGCTGATCCCGAACCGAGGCTGACATGACGCGGGAAGGTATCTGAGCCTTGCTCGGTGCGCACGACCGGGATATTTCCCAAGAGTGGGGAGTGGGGAGTGGGTAGGCGGCGCCTTCCTACTCGCACGGCCCACTTCCCACTCCCCACTCTCCACTCCCCACTTTCCACTTTCCACTTTCCACTCTCCACTCTCCACTCTCCACTCAGGAGTCCCGTGTCCTCATCTCCGACCCGTCGCGATTTTCTCGGCGCTGGCGCGGCCGTGGCCGCAGGCCTTGCCCTGCCGAAGTTGGCGAACGCTCTGCCCGTCATAAGCGTGCGCGAACGCTGCGAGCCGCCAGCCAAGAGCATCGCGGGGCGCCCGGTCGCGGTCTCGTCGGCCAACGGGCTCCGGACCAAGCACGCCGATGGCCGGCCCGCCATTCAGGTGACGTACGACCTGATGGCGAGGGGGGGCGATCCGTTGGACGCCGCGGTTGCGGGGGTGGAGCTGGTAGAGCTGGACCCGACCGACCACAGCGTGGGCCGCGGCGGATATCCCAATGAAGAGGGCGTCGTGCAGCTCGATGCGAGCTGCATGCACGGTCCCACGAAACGCGCGGGCGCGGTCGCGGCGCTCGAGGACATCGCGACGCCGGCGGCGGTCGCCAAAGCGGTCATGGATCGCACCAACCACATCCTGCTCGTGGGTGAGGGCGCGAAGAAGTTCGCGCTGCAGATGGGGTTCAAGGAGGACACGCAGCTGAACGCGGACGCGCAGGAGGCGTGGCGCCGCTGGAAATCGCGGCAGAACCCGAACGACAACTGGCTGGACCTGCCGACGGGCCGCCCGCGCCCCGTGCCAAACGCCAACCGGCCAGCTCCCGCTTCGCCGCCGGACTTGCAGGATGACCTGCTGGACGTGTGGTACGACGATCGCGGCATACCGCACACGTACGGCACGATCAACATGAACGCGGTGAACGCGAACGGCGATATCGGCTCGGTCACCACGACGAGCGGCCTTTCGTGGAAGATTCCCGGACGCGTCGGCGACTCGCCGATCATCGGCGCCGGACAGTACTGCGACAACGACGTTGGCGCGGCCGGCTCCACGGGCCGCGGCGAATCCAACATCAAAGTCTGTGGAGCGTTCCTGGCGGTGGAGTTCATGCGCCAGGGCATGACCCCCGAGCAGGCTCTCATCAAAGTGATGGAGCGCGTGATCGCGATGACCGAGAAGCGGCTGCTCGATCCGACCGGCCGCCCATACTTCGACTTGAAGTATTACGCCGTGAACAAGAAGGGCGAGTATGCCGGCGCGTCGGCGTACGAGGGCGGCGTGTTCGCGGTGTGCGACTCGAAGGGGCCACGGATCGAAAACACCGTGTACCTGTTCAAGGGCCAGGAGCCGGCCCGGACCGCGCCCGACTCGGCGTACGTGAAGCCCGCGTAGCGCGCGTGATCGAAGCAGGTCGCTTCTTCGTGCCCGGCCCCACCGAAGTGCGGCCGGAGGTGCTCGATGCCATGCGCCGTCCCCTGATCTTTCATCGCACGCCCGCGATGGGAGATCTGATGCGGCGGGTGACCGCCCGTCTCGGTCCCATTTTTGGCACGCGTCGACCCGCGCACGTGATCACCGGATCCGGTACGAGCGCGATGGAGCTCGCGATCAGGAACGGCAGCGCGCGCCGGGTGCTCTCAATCGTGCATGGAGACTTCGGCGAGCGATTCGCGCGCCTGGCGGAGGCCTGCGGTCGCGCCGTGGTTCGTCTCAAGGCGGAACCGGGCGACGTCGTGCCGCTCGATCTCGTCCGCGAGGCCCTGAAATCGGGCGAATTCGACGCCGTGACGGCAACTCACAGTGAGACCGCGACCGGCGTGCTGGCGGACATCGCCGGCATCGCGTCAATCGCCCGGGAGCATCCGGACTGCCTGCTGCTCGTGGACGCCGTCTCCGCCGCCGGCGCCACTCCCATCGAGATGGACGAGTGGGGCGCGGACGCGGTCGTCTCGGCGTCGCAAAAGGCTTTCGCGCTGCCCCCTGGACTCGCGTTCGCCGCGATCTCCGAGCGGCTGCTCGCGCGCGCGAAGACGCTGCAGAATCGAGGGGTATATCTCGACGTGCTGCGTTACGAGGAGTTCGCCGGCAAGTTCCAGAGTCCGACGACACCGGCGATCTCGCTGCTCTTCGCCCTCGATCTCCAGCTCGCGGACATCGAGCGCGAAACGCTCGCGGGCCGTTTCGCCCGGCATGTGGCGATGATGATGGCGTGCACGTCGTTCGTGTCGCGCGCGGAAGCCGATGGCCTCGGGGTCTCACTGCTCGCGCGTCCGGGACTGTACTCACCGTCCGTGACATGCATTCGCTCCGAGAAGAGCGGCGGTATTTTGCAGAAGATGCGGGACGAGGGCTACGAGCTCGGCGGAGGGCAGCCACCGCTCGCGACAACGACGTTCCGGATCGGGCACATGGGCGACCACTCCGTCGGCGGTGTCGAGGCCATGCTTGATGTTTTACACCGAGTACTGAGAAGCCTCTGAAACCACAGGGCCTCCGAGTTCTCTGTTGCGAGGACCGAGGCGCCAGAGAACTCGGTTTAGATTCCGCCTTGAGATGACAGGAATGACGCACGCCGCAATCGACGCCTACGACGCCGCCGCTGTTGAACGAAAGTGGCAGGCGCGTTGGGAGCGCGACGGGACCAATCACACCGACGTGCACGCCGGCGTGCGTCCGTATTACACCCTGATGATGTTCCCGTACCCGTCAGCGGAAGGACTCCACGTCGGCAACCTGTTCGCGTTCACGGGCAACGACATTCACGGTCGATTCCAGCGGCAACAGGGACACACGGTGTTCGAGCCGATGGGGTACGACGCGTTCGGCATCCACTCGGAGAATTATGCCCTCAAGCTCGGCGTGAACCCGATGGAGCTGATCCCGAAGAACATCGACAACTTCCGCCGCCAGCTGAAACGCGCCGGCTTGATGATCGATTGGCGGTACGAGCTGTCCACGACGGACTCGCGGTACTACAAGTGGACGCAGTGGCTGTTTCTCCAGTTGTTCAAGCGCGGGCTGGCCTACCAGAAGCGCGCTGCCGTGAACTGGTGTCCGGTGGACAAGACCGTGCTCGCGAACGAGCAGGTGATCGCGGGCGAGTGTGAGCGCTGCGGCGCGAAGGTCGAACAACGCTTTCTCGAGCAGTGGTTCTTCCGCATCACCGACTACGCGGGACGGCTGCTCGAGAATCTCGACAACCTCGACTGGTCAGAAAGCACGAAAGCGGCCCAGCGGAACTGGATCGGCCGCTCCGAGGGCGCGGAGATCGTGTTCCAGGTGCATGATTACTTCGAGATCGCCGGCGCGGCGTCGGTGGCGCCCGGGACGAGCGAGATGCCGACCGCGCCGACCGACATTCAGGTCTTCACCACGAGGCCCGACACGGTCTTCGGTGCGACGTATCTCGTGCTCGCGCCGGAGCATCCGCTGGTCGAGCGCATCACGACCGATGAAGAACGGTCCAGCGTGCTCGAGTATCGCGCGCGCACATCGAAGCAGGACGTCGTCGCGCGCAAAGTGACCAAGGACAAAACCGGCGTCTTCACGGGCGCCTACGCCATGAATCCGGCGACGGGAGAGCCGATCCCGATCTGGATCGCGGACTACGTGCTCATGGAGTATGGCACGGGGGCAATCATGGCCGTTCCCGGCCACGACGAGCGCGATTTCGAGTTCGCGAAGACCTACGGGCTCCCGATCAAGCGCGTGGTCGCCGCGGCGGGCGCAACCGAGCACACACCGCTCGCCGAAGCGTACACGGACTCGGAAGATCCCGCGCGTCTCGTGAATTCGGGGCGCTTCAACGGGCTGCCGGTGTCCGAAGCGAAGGAGGCGATCGTCACCTGGCTCGAGGAGCACGGACGGGGCCGCGCGATCGTGAACTACCGGCTGCACGACTGGTGTATCTCCCGGCAACGGTATTGGGGTCCGCCAATCCCGATCGTCTATTGCGAGAAGTGCGGCACCGTACCGGTCCCGGAGTCGGATCTTCCGGTCGAGCTCCCGAAGGTGGAGGATTTCCGCCCCGACGATTCCGGCATCTCCCCGCTCGCGCGCGTCGAGAGCTGGTACCGCGTGAAGTGTCCCAATTGCGGCGGGACGGCACGCCGCGAGACGGATGTGTCGGACACGTTCCTCGATAGCTCCTGGTACTACCTCCGCTATCCGAGCGTGCCTCGCGACGACGTCGCGTTCGACCCCGTGCTCACCGACAAATGGCTGCCGGTCGATTCGTACATCGGAGGCAACGAGCACGCCGTGTTGCACCTGCTGTACTCGCGCTTCATCACGATGGTGCTGCACGATACCGGCCTGGTCCCGTTCGAGGAGCCGTTCGCGAAGTTCCGCGCGCACGGTACGATCGTGCGCGACGGCGCGAAGATGTCGAAGAGCCGCGGCAATGTAGTGAACCCGGACGAGCACATCGAACAGTGGGGCGCGGATTCGTTTCGCGCGTACCTCATGTTCCTCGGTCCCTACGAAGAAGGCGGCGATTTCCAGGACCGCGGCATCTCGGGAGTGAAGCGATTTCTCGACCGTCTGTGGACCTCCTCGATCGAGGCACAACGCACGGGCGACGGCGATCCGGCGGTGATGCGGAAGCTCCACAAGACGATCCGCAAAGTGACGGAGGACGTGCCGACGTTGAACTACAACACGGCGATCGCGGCCATGATGGAGTACATGAACGCGCTACGGGCGGGCGAGCGCACTCCCCATATCAATGAAACGGCGCCGCTGGTCCAGCTCGTGGCGCCGTTCGCACCCCATATCGCCGAGGAATTGTGGGAGCGCTTCGGTCACAAGCGAAGCGTGTTCGACTCCGGTTGGCCGGCCTTCGATCCCGAGTTGGCCGCCGACGAGCTGATCACGATGGCGGTCCAGGTGAACGGGAAGACACGGGGTACGATTCAGGTAGCTCCCGAGGTGACTCAAGAAGGCGCGCTCGCCGCGGCGATGGCGGATGCCGCGATCGCGCGCTTCGTCGCGACGGACCCGGCGCGCGTGATCTTCGTGCCGGGGCGGCTGCTGAACATCGTGGTAGGTGGTAGGTGATCGGTGCTAGGTGATAGGGCCACCTACCACCTACCACCTACCACCTACCACCTAAAACCTAGCCCCCAGCGTAATCGGTATCGTCAGCGCCGGCTTGCCCTCCGTCAACACATAGTGGACGCGGACGTCGGCGATGCCGATAAAAAAAGTGAGCGGCACTTCCAGTCCTCCGCCCGCGTTGATCCCGGGCTTCGTCCCCTCGTCGGTCATTCTGTACACGGCGATTCCGCCGAGGACGAACGCGCTCGATGCGCCCTGCGGCGTCCGCGCGAGCAGCGACGCCCCGAGAGAGGTGATGTTCTTGCTGCGGACTCCCGCCGCTGCCGCGCTCTTCCGATCGTAGTGCTGATAGATCAGCTCTGCCCGAAAGGAGTAGGGCTGTTCCGCGGCCGAAAAATCCACGAGACCGGAAACGGTGTAGCCGGCGGCGTGAGTGTCGTTGAGGCGTCCGATGGGAATCGCAATGCCGGCGCCACCGCCAGCCGAAGCCCCGATGGTCGGCGACGCGGGCGGCACGGTCTGCGGCTGCTGCGCGCTCGCTCGCGATGCGAGGGCGAGCGATGCGATCGCCACACAACAGGTCAAACGATTCATGTCCAAGTCAGGGCTGAAAGGTTACAAGATCAGTTTGCTGATCCACTCGCCGACGAAATACCCGATGATCGCGACTCCGAGACCTACCACGAACATATCGAGTCCGGACCGAAAAACGCCGCGGCCGGTGAACACGGAACGCGCCGCGCCAACCAGCCAGTGCGACAACATCGCGATGAGGAAGGAGATTACGATTGCCGTTTGTCCTTCCCAGATCAGGAACGGAAAGACGGGGATGAACGCGCCGACCGCGGTTGCGCATCCGGTGACCCAACCCTCCCGCAATGGCGACATGTGCGGTTCGCCGATTCCGAGCTCTTCCTGAACCTGTTCTTGGAGCATGCGCTGCGGGTCGGCCATCACCTCAGTCGCCAACCGCTGCGCGGACGGCGCGTCCATTCCTTTTGCTTCATACATGAGCGCGAGCTCATCACGCTCGATCTCGGGCATGAGCGCGATCTCGTCGCGCTCCATCGCGATTTCATGTGCGTACACTTCCTGCTCGCTCTTCGCGGCGAGATAGCCGCTGCTTCCCATCGAGAGGGCATCGGCGATCAGTCCCGCGACGCCCGCTACGATCACCGTGTCGTGCAGTTGGCTGATCGACGCGCCAATGACGCCAGCGACAAGTCCGAAATTCGCGGTCAGTCCGTCGTTGAACCCGTACACAACGTTGCGCAGGAAGCCACCGGACTCTGCGCGGTGCCAGGGCTCGCCCGTGCGGCCGGAAAGCACGTTGAGGGTTTCGGCGTGCTCCGCTGACTCGCGCGCCAAGGTGAGCGCTTCCCCCTTGCCGGCGACGCCAAGCGCCGTGCTGCGATGCATGTCGAGGTACTGTTTCACCTCGCGCCCTTCCTCGGCCAGAAGCATCGGCAGAAGGAATTCAGGTCCCCGCCATTTTCCGAGGACGGCGAGGAGCCGGGTCCGCGCGCTCGGCCGGTGCGGTCCCATCCGACGTCCATGCTTGGACAGGAGGGTCGCCCAGACCTCCACATGTTTGTCCTCGACTTCCGCCAACCGCAGATAGAGCGATCTCTTGCGCTCATCCGGCTCGAGCGAGCCAAGGATGCGGTACAGAAACGCAGCGTCGGCCTCGTCCTGCCAATGATGCTCGAATGCGTGGAGGTCGGGGGAAGGCGCGGAAGCGGGTGCGGTCACGACTCAAACCTAATGGTTTGGGCTTTGGGTCCGGCCCCAGGGGAGATGCCGGCCCCGTTGCAGGCCCAGGAGTAAACCGTTGGCAACCGCCAGGGTGTCTCAGGTCGCAGAACCCCCAACCGCATGTCGAGGTCTCAAATGCACAGTAGAATGCTTCTGGCGCTCGGCGCTGTCGTGAGCGCCGCGCTGCCGAGTGCCGCCACGGCGCAGGAAGCGCGAGTGTACCGCGCCGAACCGAGTCGCGCTTTTGCGTATTCCATCGAAGACGACGACCGGAATCGCGCCGTCATTGGCATCACGACGTCGAGTGGTGGCAGCGTCCGCGACACGCTGGGGGTGCTGATCGGTTCGATCACGCCCGGAGGTCCGGCCGAAAAAGCCGGGCTCGAGGAAGGGAATCGTATCTCCGCGATCAACGGCGTGAATCTCAGACTCGCTGCCGCGGACGCGAGCGACTGGGATATGTCGAGCGCCATGAGTCGCCGCTTCACGCGCGAGATGGGCAAGGTCAAGGCGGGCAGTGACGTCGAGCTCAGGATGTATACTGGCGGCGGTCAATTCCGGACCCTCAAGGTCAAGACCGTTCCATATGACAGCCTGTACCGGACGACACGACGCACGAGATTCGACGATGACGGGCGTGCCGCCTTGGGCGTGAGCCTCGGCTCGAGCGGAAGCAAGCGCGATACGCTCGGCATCCTGGTAATGTGGCTGGACGATGACGGCCCAGCGGCCAAGGCCGGGCTCGAGGAAGGCAACCGCATCGCCGCCATCAACAATGTGGATCTGCGCGTGAGTCGTGATGACGCCGGCGACGAGATGATCTCGGGCGTGAAGCAGCAGCGTCTCCAGCGTGAGCTCGAGAAGCTCAAGCCCGGTGACGAAGTCGAGCTGCGGGTTTATGGCGACGGCAAGACGCGAACGGTGAAGATGAAGACAGTCGCGGCCTCGACGCTGTCGCGCGGCGGCCGGTCGTTTTTCTTTGGCGGCACGCCACGCGCCCCAATGCCCCCGATGCCGCCAATGCGGATCATGCGGATTACGATGTAACAGCAGGGAGCAGGGAGCAGGGAGCAGGGAGCAGGGAATAGGGAAAAGGAGCAGGAGGCGAATGATCTTCACGCTTCCCGCTCCCTTTTCGCTGCTCCCTGCACTCTAGAAGGAAGGCCCCAGCACTATCGCGTTGAGCACCAACCGATCGAGCGCGTGCCACCATGCACGGAAGAACGGCTCGTTTCCGAACAGCACGACGTGTCCGCCGCCGGTGGGCTCTTCGATCAGGAGCGAGGAGTTGCGCAGCAGCCGTTCGGTGTTCTCCGGCCACACGAACCCTGCGCGATGCAGGCGCCCGGTCTTGGGGAAGACCGCCACATTGGCACCGTCCTTCGACAAGGTGAGGAACGTCGAGCCGTCCAGCAGGACCGTGAGGCGCTGGTCCTCGTAGCCGCCGGTGAGCCAATGTGTCCGATCGAGCAGGACGTCGAAGTGCGAGCCAGGGAGCGGAGCAGGCCGTCCGCTCGTCGCGGACGGACTGGTCACGGCGAGTAAGTCCTGCTCCGCGCGGCGACGCGCCGCGGCCGACGTATCGGGTTTCGCAGCGGCGCTATCCGGCTTCGCGTCGGCGCCCACCGCGCGCGCGCTCGTGAGGTTGATCGTCTCACGCGCGGCCCACGCGGACGCGCCGCCGAACGTGACGAGCGTTCCGCCAGCGCGAACCCATTCGCGCAGACGATTGGCGCCGTCCACACCGACCAACCGCTGCAGCGTTCCCGCGGACGCGTCGGGGATGATGATAACGTTGACGCGCGACAGGTCACCGCCGCTCAACCAGCGCGTCGACACCGGCGTGAACGGAATGCCATACCGCTGCTCGAGCACGTACCAGGTCGCGCCGTACGCCGTCTGTCCGATACCCTCGTCGCCAACCAGCGCGATCGTCGGTGCCTTCAGGTCCCACATGGATTCGGACCCGATTCCGAACTGTTCGGTCTCCACGAAGGCAGAGTTGACGCCGAACACGTCGACCCCGCTTTCGCGGGCGAGCTGCTCGATGCGTGAATGCAAGGTGCTGTCGTTCCGCGCGACACGGACCACGTACGTCCCGCGCGGGAAGCGTCGACCGCCCGCCTCGACCGGCCGCTCGGAGACCGCGACGCGGTAGCCGCCCGCGAGCAGATGGAACGCGAGGGGCGGCGCGCCATTGCGCTCCGACGAGAACACGTATGCCGAACGGGCCGGCCGCGCGCCGCTGACGCCACCGACGATCGGGATGTCGTCGCGCGCGACCAGGGTGCCGGCAACCGGACCGGCGTCCTCCGTCCAGTAGGCCTCCACTCCGAACGTCACCGGGAGTGACCAGGCGGTGACGTCGTAAAACTCGTAGCCTTCGCGCGGGACATTGGCGCCGCGACGGTAGTTGCGCTGGTAGCGCTCGATCTGCATTCGCGCGAACGCCGTATCCAACGACGGAGACGGTTCGAGCATCGCTCGGGCTGCGCGACCGAGAGGCTGCGCCAGGTCGATCACGTAGGCGCCGGCCTCGAAGCGGCGCGAACCGATGGCGTCATCCGAATACGCGTGCGCGCGCGACGAGGAGAACGGTTCGCTGGCGCGCCGCACCTCGATCCCGCCGCGACGCAGGGTTGCCGCCAGCGCCGCCGCGCGGGCGGGATCCTTCGTCGCCACCAGGACCACACGCTTCATTTGCCCGGAGCGTCCTTCCTCCACGGCTTCACGACGGAACTTCGACCAGTCGCGCACGCGCTCCAGGCGGCGAGACGCCGTGGTCTCGATGGTGGCGAGCGCCGAAACGTAGTGCTTCGCGATCGCGGCCCGGAACGAGCACATCGATCCGTCTTCGCGTCGCGTCTGAATGCCGTAACGGCAATCGGTTTCGTAGGTCATGCCGATCGCGCCCGTGAGCGACGGCCAACTGTCCCAGTAGAACGGTCCGTAGAAATCGAAAACGTCGCGCGAGTAGTACATCCAGCCGTAGCGATCGAACGCGATTGCGTTGCCGCGCCCGTAGATCTCCATCCACTTCTGGAAATCGCCGCCGAGATTGGCGTTCATCGGCCTGGCGGTCGGCGGGAAAAAGAAGCTGTAGGTGTATCCGTGTTGATCGATCGTGACCATGGGATGCCACCGCATCGCGCCGGTCAACAGGGCGCGGGCCTCCCGTTGGGTCGTGGTCATCACGTCGCGGTTCATGTCGAACCGGTAGTGGTTGTAGCGGCCCTGAATGCTCCAGGGCTCCTGATACTCCAGCGCGAACGGCTCGGGGCTGCGCACCGAGACGGAGTTGTACCAGACGGCGAAGCGCTCGTGCCCGTCCGGGTTCGTGCTCGGGTTGAGCACGATGATCACGTTGCGGAGGGCGCTCACGGTCGCGGGTTCCTCGCTCGCCGCGAGCTGATACAACGTGTGCATCGCGGTCTCGAAGCCGGGCGCTTCGTTGCCGTGGACGCTTTCGTTGATCCACACGACGGCCGGCACGCGCGCGGCGAGCGCTTCGGCGTCCGCCGCGCTGAGCGATCGCGGATCGGACAAGCGGTCCAGGTCTCCCCGAATCGCATCCAGCCGGGCAAGGTTCTCAGGAGCGGAGATGATGAACAGGCGCTGGGTGCGCCGCTCGGTCGTCATCCCGATCTCTTCGACGCGAACACGGTCTCGCGCCGCGTTCGCGATGGCGAGCAGTACGCGCTCCTGCCAGGCGAACTGCGTGTGCGTGTCCCCCACTCGGTACCCGAGAAGCGAGTCGGGCCGGGGTACCTCAGGCCGGTAGGGTCCGCGGTCGTAGAAGGAGAAGTTGCGGTCGTCGCGAATCGAATCGCGACTGGCGGTTTGCGCGCCCGCGCTGGCATGAGCGGCGACGGCAATGAGCGCAAAAGTGCTGACGGTGCGACGCATGGAATGTTCTGTAAAAGGGAGGGAAGAAGATACCTTAAAACAGCAACCACCACGGCCGATACTCGGCATTGATGGAGTTCCTGGCAACACCCCTAGCCGTGACGCCTGCCCCCCCTCTCCGGCACCTGCCCGTGCTCGGCGACGTTTTTCGCATCGCCTTCGAGCAATCCGCTGCGGGCATCTCCGTGGTGGCGCCCACTGGCGAGTATCTGCACGCGAACAGCGCCTTCTGCGATTTCGTGGGCTACTCGATGGACGAATTGCGCACGCTCAATATGTCGGAGCTCATGCATCAGGACGATCGGCAGCGCGCGGCCGACGTTGCGGATCGCATGCTTCGGGGCGAGATGTCCGAGGTCCGGTGGGAGCGCCGGTATATCCACAAGTCCGGACTCGCGCTCTGGGCGCTGGTGACTTCGACGCTCGTGCGCGACGCGCGAGGAGAGCCGGCGTACTTCCTCTCGCAGCTCATCGATATCTCCGACCGAAAGGTGGCCGAGGAGGCTCTCCAGCGCGCCGAAGCGCGCTCGCGGGCGTTGATCGGTGCCATGCAGGACATCATTCTCGTCCTCGACCGGACCGGCACGTATGTGGATGTCGCCCCGGGCGCCACCGATCGCCTCTTCCGCACTCCCGCGGAACTGCTCGGACGCCGGCTGCACGACGTCTTTCCGCGCGAGCAAGCGGACGCATTTCTCAACGCCATCAGGGAAGCCCTGGAAAAACGCGGCCCAACCGAGATGAAATACGATCTCGAGATTCGCGGTGAGCGCTATTGGTTCGAGGCGACGATCTCCCCGCTACCGGATGATCGCGTCGTCTGGGTCGCGCGCGATGTCACGGCCCGATCCCGTGCCGAGCTCGCGCTTCGGGAAAGCGAGGATCAGCTGCGCCAGGCCCAGAAGATGGAGGCCGTGGGACAATTGGCCGGCGGCATCGCGCACGACTTCAACAACCTGCTCATGGCGATCATGAGCAACGCCGAGCTCGCGGCACTCGAGTTGTCACCCAGCTCGGCGGCGGCGAGCCACATCGATGAGATCAAGAGTGCGTCGCGCCGCGCGCGCTCGCTCACGCAACAACTGCTGGCGTTCAGCCGCAAGCAGATGCTCCAACCGCGCGTGCTGGACATGAACGCCGTGGTGCGGGAAGCCGAACAAATTCTCCGGCGTCTGATTGGCGAGAACATCACCATGTCCGCTGTCCTCGATCCCACCCTTGGTCAAGTGCGGGCCGACCCAGGACAGCTCGCCCAGGTGTTGATGAACCTCGCCGTCAACGCGCGAGATGCGATGCCGCAGGGGGGGCGGCTTTCCCTCGAGACCAGCAATCGGGACGTCAGCGCGACGGACGCGAAAGCGCATCGCGGCCTGCGCGAGGGGCGCTACGTGGTGCTCCAGGTTCGCGACACCGGCATCGGCATGGACGATCCGACCAAGGCGCGCATTTTCGAGCCCTTTTTTACGACGAAGCCTCCAGGTCAGGGAACGGGCCTGGGACTCTCGACGGCCTACGGCATCGTCAAACAGTCCGGCGGGTATATTGCCGCGGATAGCTCGACGGGAGCCGGGACGCTGTTCACGGTGCTCCTCCCGCGCGTGTTCGAGCCCACTGAGCCCGTGGTCGCCGCTCCGTCCACGGAGTCGATCCCGGGACAGTCGCGGGGGACGATACTCCTCGTCGAAGATGAGACCGCCGTACGCGAAGCCACCAAGAGAATGCTGCGCAAATTCGGCTTCACGGTGATCGAGGCGAAGAACGGGCAGGAAGCCTTGCTCCAGTGGGACCGCGAAGGACCCACGGTGGACGTCGTGCTCACCGACGTCGTGATGCCGACGATGGGCGGCGCCGAGCTGGCGCGTTCACTGCGAGAAAAACGCCCCGAGCTCTGTGTAGTGTTCATGTCCGGCTATACACAGGGGACGCTCGAGCTGTCGACGATGGACGAAGCAGCGACGCGGTTTCTCCCGAAGCCCTTCACCGCCGATCAACTGGTGGGGACATTGCGGGAGCTGGTTGGGGAGTGAAAGTGGTGAGTGGGTAGTGGGAAGTGGGCACTATCAGTCAGAATTCCACCTGTGCTCCCAGCTCGACGACTCGGTTGGGTGGAATGCCGAAGAACTCCGTCGCGGAGCGGGCATTCCGCTGGAGGAAGACGAACAACTTCTTTCGCCACCGCGCCATGTCCATGTCCATGTCGTCCGGGGCCGTTCGCGTGCCCTGACGCGGTCCGCGCTTGCGGTCAAGAACGAGAATGCGCTCGTGTCCCAGGTAGAAGGTGGTCTCGTTTTGGCGGGCTTTGAGCCCCGCCTGACGCAGGCGGTATAGAATCTCCGGGACGTCCGGCGACTCCATGAAGCCATATCGCGCATACACGCGATAGAAGCCGTGCGAGAGCTTTTCGTGTGTGAGGCGTTCCTCCGACAGGATCTCCGGCACCTCCTCCGTCTTGATCGACATCAGGATGACCTGCTCGTGCAGCACTTTGTTGTGCTTCAGGTGATGGAGCAGCACGACCGGGACGCCTTCGGCCGTGGACGTCATGAAAACCGCGGTCCCGGGCACGCGAGGTGGCTTCTTCCGGGCGACGTCATCGAGGAACAGGTCCATCGGCAGCGAGCCGGCCTGCAGGATCCGGGTCAGCATAGTGCGACCGGTCTTCCAGGTGCTCATCACGACGAACACCAACAGCGCGATCGCGATGGTAACCCACCCGCCGCTCGCAATCTTGAGCGCGTTTGAGGAGAAAAACGCCAAATCCGTGAAAAGGAAGACCACGAGAAACGCTCCGAACGCGACCACCGGCCACTTCCAGCGCTGCATCGCCACGACGGTGTACAGAATGGTCGTGATGGAAAAGGCGCCCGTCACCGCAATGCCGTAGGCAGCGGTCAGGTTTTCCGACGTGCCGAAGTACAGAACGAGCAGGATGCAACCGATCGCGATCACCTTGTTCACTTCCGGGATATAGATCTGACCGGCTTGCTTGTAGGAGGTATGCAGAATGGTGAGCCGCGGCGAGTATCCGAGCTGCACGCACTGTTGGGCCAGAGAGAAGCCAGCGGAAATCATCGCCTGAGAGGCGACGATCGCCGCCGCCGTCGCGATCGCGACCAGGGGATACAGAAACCAGTCCGGCGCGAGCAAGTAGAACGGGTCGCTCGCCATTGTGGCGTCGCGCAAAACCAGCGCGCCTTGACCATAATAGTTCAGCATCAGACAGGGCCATGCGACGGCGAACCAAGCCACTCGAATGGGCCTCTTTCCGAAGTGCCCCATGTCGGCATAAAGCGCTTCCGCGCCCGTTACGGAAAGCACTACCGCCCCGAGCACGAAAAAGCCCGTCGCGCCGTTGTGGACGAAGAAGGCCACCGCATGGTGCGGACTCAACGCCCAAAGCACATGCGGCTCTCGCGCAATCTCACGCGCTCCCAGCACTCCGATCACGATGAACCACAGCAGTGTGACGGGGCCGAACATGCCGCCGACGCGCGCGGTGCCGAACCGTTGCACGGCGAAAAGGCCGACGAGAATGCCGAGCGTGATCAGGATGACATACGGCTCGAACGCCGGCGTTGCGACCTTGAGGCCTTCGATGGCGCTCAATACGGAGACCGCCGGCGTGATCATGCCGTCGCCAAAGAGGAGTGCCGTCCCGAAGAGCGCGAGCAGGACTAGCAAGGCGCGCTTGCCTCGATCCTCCTCCCGTCGCTCGTGCTGCAGAACGAGGGCGAGCAGCGACATCATGCCGCCTTCGCCCTTGTTGTCCGCCCTCAGTACCAGGGTCAGGTACTTCACCGTCACGATGAGAACCAGTGCCCACGTGATGAGTGAAAGAACGCCATACACGTTTTCCTGCGTCGCCGCGTAAGCGTGCGCGCCGTTGAAACCCTCGCGAAACGCGTACAGCGGACTCGTTCCGATGTCGCCGTAGACGATCCCGAGCGCCGTGAGCGAGAGGATGGCGAGGCGCTTCCCGGTTGGCCGGGCTTCGATGTGCTCCCGCTGCGGCGGAAGCTGCGGCATCATCATGCTTGGCCGCGGCTCGCGCGCTTCGCGCGGCCCTTCAGAACCCGATGAGGGTGGTACTTGGTCGACCAAACGGCCTCGCAAACGAAAAAACGGGTCGCGGCAATTACCGCGACCCGAGCAAAGAATCTATGGGGGAGTAATCGTGCGTCTAGCGGTCGCTCTTTTCGAGTTCCTCGAGCTCGCCGGCCGCGCGTTCCAGTACCTCCTTGATGCGCTGCAGCTTCGCCTTGTCGTTCACGTTCCGCGAAGCGTACCCATACGCCGCGCGCCCCACCCGTCGAAACGCGTTGTTCACGTCCATCATGGGTGCGTCGAGAACCCCCTCGACGAACCGCGCGATCCTCTCGAAGATGGAATCCACCGTCGTGCTGTGCTCGGCGAGATACGCGGTTCCCTCGGGCGTGATGTGGTAAACCTTACGGCCGCCTTCGTCAGGGGCGACCTTCGCATAGCCGAGGTCCTCGAGCATGGTCAGGGTCGGATACACGGTGCCGGGACTGGGCGAATACGCTCCGCCAAACCGATCCTCCAGTTCCTTGATGATCTCGTAGCCGTGCCTCGGCTTCTCCTCGAGTAAGCGAAGGATCACGTACTTCAGGTCGCCCTGCTCGAAGATGCGACCGCCACGACCGCGATGGTGGCGTCCGCGCGGCCCCCAGAACTCCGCGGCAAAGCCATCAAACCCACTCCATCCCCAGCGCGCGCGTCCCCCTCGTCCCCCTCGTCCCCCGCCTCCGGCCCCGCAATGCGGGTCGCCAAAGGGAATCCCAAACACGAAAGCTTTGAACATGTCAGCTCCTTGCGATATAACGGAGATATGTCTCACTCCAGGTTAAATATGTCGGCGATATATCGCAAGTCTCAGGAGACAAGGACCAATGGCCGGTATGTCGTTTGCCGATCTGTCCGAAGTTGAACCTTGGAGGCTCTATGGCAGACGATCTCGGACGGGAAGGCGCGAAGGATCAAATCAAGGGAACGGTGAAGGAGGCCGAAGGCCACATTCGCGAAGCCGTTGGTGATTTGACCGACGATACGAGTGAGGAACTGAAGGGAAAGGCGCAGCAACTGAAGGGAAAGGCGCAGCAACTGAAGGGAAAGGCGCAGCGCAAGATCGGCGAGGCCGAATCGGACGCGGACCGAGACACCTGAGTCGAATCCGCACGTGAGGAGTGCGGGTGGCGCCATGGCGCGCGCCACCCGCGCCTGCGTTTTAGACGAGGGTCAGCTCGCTCCCACGTGTCGTGGAGGCGCGGGGCAAAACGAATTCCGAAGCGTCCTTGGGCAGCCGATCCACGATGCGTAGGAAACGCGTCAGGATGTCCGGATCGAACTGACGTCCCACGTCCGCCTGCATCAACCGAAGGGCGTCGCGTGTGTCGAACGCACGACGGTAGGGGCGGTGACTCGTCAGCGCGTCGTAGACATCGGCAACGCACAGGATGCGCGCCGCGAGCGGGATGTCCTCTCCCGCTAGGCCGTCGGGGTAACCGTGCCCGTCCCACCGCTCGTGATGGCCGCGAATCATGGGAATGACGTCGCCGGGAAACTCGACGTCCGACAATAGTTCGACGCCGGCAACGGGATGACGCTCCATCCACGCGCGCTCCTCCGGCGTAAGCGGTCCCGCTTTGTTCAGAATGTCAGACGGCACGGCGATCTTGCCCACGTCGTGGAGCAGCGCGCCTACGCGGAACCAGAACATGGTCGTCTGATCGAATCCGAGGTCTACGGCGATGGCGCACGCGAAGTCGGCCACGCGCTCGCAGTGACCCAGCGTGTAGGCGTCCTTGGATTCGATGGACTGCGCCCATTGGCGAACCAAATGAAAGAATCGATCCTCGAGCAGACGCAGCCGCTTTCGGACATCGGCGAGGTCGCTTTGGGCCCGCAGCCTCGAGAAGAGACGGTGCGACAGACTGAGCGCCTGCAACGTGTCCCGGTTGCGGCCAAGCGCGAGGAAGAGCTCCGCCTGCTCGCGCGCGGTCTCGGCGGCGAGCAAAAGATCCTCGCGGGCGATCGCGTGCTCGTATGCGATCCTAAGGAACTGCTCAGCTTCCTCGAGACGCCCCGTCTCGCGCGCGATCACCCCGCAGTGATTGTACGTCTCGGCGAGAAGCCGCGTCTCGTGCAGCGCACCGGCCTCCTGGAGAATGCGGTCGCAGGCTTGTCGGGCCACCGGGTAATCCCTACGAGCGATCAGCAGCGCCACGCTATTGACCTCGACCATCAATCTCGTCCACGTATTTCCCAAGGCTTGCGCAATTGACCGCGCTTCGCGGTACGCCGTGTCAGCTTCCTCGAACCGTCCGAGCTTCGTGTTCGCGAGCCCGATGTTGCTGAGCTCGCGCGCCAGATCCTCGCGAAGCCCCAGCGCCCGGTACCGCTCTATGCTCGTGGTATGGTGCCGCAGCGCAGTGGCTACGTCCCCACGCATGCTCGCGAGGACGCCGAGGTTCTGCTCGACCATGGCGATGAGCTTTTCGTCGCCGGCGACACGCGCCATCCGGCCCGCCTCGTGGTAGAGCGGCTCGGCTTCCTCGAGCAGTCCGCGCTGCCAGTAGCTGATCGCCATCACGTTGACGGTATGGGCGATCTCGCTCGGGTTGTCGTTCGCCTCCGCGATCGCCAGCGCGGCGGTCAGACAATCGAGCCCGGCGGGTACGTCGCCATCGTCGAGAAACGTGCGTCCGACCCGTCGCAGAATTGTGGAGGCGGTCGCGGCGTCGCCCGGCTCGCGAAGCAGATACAGCGCGCTCTCATATCTCTGGCGCGCGAGCGCGCGGCGTCCCGAGGTGGCGGCACGATGCGCCTCGTCCATGAGCGCGGCAGCGATCGCGCCCGGCGTCGGACCGGCGCTGGGCAACCGCTCCGAGCGTACGGGCGTAATCGAGGTCACGTCGGCGTGCTCGCCAGCGGCTGGTCGATGTCGCGCATTTTCCGCGCGAGTCGGGGGCGAGAGATGCCGAGCATGCGGGCGGCGGCGGAGCGATTGCCGCCCGTGAGCCGCAACGCGATCTGAATGGCCTCGCGCTCGACGGCGGCGAGCGTCTTTCCCGTCCGCGGAATGCGAATCTCGCCGCCCGACTCGACGCCGGCCGCGTCCGAACGTCGTTGAATGAGCAGGTGCTCGGGCTGTATCGACCGCTCGTCGCCGCTCAGGATCGCGGCTCGCTCGATGACGTTGCGCAGCTCGCGCACGTTGCCGGGCCACCGATGCGTGTGCAGCGCCTCCAACGCGGCGGGTGACAGCACTTTGACCCGGCCGTGCTCGCTCACGGACTCCGCGAGGCATTGCCGCGCGATGAGCGTGATGTCGTCATGTCGTTCGCGCAGCGGCGGGAGCGTAATGGTGAAGACGTTCAGCCGGTAAAATAGATCCTCGCGAAACGCTCCCGACGTCACCGCCTGCTCCAGCAACGGATTGGCCGCCGCGATCAGCCGGCAGCGAATCTCCACTTCGTCGCTGCCGCCGAGCAGACGCACCCGGCGCGACTCCAGCACGCGGAGCAGCTTGGGTTGGAGCGACAGTGGCATCTGGTGGATCTCGTCGAGAAAAAGCGTCCCCGTGCCGGCGAGCTCGAAGAGGCCACTCTTACGCTTGCGCGCATCCGTAAAGGCGCCTCGCTCATGCCCGAACAACTCCGACTCCAGCAGCGTCTCCGGGATGGCGGCGCAGTTGACGGCGACAAACGGCTGTTCGGAATTCGCCCCGGCATAATGAATCCCGCGGGCGAACAACTCTTTACCCGAGCCTGTTTCGCCGAGAAGCAGAACCGTTGTGCGCGGCGTGTTGGACACACGTCTCGCGAGCTCCAGCGCGTCCGTGATGGCGGAACTGCGGCCGACGATGTTTTGGAAGCCATAGTCGGCGGACACGGGACCGGACAGCCGCGGCGGCCGCGGCGGCCGCTGCGAGGCTCGGCGGACTGCTGCTTCGTTCATCATGCCGTGGCCTCAGAAGCGCCAGAAACGCGTTCACCCGATCCCGGGCGCAGACGCGACTGCAGACCCCCGACCATTCCCTTGAACCCGGCCAGTCGTGCCACTTCCAGTGAACGGCGCCAGAACTCTTTCGCGCGGCCGTGCTCACCGCAGTCGCGGCAGGCATCGCCCAGGTCGCACAGGATCTCGGCGCGCAGCTCAACGTCCTCGCCCAGCTCGCACAACGCCAAAGCCCGTTCCAGCAGCATCACGGCATGCGGCGAGCTGGGTTCTCGAACGCGAGCGACGCGCGCGAGCAAACGGAACGCGGACGCGCGGCGGGTGTTGTCGTGCCGCTGTTCCGCGATGGTGTACGCCTGCGTGGCGGCGGCTTCGGCTTGTTCGAGCTTGCCGGTCGCCAAGTAAAGCGAAGCTCGGTTCTCTTCGACGATGCCCTCCGACACCACATCGCCCAGCTCGTTCGCGAGGTCCTGCGCGCGCTCCAGGACCTCTGCGGCGCGCAAATACGCGGCTTCGCGCGTGTACAAGACGCCGAGGTTGTTGAGCACCATGAGCATCGCGTCGCGCTGTTCCTCCAACTCGAACGCGGCCAGCGCGAGGCGAAAATGCGCGACGGCTTCATCGGACCGCTCCTGCACCTCGGCGATGATTCCGAGATTCTGTTGCACCATCGCGGAGAGCCGCCGGTCACCGAGTCGGTGGGCCAGCCGCGCCGCTTCTCCGTACCAGCGCTCCGCGGCCGGCAGATCGCCGCGAAACTGCGCGATGGTTCCGAGACAGTTCAGCGCGTGCGCCCGGCCAGCTTTGTACGAGATGGCGTCGGCCACGGCCAAGCTCTGGGCGTAGAGGTCTGACGCCGCTGCATGATTACCTCGATCGCGCAAGATAGAACCCTTCCAGCGAAGCACGTCAGCCAACGCGTCGCTCGCTCCCACGGGGAGTAGAAGCGCGAGCGCATGATCGCAGGCGTCGATCGCGTGGTCCGGATCAGCTCCGCGCCACGCGGCGAGCGCCTCACGGGCGAGCGCTCTCGCCTTGTCCAGCGGTTGGTCGCGATGTGCGACCATAGTCAGCTCCAGTTACCCGCATCTCAGAAGGCGGCACCAGGACGCAGGAACATCCCCGCGTCATCCGGAATCTGCCTTCTCAATAGGCGTCTCCTCCCATACCGGAAGCGACGATCCAGCCAGAGAAGTGGCCGACATCGAACTTCACGGTACGCGTCAAGAGATTGACGGTGGCGGCAACGATTTCATCAACGATCGCGAGCCCGTCGTCTGTGAGCACTGGGGCGTCGCCGGGAAAGTGCGCGCCCTTGAGCACCGCACCGCTCAACAACCCGACGTCGGTTCCGTCGAGATTCTGCCTCAGGGACACCTTGCGCTCGAACTCGAGGTGCGGCTCGAATCGGTAAGCGACGAGTGAACCCGCGAGCGCGGTCACCGTGATCGTCTGCGTCGACGTCAGCGCGCCGGCCGGCACCGTGATCTTCAACCCAACCGACGGGTTCGAGGAAACAGCACCTTCCGGGCCCGCTGTGAACGTCCAGACGACATCCGCCGGAAGGGGTGTCGTGCGATGCAAGGGTGCCACGAGGAGTGACGTGACGGTCCCGAGAAGGCCGCCGAGAAGATTCTGTGATTCCTGCGCCACATCACGGACGGGCGCGGATGCGAATGGCCGCGAAGCGTCGGAGCACGCCGTCACGACAAACGTCGTGGTTACCGCCAGAGCGACCAGGGCCCGCATCGGCTTTCTCATTTCCAGCTCCAGTTGAGCGAGGTGTGACGCTTCCTTTAGCAACGTTTGGTCCAGCACGCTATGTCATGTGTACACAATCACTTAAGCCATGAAACCAGCCGGTGACCCGTCTCACACTTGAATCGTTTCGATGCAACCTCACCGATAGTACCATAACAAAACGTTACGAATTCGCGCAGTGAGGTGTGATACAAAACGGCCCCCCTGGGGGCCGTCTCATCGATTGCGTTGCGAACTGTGCTGGGAAAACGTTACTCGTAGCGCAACGCAACAATGGGGTCGAGTGTCGCCGCGCGTCGCGCGGGCCACACGCCGAAGATCAATCCGACGGCAGCCGAGAATGCGAAGGCGAGCCCGATGGCGGCGGGCGAGACCTTGGTGTTCCAATTGGCCAAGTTGCTCATCAGAACGGCGCCGCCGCTACCGACGAGAATGCCCAGGATGCCGCCGAGACAACAGAGAACGACCGCCTCGATGAGGAACTGCAGCAGAATGGCCGACCGCGTTGCTCCGAGGGCCTTGCGAATGCCGATTTCGCGGGTGCGCTCGGTGACCGAGACCAACATGATGTTCATGATGCCGATGCCGCCGACCAGCAGGCTCACCGCCGCGATGCCGGAAAGCAGGTACGTGAACACTTCGGTCGTCTCGCCGAGCGTGTTCAAGAAGTCCGCCTGGCTGCGCATCTGAAAGTCATCCGGCCGGTTGGCGGTGAGCCGGTGTTCGCGCCGGAGGATTTTCTGAATCGAGGCCATCGCATCCGGAATCTTGTCCTCGCTATCCGCCAGGACGCTGATCGAACGAAGCCGATCGGTTCCGATGACGCGAAAACGCGCGGTGTTGATCGGAATGAGGATCTGCTCGTCGGGGTTATTTCCGAATCCAGGACCCGTTTGGCCCTTTGATTCCATAACGCCAACAACCCGAAACTGGACGCCGCGAATGCGGATGTTGTCGTCGAGCAGGGCGTCCGAGCTCGCGAGCCCCATGTTCGTGGCGACGGCAGGTCCCACCACGGCGACGCGCTGCATCGCCTGGTCTTCCTGGGAGGTGAACATGCGTCCGGCGGCGAGCCTGTATTTGCGGACCTCCAGGTAGTTCGAGGTCGTGCCGACGATCTGAACGTTCGTGTTCTTGTTCTGCCAGGTGACCTGGAGTGAGCGACCCATCTCGGGTTGCACCGCGCGGAAGTTCTCGCCGCGCTCCTCGAGCGCCAGGGCGTCCTTCATCGTGAGCTTGACCTGCTGATCCTGGATCGCCACACCCATGCCGCGCTGCTGGCCGGGGTTGATCGTGAGCAGTGTGGTGCCCAGCGACGCGATGCGGTCGGCCACGGCCGTCTGTGCGCCCGTTCCGAGCGCAACCATGGCGATGACCGCCGCCACGCCGATAACGATACCAAGCATCGTAAGCGCCGAGCGCAGCTTGTTCGCGCGCAGCGCGCCCAGGGCCACCGAAAGAATCTCGCCGAAAAGCACTGGTCCTTACCTCTTAACGACCGCCACGGCCGCCACCGGGCGTGGCGCCTTGGGTCATCCCCGGCACGCCGCCGCCCATGTTCTGGCGGAAGCGATCGGTCTGCTGCTGGCGCTGGGCCTGGACCGACAGGGCCGACAGGAGAGCGACCTGCTCGCCTTCCTGCAGTCCGCTCACGACTTCCGTGTAGTCGAAGTTTCCGGCGCCCAGCATGACGACTCGCGGCTCGTAGCTCTTACCCTTCACGACGAACACCAGGCCGGGACGAATGGCCCGTCCGCTGCCACCACGCTCGGCGTCACCAAGCTGGAGCTGCGGCGGTTGCCCGCCGCCCTGTGTGTTGTCCGGCGCGGGAGTAACGCGTGCTCCGCCATTCAATGACGAGCTGGTTGGCGGCGAAGCATTTGGCTGCGCGGTGTTCGCCTGACCGCCACGCTGGCCGCCGCCTTGCGCCCGCATCTCACGCATGCGGCATGCGCCCGCGACCTGAGCATCCACGCCGATCGCGGCGTAAATCTTCTGCTGCTCGTCGCGCATGGCGTTGCGATCCAGCTCGCCGCTGCGCATGCGCTCGCGCAAGCCGTCGAGCTTCTTGGCTTCATTCGGCTTCTTGTCCATCACGGTCTTCACATCCGCGCACTGCTTGTCCGTGACTTCGATTTGCTGGAATCCTTGGCGGCCGCCCTGAGCCGGGCCTCCCCCCTGCTGAGGATCGAGCGCGACTTCACCCGGAGAGACCGAGATGCGACCGGCGGTCGGTGTGGCCGACGGGGTACCGCCGGAGGGCTGTCCGTTGTTGCGTTGCGCGCCCGCGCCGCCCATACCGCCGCGACTTCCGAACTGCGAGCGGAGTTGCGCCTGCACGCTGTCGGGATCCAATCCCAGCATGGGTGCCATGGCGACCGCCTCTCGCGTGTTCTTGACCGCGTCGTTCGGAACCGCGACCACGTTCGGCCGATAGTCGATCTGAACCTGTACTTCCCCGTTCATGCCCGGCTTGAGCGCGCCATCGAGGTTGCTGAGGGTGACGAGCACCGGAAACATCGTGACACCCTGCGTCACGACCGCCTGAGGCTCGATCTTCTCGACGACCCCCTGGAACCGGCGCTCCGGGTATGCGTCGACGATCACCACCGCCGGCTGGCCCGCCCGGATCTGACCGATATCGGTTTCATTGAACTGCGCGCGCATCCGGACGCGCGTCAGGTCGGCCATCTTGAGGAGCGTGGTGCCGCCGCTCGCGCTCCCTCCCGTGGCAGACGTAATGACCATGCCCTGCGACACGGTTCGCTCGATGACCGTGCCGGCAATGGGCGACGTCACGCGCGCATCATCGAGGCGTTGCTGCGCGAGATCGCTGTTCGCGCGCGCGCGGATGGCCGCCGCCTGCGCGTTCGCGTAATCCAACGCCGCGGTCTCGTGCTCCTGCGCCGTGATCACGCGCTCCTTGAACATCTCGTCGGCGCGCCGTTTCTGCGCGATGGAGACTTCGAGACGGGCTTCAGCGGCCTTTTCGTCGGCGGCGGCCTGGTTGTACTGGTTCTGCACGTCGCGCGTGTCCACCTGGACGAGCAGATCGCCGGGCTTCACGAGATGCCCGGTCTCGACGTTCATCTTGGTGATCAGCCCCGACGCCTTCGACTTCACCTCGACCACGTTGATCGGCTCGACGACGCCGTTCGCCTGCGCATCGATCACGATGTCGCGGCGCGTGACCGTGGCCGTCGAGATCGTGGCGGTGTTCGCCTGCTTCCGGCTGCAAGCCGGAGCCAGGGCAATCGCGGCCAGCGCGATATAGAGAAATGAGGGCTTCATGATCAGGACAAGTCGCGGCCGATGATCGCTTCGATCTGCGCCCGCGCTATCCGGTAGTCCTGACGGGCTTGGATGAGCGCGGCACGGGCCTGGTTGAGCTGCGATTGCGATGTGAGGAGGTCCAGCAGCGTCGAGGCGCCCAGCGCGTAACGCTGTTGCTGCACGCGCAGGTCTTCCTGCGCGGCGAGCACCGATGCCTGCTGAATGCGAATGCGCTCCTCGGCGGTGCGAAGGGCTCCGAGTTGCTGGATGATGTTCTGCTGGGCCGCCAGGCGCGCATCACGCAACTGCGCGGCGGCATTGTCCTCCGCGACGCGGGCCCGAACGATCTGATCTTCGCGGTTGAAGTTGTTGAACAGCGGGAGGTTCATCGACACTCTGAATTGCCTGCCGTAGGCGTATGGACCGAAGCTGAGGCGGTACGAGCTGTCTTGGCGATTGCCGTTGTAGCTGAACGACGCACTGATTGTGGGCAGATAGCTTGCCTTCGACGCCCGCTCGGCGCGGTTCGCGGCCAGGAGCTGCAGCTCTGACTGCCGAACGGCGGGGCCCTGCTGCGCCAACTGCGCGAGACTGACGCTGTCCACGGTCATCACGGGGAGGGCGGCGGTGTCGGCCGGATTCGCGGTCACCATGAACGACGTGCCGACGAGTCGGGTGAGCGTCGCGCTGGCGACGCGAACGCTGTTCTGCGCGGTGAGCAGCGCGAGGCGCGCATTGCCGACCTGAATGAGCGACCGCAGTGAGTCGGACATCGTCGCGGCGCCCGCTTGGACGCGCGCGACGGCAGCGCGAAGCTGTGCTTCGGCCTGCTCGAGCTGAGAACGCGCGGCAGCTTCCGACTCTCGGGCCGCGAGAATATTGGCGTACTCACGCTTCACTTGAAGCGCGATGTTGAACTCCTGGGAGACTTCGTTCGCCTCGGCCGCATCGACGTCCGCCTCACGTGCTTTGAGATCATTCCACCGCCGCAGACCATCGAAGAGCTCGAGGCTGGAGCTGAGCCCGGCCGAGTATTGCCACGGGCTGGCGGACTGCGTCACCGGACCGCGCAAGGGATCGAAGCGTTGGCCGCCCTGCTTGGTCTGCCCCATGGAACTGGAAAGGCTCGGCAAGTATGCACCCCATGCCGAGCGCACCGCTGAGGCTGTGGTGCGCAACTGGCCACGAGCCTGCACGGCAGCCGGCGCATTGCGCTGCGCGAGCGACACGGCCTCCTGAAGCGAGATCGGACGCAGAGAATCCCCCACGGTTGGAACGCCGGACTGCGCGCCGGCAACCGCGAGCGGGGAAAGAGCCGTCGAGAGAATCAGAATCTGCTTGTACATCGTGGTCACTTACACGTGAAAGTCGTCGTCTTCGTCGCGGCCCGGATGCTGTCGCGGCGCGCCTTCTCGAGGCTGTCACGCCGCTCCATCTCCTGCCGGCGCAGCTCGAGCTTTGCCTGCTGCTCGGGCGTGAGGATCTGCAGCATCTCCTGGTGCGCGGTCTTCCGGATCGAGTCGATTTGCGTTTTGACCGGCTTCATCACCGCGCCGATCTGGCAGTTGCGGGCGTCCAGGAGCGAGTCCATGGTGGAGCGCTGCTTCTCGGAGAGCGCGAGGTCGTCGTACATCCGCGTGCGTCCCGCCCAATGCTTCGGCTTGTCGAAGCCAAAAACGCGATCGGCCGTAAAGCCGAGCACGCCGCCCACGAGCACGGCACCAAGGAGGAACATCAAGGCTTGTTGCTTGGAACGCTGCATTTATCGGATCCGGTTATCGAGACGTCATGAGGTAGCGGAACGTGGCTTCGCGCTGTCCTTGCAGCACCGGGCGCACGGCCGTTTCGACCGGAAGCGACGTCGGCGTCAACATCGCCTCGTAGGTCACTTGCTGGTCGACTTGATGAGCACGGACCACGGCGACCCCTGAGGCGAGCAATACCACGGCTGCGGCAACGAGAGCCGGCCGCATCCAGCGGTCGAGCTCGTCCCACCACCCGATGGTCGGTGCCGTCGTGAGTCGCGAGAGAATCCGCGCTTCGAGACCGCGCCAATATCCGTCACCCTCGGGGGCGGCGTAGATCTGCCGCAATCCGCGCGTGACTTCATCGTCGCCACCGTCGCCGTGCAGTTTCAGGTAGTCTGTCATGAGTCGCTCCGTACGTCCTTGAGCAAGCGCCGTAAAGCAGCGCGTGCGTGGTGCAGGTCCGATCGAGCCGTCCCCTCGGGAATTCCGAGCATCGAGCCGATCTCGCCGTGCGTATACCCTTCCACATCGTGCAACACGATCACCGCACGCTGCCGTTCCGTGAGGTGGGTGAGAGCGTCGCCGAGACGGCGTCGCAGCTCATCTGCTTCTCCCGGATCCCGAAAGGGCAGTGCGACAGTTTCCGGCAGCTCGTCCGCATCGCGGACTTTCCGCCGTCGTACCAGGTCCAAGGCCGCATTCGCTACGATGCGGTTGAGCCAGGCGCCGAAGGGCTGATCCGAACGAAATCGATCCAACGCGCGGAACGCGTGAAGGAATCCATCCTGAACGGCATCCTCGGCATCTTCATGTGAGAGCACGATTGCCCGAGCCACGGCGTACGCACGCCGCTGATGCAAGCGAACCAGCTCCGCGAACGCCGTCTCGCTGCCTTTTTGGGCGGCAATGACGTAGTCGCGCTCGCTCGGACCTTTCGCCGCGTCAGACAGCATGGGCAGCGAAAACTGCGGACGTATGGCGATCGCGGCGGTCATGCTCTCCGGTGAAGATTGTCCTGCCAGAGATACGTGACGAGGCCGCAAAACGTTGGCTGGCAAGGGCTGGGGCCCGGCGCGCGCGCGTCACGTGTCGTGCGTCACGATCTTGCCGTCAGCTGCCATTCGCCGCGCCGGCTGAGCCGGACAAGCCAAGAGTGTCCGCGGCACCCCGCATCGCGTCGATCACGAATTGAATGTGCTCATCCAGGTCCACGCCCAGTTCCTGCGCGCCGAGGAGCACGTCCTCGCGATTCACGCCGCGCGCGAACGCTTTGTCCTTCATCTTCTTTCTGACGGATCGAGCGTCGACCTCGTTAAGGCTTCTCGATGGCCGCACGAGCGCCGTGGCGGTGACGAGTCCCGTGAGCTCGTCCACGGCGAACAAGGCTTTCGCCAAGGGCGTGTCCCTGGCGACGCCGCTATACGTCGCGTGTCCGAGAATCGCTTGAAGGATATCCTCAGGCCAGCCGCGCTCCCGCAGCACGCGGACGCCGTGGGCCGGATGACCATCGCTGGCGGAATGCTCCGCGTTCGGATAGCGCTCGTAGTCGAAGTCGTGGATGAGGCCAGCGAGCCCCCAGCGGTCGGGGTCCTCCTGGAACTTCACGGCGTAGGCGCGCATGGCCGCCTCGACGGCGAGCATGTGCTTGCGCAATGAGTCGCTGTGCGTGTACTCGTGCTGGAGCGCGAGAGCGTCGGCGCGGGTCGGCAGATCGGTCGGCATACCTGAATATGGAGCGTCATGTCCCATCTCCGCTCGGTACGACTCGCGAAGCGCGGCGGCGATGCGTTTCCGTTCAGCGTGCCGGCGATTCGCACGCTGCCCGAGCTGTCGTTCGACACTCCCGGCACGTATTTCGTTGGTGAGAACGGGTCGGGCAAGAGCACGCTACTCGAAGGCATCGCGCTGTCGGCGGGATTGCCGACTGTCGGGAGCAGGGAAGCGGGGAACATGCCTAGTCCCTTTCCCGGCTCCCTGCTCCCTGCTCCCTCTAATGAGGCGTTGCCGGCGCCGTCGAGGTTGCCGCGGGCGCGCTGTGGCCTTCGAATTTCTTACTGGTCAGCTTCACGATGGTGAAGCAGATGCCGAGCAGCGCGATCGCGCCGATGATGAGTCCCATGAACGCTGCCCGGGCGTCCGCCTTGTGATCGTCAGGCGCGTGATGCTGATGCATAGGAATCTCGGGGTGGTTAGGACGCGTCCGCGACGCGCACCTTGTTCATGACATCATTCGGCTTGATCTGCTTCATGTGCTCCAATCCCTTGACGACTCTGCCGAACACCGTGTGGACGCCGTTCAGGTGCTTGGTGTTTGCCTCGCTGAGCACCATGAAAAACTGGCTGCCGCCGGTGTCCTTGCCCGCGTGTGCCATGGAAAGAGCGCCGACTTCGTGCGTGCGCTTATTGCCCGCGGTTTCGCACTTGATCTTGTAACCGGGGCCACCGGTTCCGATTCGGCGATCGCCCTCGGAAAGGTCACGCGACAGCGGATCGCCGCCCTGCACCACGAAATCAGCGATGACGCGGTGAAACTTGACGCCGTCATAGAACCCCGAGTTGGCCAGCTTCTCGAAATTCTCGACCGTCTTGGGGGCGTCCTTGTCGTAGAGCTCCGCGACGATGGTACCGCGATTGGTATCGAACGTGGCTTGTTTTGGCATGGCGGCAATCTAGCCTCTCGCTTTTGACGTCGCGGAGAACTTATACACGCGCGGCACTTTGCAACCAGCGAGACGCGCCGCGCGAAACGTCCAGGTCGGGATCGATGCTTTGAGATTCTGGGCGAGCCATGGATGCGAGCTCTCGACGACCCTGAACGTCTTCATGTCCGCGCGCCCCAGCGTGTCGACGAGGACATCGACCTTGATCAATGCTCCCTTCCGGTTGATGTGGGTCTTCACCTCCGAGGGCATTTTCGCGAAGGGCGCCGGCCGTTGTCGCACCGGACGTGGCACGCTGTCTACATCCAGGTCGGGTTTGGCCACGGCGCGCTTTCGTGCTTCAACGCAGTCGCCGAAGGCCACTCCGCTGCCGGACATCGGCCGAGCATTGCTGATTTCTTCTTCGGGCCCGCCACTCCGGCAGGCGGCAAGAGCGCAGAGGACAACAACGATTCCAAATCGGTTCACGTCGAGACTCGGGAGAAAGGACACAGCTGGTTCACGACGCATTTCTCGCACAGCGGTCTGCGCGCGTCGCAGACTTCACGACCATGCGAGATGAGGAGATGCGACAGCATCGTCCATTGCTTTCGCGGGAAAAGGGACATCAAATCCTGCTCGATTTTGACCGGATCGCTTTCGCGACTCAATGCTAGCCGGTTGCTCAGGCGCGAGACATGGGTATCCACCACGACGCCCTCGTCGAGGCCGAACGCGTTTCCCAGAATCACGTTCGCGGTCTTGCGACCGACGCCGGACAGCTTTACCAACTCGTCCATGGTGCGGGGAACGTCTCCCCCGTGCTTCGTCACGACCGCCGCGGACATCCCCAGAAGGCTCTTGGTCTTGTTCCGGAAAAACCCGGTGCTCTTGATCATCTCCTCGAGATCTTCGGGGTTGGCGGCGGATAACGCTTCCGCATTGGGGTACTTCGCGAAGAGCGCCGGCGTGACCATGTTCACGCGCCTATCGGTACACTGGGCGCTCAGGATCGTTGCGACGAGCAGCTCGTAGGGATTCCGGTGATCGAGCGCACAGGTCGCGTCGGGGTACTCGGCCTCGAGGCGACGGTAAATTTCCGGCGCGCGCCCGGTGGCCGGCGCGAAACGCCGCGTGCGTTTTCGAGACGCGGATTGCTTTCGGGCTGGCTGCTTCGGAACTGGCCTTGGTTTTCCTTTCACGAACGTCGCCGCTTCGCAAAGGCCGTGACGTAGGACGCGTCCCGAGCGTTCAGCACATCGGCCGCCTCGATCCAACCTTTACGCGCCATCCCCACGCCGAGGTCCGTCCACTCCAGGCCGCCCTTCGAGTGCGCGTCCGGCCCGATCTCGATGGTGACCCCGAGCTCTTTCGCGCGGTGGAGATACCTCCAGTCGAGATCGAGACGGTGCGGATCGGCGTTGACCTCGATCGCAACCCCGGTGTCCGCCGCCTTCTCCAAAACGGCATCGATGTCCAGGGCGTACGCCTCGCGTGAAAGAAGCAAACGTCCGGTGGGGTGCGCGAGAATAGTCATGTGGCGGTCGTCCATCGCGTGCAGCACGCGCTCCGTCATCGCCGCGCCGTCCATCTTGAACCGGGAGTGAATCGAGGCAATGACGTAATCAAACCGGGCCAGCAGCTCTTCGTCGTAGTCCAGCCTGCCGTCGGCGAGGATATCCGCTTCCACACCCTTGAGCATGCGAAACCCGCTCATCGTCGCGTTCAAATCGTCGATCTCATCGTGTTGGTCCAGCATGCGCTCGCGCGATACCCCCGACGCATAGAACGCCGCCTGGGAGTGATCGGAGATGCCGAGGTAGCTCCAGCCTTTCGCGCGAGCCGCCGCGGCCATCTCTCCGATGCTGGATTTGCCGTCGGAGTACTCCGTGTGGCAGTGCAGCACACCCTGGAGATCCTTCGATTCTATCAAGTGGGGAAGCGTGCCCGCGGCGGCGGCCTCCACTTCGCCGCGTCCTTCCCGCAGCTCGGGCGGGATCCACGCGAGTCCGGCGGCGGCGTAGATCGACGCTTCGTCATTGCACGGAATGCGATTGCGCTGTGCGTCGGTGAGCGAGTCTCCGTCGACTTGGATGCCCTGCGCGCCGAGTCGGTTCTGCACGGTCTCGACGTGGTCCGGGTTGCCGGTCGCGCGCCAGAGCGCGACGGGAAAGGACTGGGGAGTCACGCAATACAGGTCGAGCTTCGTACCATCGATGAATCGCATCGTCACCGTAGCGCCCGACCCCGCGGCGGTGCGGATCCCTGCCGTTCGCGTGAACGACTGCGCCACCTCGACCGGGGCGCTGGCGCACGCGGCCACGATGTCCACGTCGGCGATGACCTCCCGGTGGCGGCGAAGCGATCCGGCGATTTCCGCGGCGATCACGTCGGGATGTGCCCGCACGGATGCCAGCAATGCCGTTGCCTCGACCATCGCGTGCGGGTACAGCGCCAGCACCGTGGCGTCGCGCATGAAGGCGATGCCGGCCAGAATCTTCGTCGAGGTTTTGGGACCCCAGCCTTTCGCTTTGGCCAGACGGCCGCTGTGCGCAGCCAGTTCCAAGTCCGCGAGTGAGGCGATGCCGAGCTCGGCGTGAAGTTTGTGGATCTTCTCGGTGCTGAGTCCTGGCACCCGCATCAACTCGAGCAACCCCTCCGGCACGGCCTCTCGAAGCTGCTCGAGGTATCGGGACTCGCCCGACTCGACGAGATCGCGGACGACGGCGAGCGTCGCAGGTCCAAGGCCCCGAACTTTCGCAAGCTCGCCGGAGCGGAGGAGCTCAGCCAGATCATCCGACGCAAGCGCGAGGAGGCTCCGAGCCGCCGTGTAATAGGCGCGTGCTTTGAACCGATTCTCACCAGCCAGGTCCAGATAGCTCGCGATCTGCGACAGGACGTGCGCGGCGGTGCGGGAGTCCATAGTGAAAGATAGGGAGCCCTGCTCGCGAGGTTCCTAAGCTGTCTCCCCCTCCACACCTGCCGCAAAGCGCAGGCGCTCCACGAGCTCGTGCAGTTGTCTCTCGGTGATCTCGAGCTCCTGGGCGGCGCCCTCTTCGTCCAGCAGGCCAGCGCGCATCGAGATCGATACCTGGTTGAGGTAGCGAATCTTCGAGAGCACGTCGTCCGTTGCGCGGCGCAGCTCGAAGAAGCGGCGTCGCTCGGAGAGCGCTCGGCGGTATCGCAGCGCGAGCTCCGGCGGCGTGAGCCGCTGCGCAAGCGCCGTCACCTCGTCGCGACTGCGGGCTCCGAGCGCCCCACGGTCGGGAATTCCCGAGTCCGTAAGGTTCTCTTCGGCGAACCACAGGCGGCCGACATACTCGATCCCGTCAAAGGCAATGCGACAGGTCACGTCCAAGCGCCGGCCATCGTGCTCGATGGTCGCGATGTGCGGTTGGATGATGTCGTGAAGAGCCATGACTAGGACGCCACGCGGTTGGCCGCGCCCGCGCGAGAAACATCGCGAAGAAAGGAATCGATTGCCGCGAACAGCGCGGACGGTTGTTCTACATATGGAACGTGCCCGCAGTTGTCGAGGACCATGAGCGTCGCGCCCAAGATCTTTGCCGCATTCTCGGATGAAGCGAGGGGAATCGGGTCTTGACGGCCATGGACGATCAGCGCTCGCGACCGGATCGAGGCGAGCCGTCCGTCCGCCGCGAGATCGAAGTCGCCGAGGCCTTCCCAAACCGACTGTTGCACACGCGCGGTCACTCGGAACGGAGTGAGATCCTGGGCGGACCGCGGATCGGCGAAATACCCCGCAACGCTCAGCTCGAAATTCCTCTGTCGGTAGGCATCGGGATCGCGCTCGCGAAGATTGGACGCCGCCAACTCGGCGCGAAGCCGCTCGACCTCCGGGCTTTTCTGCCGTCGATCGAATTCCCGCTCGAATTGGTCTCGATACCGTCTGGAGATGGGCGCCGGGTCAATGAGGACGAGTGGTCCAGGAGCGGGAATAGAGGCATCGTGAGCGGCCTGGGAAGCATAGAGCAGCGCGAGCAAACCACCCCACGAGTAACCGACCAGAATCGGATCAACCAGCGCAAATTCGGCGATAACCGCGGCGAGGTCGCCGACCTGCGTTTGCCAGGTGATCGTCTGCTGGTCGTGCGTTTTGGACTTCCCTCCGCCGCGCTGATCGTAAAAGAGCAGCGCGCGTCCATCGGCGGCCGCGGTGAGCTCCAGCATTTGCGGGAGCAGATAATCGTGATGCGCGCCCGGCCCACCATGAAGGACGAGCAGGAGCGGTTCGCCCGCCGGTCCGTATTTACACCAGTACAGCGGATGGTCCGTGCTGCGGGTCGCACCAGACGCGGTTGGCGGCGGAATCGGATGGGGCGGCATCAGCCGCGACGTCCCAATTTCACCCTGACCTTCACACGCTGGCCGCCCCTTACGACGACGATGTCCACTTCGTCGCCCGGCTTGTGCGAGTACAAAGCGTCCGAATACGTCTGGAGGTCGCTCACCTCCCTACCACCCAGCTCGACCACGATGTCGCCCGCCTCGAGCCCAGCGGAATCCGCGGGACTCCCGGCGCGCACGCCCGTGAGCCGCAGTCCCTTCACATCGGGCGCGGCCATGTCCGGGATCGTGCCGAGATATACGTTCGACCCCGTGCGCGCACCCGCCACGGCGGGAGGAGCCGCGCTCCGTACGAACGAGAGACGCTGGTCGCGACGATCGATCTCCCGGACCACGCGCTCGGCGAGCGCGACCACGCGTGCCGTGCCCCCCGCGTTGATCTTGTGAGCGTCGTCGGTGGCTCGATGGTAGTCCTCGTGCAGGTTGGTGAAGAAGTGCAGCACCGGGATGCTTCGCGCGAAGAAGGAGCTGTGATCCGACGGGCCGAATCCATCGCCCAGGCCGCGGACGGTCAGCCCGACGCGCGCATTCGCGCTGTCCAGCAGCACGGGCATCTCGCGCGCCGTCGCGACTCCATAAACGATGACGCTGTCGCCGCGCATGCGACCGACCATATCGAAGTTGAGCATCGCCACGATGCTGTCGACCGGCGCGGGAGAATGCTCGACGAAGTACTGTGAGCCGAGAAGTCCGAGCTCCTCACCGCTGAAATTGACGAAGAGCACGGAGCGCCGCGTCGGACGCGCGCCGAGCAGGCGCGCGAGCTCGAGCACCGCCGCCGTGCCGGACGCGTTGTCGTCGGCGCCATTGCGAATGGCGTCCGCCGCCTCCGGATCGAGTGCGCCCATGGTGGATCGACCGAGATGATCGATGTGCGCGCCGATCACGATCGTCTGTCCGCGGAGGGAGGGATCGGTCCCGCGCAGCAACGCGACTACGTTCTGTGTCCGTGCCTCGGAGGGTCCGCCGGAATGCGCGCTCATGGCGGAACGCGCGGTGAAGGGCTGCAAGTAGCCGGGCGACACGGCCCGGAGCCCGAGCGCGTCGTACCGTCGCGCGGCGAACGCGGCTGCAGAGTCGTTACCCGCGGTTCCGGTGCCTCGGCCCTCGAGCGCGTCGCTGGCGAGATACTGAATGTCGCGTCGGATGCGGACGGAGTCTGCTTGCGCGGCAGCTGACGCGCGCGCTCCGGATCGCATGTTGCTGCACGAGAGGAGTGTTCCGGCGACCGCGGTCGACGTGAGAACGGCGGCGAGCGCGGCAAATGGTCGGTTTCGCATTAATGGATTCTAAGCGTAATTCTGGCGTCGTCCCTGTCGTCCTCCTAGTTTCCGAATCCCGCCGCCTTTTTCCCGCTTGGCCGCGCTACGGCCGGGCAGCTGCCGCATCTTATGGATTACTCCGCGACCTTCGCGCGACATTTCGCCAGGCTCGTTTCGCTGTTGATGCACGAAGTCGGGAACGTCGACGAGCAGAAGGTCTCGCTACGGGCCCTGGTCGCGCTGAACAAGAATGGAGCTGTCGCCATTGCCGGGCAGGACTGGCAGCTCCTCGTCAACGACCAGCCGGTACCAGGGGCGCTCACCGGGGTGAATGACGTCGCCGCGCAAATGGCGGCGCATTCCGTGGTCCGAATCCAGATCGGGCCGAATACCGTCGCGGCCGATCTTCTAGGCGTGGCGCGCATCGTCGCGATGCAGCCGAAGCCGGGTGACGGCGGAGACCACGTGCGTCAGAAGGTCACGGCGCTGGGTGCCAAGACCGTCGAATTCGTCACCCTCGCGCCAGCGCCGGTTGCGGTCGTCGCTGCCGAAGCACCCACCGCTCCGGCGGTATCCGACGGCAGAACCGCGGCCGACGCGATGGCCGCGCGCCTCGCACGGGGCGCCGAGGAGACACCGACGCTGTTGTCGCAGCTCACGGCGCCCGACGTGTCGAAGTTGGTGCCTGAGGAGTTGCTGAAGGCACTCGACTCCGCATCGAACGTGGATCAATGCACGAAAGTGCTCGACGATCTCGTGAGCCTTGCGGAGCATTCCGTGCGGGTCGGCAAGGCGGTGGCGGTTGGGGACATCTTCTACGGCGTCGTGAAGCGCGATGCCCAGCTCCCCGATGGCGAGATCAAGCGCGCGTACGTCATGGCGATTCGACGAATGTCGAAGCCCGCGTTGCTTCGCGCGGTCGCGACGCTCATCCCGAAGAAGCCCGAACGCAAGCAACACTTCTATGAGGTGTTGGCCCGGACCGCCGAAGACGGTGCGGATGCCTTGATCGAGCAAATCTCACAGGCGCAAACGAGTGACGACCGCAAGACGCTCTTCGAGGTCCTGGGCGAGCTGCCCGACGCGGTTCCCGCGCTCATTCGAATGCTCGGCGACTCGCGCTGGTTCGTCGTGCGCAACGCGGCCGACCTGCTGGGCGAAATGGCCGCAAAAGGCGCCGAGGACGCGCTCATCGGCTTGCTGCGGCATACGGACGATCGCGTCCGACGCTCCGCGACCAACGCCTTGCTCAAGCTCGGCACACCGGACGCGCTGAAGGCGATTTACGAGGCGGTGAGCGACAGCTCCCCTGAGGTTCGCATGCAGGCCGCGGCGGCGATTTCGACCAAGAAGGACGGTCGCACTGCGATCACGTTGATCCGGGCCATCGAAGACGAACAGGACCCGGACGTCCAGCTTGCGATGATCGCGGCTCTCGGACGGGTCGCGACGCCGGACGCCGTCGCGAAACTCGTGAAGATGGCGGAGCCGGAAGGCCGACTCTTTCGAAAGAAAGCGACGACCATTCGCGTCGCCGCCGTTCAGGCGCTGGGCGAGGCCAAGACACCCGCGGCGCTCGCCTCCCTCAAAGAGCTCGTCGATGACAAAGATCGTGAAGTGCGGGATACCGCCACGCGCGCGCTCGCACAGGCTGGACGGTAGAGGCTCTGCTCCCGCTCTCCTAACGGGCGGTAAAGTCGGTCTGGTCGTCCACCATCCGGCACACCTCCGCGATGAGCTCCGCGGTGTGATCGACGTCGTCGAGGCTCACCATCTCGTTCGGCGAGTGCATGTAACGGTTGGGAATCGATACGAGAGCGGTCGCCACGCCTTCCTGCGCGATGTGTATGGCATCCGCGTTGGTGGACGTGTCGCGGCCGACGGCGTGGACGGTGAATGGAATGTTCTTGGCGCGAGCTGCGGCGCGAAGCAGCTCGAACACCACGGGCGATAGCAGCGCTCCGCGGCCGAGCGCGGGCCCGCCACCGAGTCGAATGTCGCCGATCTCCTTCTTTTCCATGTTCGGGCTGTCGGTCGCGTGCGTCACGTCGACGACGATCGCCATCTTCGGCCGCACCGCATTGGCGGCGACGAGCGCGCCACCACCCCTCCACGCGATCTCCTCCTGGGTCGTGGCCGCGGCGACCACGCGAGCGTTCCCGGGTTTGTCCGCGTAGCGCCGCAGCGCCTCCAGAGCGGCAAAAGCGCCGATACGATCGTCGATCGCGCGCGATACGATCCGGTTACCCGGAAAATCGTGGGCGCGGGAGTCGATGACGCCGGGATCTCCAAGCGACAAACGAGCTTCCACTTCGGCGCGATTCTTCGCGCCGATGTCCACCCAGAGATCGATGAACTTTGCGGCCTTCTTGCGCTCCTTTTCGTTACTGAGATGGATGGGCTTTCGCCCCACGACACCGATGACGTCGCCGGCGCTCGCGATAAAGCGGATGCGTTGGCCCACGAGGACCTGCGCGTCCCACCCGCCGATTGGCGAGATATAAATGAATCCATCGTCATCGATGTACTGGACGATGACGCCAATCTCGTCGATGTGACCGTCCAGCAGTATCGTAGGGCTGCCGCCCGGATTGATCTCCGCGATGCAGTTGCCCGCGACGTCGGTCGCGACCCGTTCGGCGAACTTCTGCGCCTCCGATCGCCAGCTTCGGCCAGCGAGCGTCTCGAAACCCGATGGACCGGGTGCGTCGAGCAGCCGCTTCAGGAACGCGATCGCTTCCGTGGTCAGCATGGAGCTCAGGGTTCGTCGCGAATCGGAAACACGAGGAAGCTGAGCAGCAGGGCGAGCAACCCCGCAACGAACCACCGCGGGTCACCTGTCAGAGCGTAATAGGCGATTCCGAACCAAGCGATCATCTGACCAAGTAGCCACCCTTCCAACGACTCTGGGATCCGCGATGCAGCCCGACGGCGCTGCGCGAACCGGCTGTGCCAGACCTTCAGGTCCGCCATCTGAACAAATGAATACAGCCACGTCACGACCCCGATAACCCTGAGCTTGACTATCAGGTGGGTACCGTATGGTATTAGTCCAAGGCTAAAGGCTACCCAAACGAGCAAGGCGGCGAATAGCGTCAGCCCCAAAAGTGCAGTTCGCACCTTCGGCAACTGGTCAGGGCCGAGTAGTGGGGACCGGGCAGTTGTGGAAGTTGTTGTAGTAGAATGACTTGGCACAGTGTGACCAGGGTTACAGCGGCGATCGGCTCGATCAGGCAATATACCGGTCGCTTGAAAGGCGGAAAACATTGTTGTTCAGGCACGGATTAAGCAGACAAATACCGTCTGCCGATCCGTATGGACACTCCAAAACACCCGATGACGGGGAGGCTACATGAGCTGGAAGAAGGCTGTCTTTTTCGGCGGTGCTTTGCTGGTGCTGGCCGCGTGTGGTGACGCGACGGCCCCAACGTCACCGTCCGCCCTGAGCCGCGTTGGGGGCAATTCGGCAGCTTTAACGGCTACCCTTTCGCCTACCACGACGACGACGACCACGACGACCACGACGACCACGTCGTCGACGGACCCGGTCATTTGCTCGGGTATCGTAATTCACGTTGGTCTGGACGGCCTACCGACCTCGGACTGCGACACGCGGGACTAAGTAGCGCTCAGTTCTGACATACAATGACCGCCGCGGATTCTCGCGGCGGTCATTTCTTTTTCACCCAGGCACGCGCGTCCAGATAACGACGGCGCCGCACGACGGATTTCCGAAGCGATTGGACAGCTCTGGCGGGAGACTCGATGGACCCTTGTATATCTCGAGGGCCTCGACGTCGCGGAGCGGTACGTCGTCGATGTTGAGGTATGGCGCGCGTACTCCGTCGATCCAAAAATCGGGAGGACAATCACGAAGTCCGCTCGATCGACCGACCCGGACCTGATATCGCCCGCGATCGGACATGACTCGGACACCGGGAACGCGCCGCAGCGCATCGCTGATCCGTGTGACGCGCAACGCTTCGAGCTCCTTTCGGTCGAAGTAGGATCCCATTCCGTTCTGCCGATGACGGTAAAAGTCGCTCAGACGGAGCTCCACAGCCGGATCGACTTCCGTCGTCACACCGGGCAGCGTGTGCGCAATGACAGTGAGCACGATCAACAGCGAGTCCGTGCGCCCGTCGGCCAGCGCCAGTGCGACGTCGCGCGGCTCAAAGCCGATGCGGCGAACGCTGAGCGTTCCGGCGCCGGCGCGAAGTCCCGGCAGGAGGAAGAAGCCCGAGCTGTCCGTTACCGCGCCAACGCCGAGAAAGGAGACGCGAACGGACATCACCGGCGCGCCTCCTGAATCGCGCACCGTTCCCATGAGTGTCGGCGGAGAAGGAGCCGGTTGCGCGAACCCGCCAGACGCGAGCGCCGCCACCAGCAGTAGCGGCCGCCACAGTGAACCAACTCGCGCGCTATTGGACATGTGCGACCTCGGAAGTCGCGAAGGACAAATAAAGAAAGGCCTGGTACTCACGGACTATGCTGCGCCGCGCGCCAACCGGCAAGCAATTCAAGGCGGCCAGCTTCCTGCATCGCGTCAGAACCCGACAGGGGGAGAGTCGAAATGCACCGCTCGTCGTTCGTCCTACTCGTTCTCGCGAACAGCTCGTTGGCGCTCGCGCAGCCGGCCGTGTCCCCGCCTTCTCCACGACACGTTTCGGCTCCGATCTCCGACGTGCGCTATACGGTGTCCTTCACGCGCGCCACGGCGGCGGAGCGTCGCGTGCGCGTCACGATGACGTTCGCCGCGGATGGTACCGACCCGATCCTGCTGTCGCTTCCCGCGTGGACGCCAGGCTCCTACGAGATCAGCAACTTCTCGCGCTGGGTGCTGGATTTCCTGGCGACGGCCGGAGATCGGCCACTGAGTTGGGACAAGCTGGACTATGACACGTGGCGCATTCGGCGGGACGGGGCGGCCACCGGTCCTGTTACCGTGACCTTCGACTATAGGGCCGACACGCTGGACAACGCGATGGCGTGGGCCCGTCCGGATTTTCTGCTCTTCAATGGAACGAATCTCTTCATGTATGCGGAAGGACGTGGATTGGATTTCCCATCGCGAGTGACGGTTCGGACCGAGTCGGATTGGACCGTCGCGACATCGATGTCCCGTGCCGCGGGGGGAGGCGGGGGGAGGGCAAACGGTATCACGTTCACCTCCACGAACTATCACGATCTGGTGGACATGCCGTTCTTCGTGGGGCGTTTCGACGTTGACAGCGCTCAGGTGTCCGGAAAATGGATGCGCTTCGCGACGTATCCGGCCGGGGCCGTGCAAGGGGCGACGCGCCAGCAGGCGTGGGACCAACTGAAACGCGCGACGCCTCCGTTGGTCTCGGTATTCGGAGAAGCGCCGTGGGACGTGTACACGGTGATGCAGATCGTCGACTCGGCGTATGGCGGCGCGAGCGGCCTGGAGCACTCGAGCTCTCACGTGGACGTGCTCGCCCCCCCGTACGTCGGCAGCGACTTTCAGCCCTCGCTGTACGCTCACGAGATCTTCCACGCCTGGAACGTCAAGCGCCTGCGTCCCGCGGATCTCTGGCCCTACCGCTATGACGCGCCGATGCCAACGCCCTGGCTATGGATGAGCGAGGGGATCACGGACTATTACGCGGATCTCGCGCTCGTTCGGGGCGGACTCGTTGCGGACACGGGTTTTTATGCTCTGACCGCGGGAAAGATCAACGAGACCGATGCCGCGGGCGCCATCGCGCTGGAGGATGCGTCGCTGAATACCTGGGTGCAGCCGGTGGACGGCACGCAGTACATCTACTATCCCAAGGGCTCGGCCGCGGGACTCCTCATCGACGTGATGATTCGGGACGCCAGCGACAACCGCCAGTCGCTCGACCACGTGATGCGCGAACTGTACACGACCACGTTCAAACAGGGGCGCGGCTTCACGCGCGAGGACTGGTGGAATGCGGTGACTCGCGCCGCGGGCGGACGGTCGTTCGCCGATTTCGAGCGCAAGCACATCGACGGTCGCGAACCGTTTCCCTGGACCGACATCCTCCCGCTCGGAGGGATGCGGGTAGACGTCGTACAGGCGCCGAGGATCGGGATCACGACCACGCTGGACGCGCGCGGCGTACTGATCACCGAGGTGGTTCCGAATAGCACGGCCAGCACCGCCGGCGTGCAAGCGGGAGACCATCTGCTTTCCGTGAACGAGATCCCGGTGGCCGATCAAAGTTTCGGCCCCAGGTTTCGCGCAATGTTCGCGAGCGCACGTGAGGGCCAGCCCGTGAAGCTCGTCGTGCGTCGCGGCGAGCAGTCGCTCACGCTGACAGGCCCACTTCAGCTGGCACGAGCCGGTGTGACGGTGAGCGCCGACCCGAGCGCTTCACCGAAGGCTACACGCGTTCGCAGCGGCATCCTCCGGGGAACCACCGATCGATAACGCCGCTACCGATTGCGCTTCAGCTCCACGAGCTGGTAGTAGCCGGCCCATTCGCGCGGCTCGTTGGGGATCGTCGACTTGACCGCCTTCGCCACGGCGTTGAGCGCTTCCATGTCGATGTTCGGAATCGTCACGCCCCCGGTCCGCTCGCTGACGCGCCGATAAGTCAACGGTTGGGGCGAAGTGACGAGCAGGAAATACGTGGGTGTCGCTGGCGGAAGTGGCTGTGCGATCGGCCGTCCGCTCCTGACTCGCGCCCGAGTGTGGAGCCGGGATGTGTCGCGCATTCGCAAGCGCGCGGAGTCATCCTGGACCAGGAAACTCGGAATCTCAACGGCGAGTCGATGCGAACCGGCGCCTAACGAATTGTTCGTGAGCGAATCCTGCGGATACAGGAGCGTCGCGCTGTGTCCAGGCGCCACGAGCAACAGCGCGGAGTACCCCGGTTGAGGCATCTCGATGGTGACGTGTTGCGGAGGAAACGCTGAATCGACGGCCGCGATCCTCGGAGGAGGAGCGGACCCCTCGCTGAGCTGCCCGGTCGTCTGCGTGCTCGCGCACGCAAAACCGCCCAAGGCCATCGCAATGAAACATACGAGCGCAATTCGCAAGCATCACCTCACCGTGCTAGCGTACTAGACCATGACAATAACGATCTGCCGAATGAATTGCAGATTCTTCGCTTCGCTCAGAATGACAAAGAATGCGAATTCGTAGCGTCGGAATCGTGGGTGCGGGAACCATGGGCGCGGGGATCGGCGCCCTCGCCGCGTCCGCCGGCATTCCAGTCGTGCTGCTCGACATCCCGGCGAACGAGGGAGACCCGAACGCACCGGCAAAGAAAGGGCTCGAACGCCAACTGAAATCGAGGCCGCCCGCGTTCATGGATCCTGAGCGTGCGGACTTCGTCCGCGTCGGCAATACCCGTGACGATCTGAAATTGCTCGGCGAGTGCGACCTCGTGATCGAAGCGATCATCGAGCAGCTCGAGCCCAAGAAGGCGCTGTATGGGCGTTTGGAGGGAGTGATCAACCCCGGAGCGATCGTCGCGTCGAACACGTCGGGAATTCCGATGCGTCAGCTCGTTGAAGGACGCAGCCAGGGGTTTCGCGAGCGCTTTCTCGGGATGCACTTCTTCAACCCGCCGAGGTACCTGCACCTGCTCGAGATCATCTCAGCCCCGGAGACGACTGAAGACACGCTCGCAAGGGCGCGAGCGTTCAGCGAGCGGGTATTCGGCAAGGGGACGATTCGGGCGAAGGACGTGCCCGGATTCGTGGCGAACCGGCTTGGGGTTCACGGAATGGTCCTGGCGCTCCGCATGCTCGACGAATTCGAGCTCGGCATCGACGAAGTGGACGCGCTCACGGGACCGGCGCTGGGGCGCGCGAAGTCCGCGACGTTCCGTACCGCGGATCTCACGGGGCTCGACGTGCTCGATCACGTCGCCAAGGAACTGACACGCGCCACGGGCGAGGACTTCGAGCTGCCGGAGTGGGTGACGCAGCTGATCGCGCGCGGCCAACTCGGAGAGAAGAGCGGCGCCGGATTCTACCGGAAGGCCGGGAAGGAAATCCAAACGCTCGATCGCAAAACGCTGGAGTACGGTCCGCAGAAGAGGGTCGAATCGAAAGAGCTCGACGAGCTGCCGCGCCTCCCGCTCGAGCAGCGCCTGGCGCGCGTGAAGGAGCTCAAAGGGAAATACGGCGATTTCGCGCGAACCTATCTCCTGCGGCTCTCGCATTTCGTGCTCGAGCGCACGCCCGAGATCGCGTACGACATTCCAAGCGTGGATCGGGCGATGGAATGGGGATATGCCTGGGAGGCGGGGCCCTACAAGCAAATGGACATGCTCGGGCTGCAGTTCCTGCGTGACGGCTTCGCGAACATGAAAATGTCGCCGCCTACTCTGCTGAAAAAAGCCAAGGAGAGCTATTACACGGATACCGGCGCCAATGTCCTCGGCCTCGATGGCTCGTACGGTCCCGTGCAGGAAGTGCCAGGCGCGGTTTCTCTGGCTCGCTTGCACACGAACGGGAAAGTCATTCGGGAATCGGACGCCGCGAGCCTGGTCGATCTGGGTGGTGGCGTGGCTTGTCTCGAGTTCCACAGCAAGATGAACACACTGGGCGAAGGTGTTCTGAAGGCGCTCCGTGAGTCACTTGTCTGGGTCGAAAAGGAGAAATACGCGGGTTTGGTGATCGGCAACGACGATCCGCGGACGTTCACGGCCGGGGCGGATCTCTCGATGGTGGCCGGCATCGTCCAAAAGGGTGATTGGAAGCAAGTGAATGCCGCGGTCTCGATGTTTCAGGAGTGCTCGACATCGCTGCGCTTCGCTCCCTTTCCGGTCGCCGCCGCGCCGTTCGGCCTTACGCTGGGCGGCGGCTGCGAGTTCTCGCTGCACGCCGATCTGATTCAGGCACACGCCGAGCTCTACATGGGGCTCGTGGAAGTGGGCGTCGGACTGATTCCCGCCGGCGGAGGGACGAAGGAGCTTCTCTTCCGGTTCACCAGGGAGCTTTCGCAGTACGAGGAAGCGGATCCCTTCGAGGCCGTGAAGCGGGCGTTCAAGCTCATCGCCTTGGCGACGACGAGCGGAAGCGCTCTCGAGGCTCGCAAGCTCGGCTTCTTGCGCGACCGCGATCGCATTACGATGAACCGGGATCTGCTCATTGCGGACGCAAAACAACGCGTGCTCGATCTCGCTCCGGGTTACGTCGCACCAACGCCCCAGCGTATCACCGCCGTCGGGAAGGAAGGCTTCGGCAACTTGAAGTACACGGCCTGGGCGCTGCATGAGGCTGGGCAGATCACGGATTTCGAGGTGAAGATCGCCCATGAAATCGCGTACGTGTTGTGCGGCGGCGACGGTCCACCGCGCATCGTCACCGAGCACGACATCCTGGATCTCGAGCGCGACGCGTTTCTCCGTCTGCTGGGTACCAAGGAGACGCAGGAGCGGATCGCGCACATGCTGAAGACTGGTAAGCCACTGAGGAATTGATCATGAAGGAAGCGGTGATCGTATCGGCGGTCCGGTCGGCCGTCGGAAAGGGGAAGAAGGATGGATCGCTCGCAAACGTGCACCCGACCGAGCTCTCGGCGTGCGTGATGCGAGACGCGATCGACAAAGCCGGGGTAGAGCCGGGGATGGTGGACGACCTTTTCTGGGGTTGCGCCATGCCGGAGGCGTCGCAGGGACTCAACATCGCGCGGCTGTCCTCGCTGCGCGCCGGCATCCCGGTGGAAGTCCCGTCGGCGACGATCAACCGATTCTGCTCTTCGGGACTCCAGACGGTCGCGCTCGCCGCACAGGAGATCATGGTTGGCAACGCGGACGTGGTGCTCGCCGGCGGCGTCGAGATGATGAGCCAGGTGCCGATGTCCGGGTACCACGCGCGTCTCAACCCGGAGCTCACCGAGTCGTACATCGGGATGGGCTTCACCGCGGAGAACGTCGCCGAGCGGTGGAAGGTCTCGCGCGAAGTTCAGGACCGGTGGGCGCTCGGGAGCCAGCAGAAGGCGGCGCGCGCGTTGGCCGAGAAACGCTTCCACGATCAGATCGTGCCGATTCCGACGGTCAAGGTCACCTGGAAGGGAGCCAAGAACGAGGAATGCGAAGCGGCGTTCTCGCGCGACGAGCTGCCGCGCGCCGAGACGACGCTGGAGGCGCTCGGAAAGCTGAAGCCCGCGTTCAAGGTGAACGGCACGGTCACCGCGGGAAATGCGAGCCCGTACTCGGACGGAGCGGCGGCGGTGCTGCTCATGAGTAGCGACCGTGCGAAGCAGCTGAAGCTGACGCCGCTCGCGCGGTTCATCACCTTCGCCGCCGCGGGGGTCGAGCCGGACGTCATGGGGGTCGGGCCAATCAAGGCCGTTCCCAAGGCGCTGAAGCGCGCCGGCCTTTCCATGAAGGACATCGACCTGATCGAATTCAACGAAGCGTTTGCCGCGCAAGTGGTCGCGGTCGTGCGCGATCTCGATATGCCCGAGGAACGCGTGAACGTGAATGGCGGGGCGATCGCCCTGGGTCATCCACTCGGCGCGACGGGAAGCAAGCTCACGACGCAGCTGGTCCACGAGCTGGGACGACGGGGCGGGGGGATCGGCCTCGTGACGATGTGCATTGGGGGAGGGATGGGAGCCGCCGGGCTGTTCGAGGTGTACGGCGTCTAACCGCCCCCTATTTCTTCGCGCCAGCCTGACCAGGGCCGTTATCGAGCGAGCGCCACAGGTACCAGCAAGCGATGCTGCTATACGGCGTCCACCTCGCGCCGATGCGGAGAACGTCCTTCGGCGTCACGCGACGCTTTCGGTACACGCGCTTGATGGCGTTCTGAATTCCCAGATCGAGGTCGGGGAGGACGTCGGGACGGCCGAGCTTGAACATCAGGAACATCTGGGCGGTCCACTTCCCGATGCCTTTTACCTGAACGAGGTGCGCGATGAGCTCGACGTCGGGTAGCGAATCGACATGGTCCAGCGGCAGCGCACCGCTCTGGATTTTCATGGCCAGGTCGCGCAGGTAGCCACTTTTCTGTCGCGACAATCCGACGGCGCGCAGTTGCACGTCCGACAGCGCGAGAATGCCCTCCGGAGTCGGTTCCCCGTGCGGGAACAGGGCGAGAAAGCGATTGAGAATCGTCGTCGCGGCCTTTCCCGAGAGCTGCTGGAAGACGATGGCGCGGATCAGCGCGAGAAAGTGCGTGCCGCCGGTGCGATCGCCGGGTCGATAGGGTCCAACGCTCTCCATCACACGCGCGAGGATGGGATCCACACGGCGCAGGTGCGTCCGCGCCTTGCGTCCCAACAGCGTGGATGCCGAAGGTGGACTAGTGGGAGGCAAAACGAGTGGTGCTGCCGTCGCGGCTGAACGCGATGACGTCATACCGATCCTTGCGAGTGCCGATTTCCATGCCGGGCGACCCGACGGGCATTCCGGGAACGGCGATGCCCGCTACCTTCGGCTTCTCCTTCAACAAGCGCTGGATGTCGGCCGCAGGGACGTGTCCCTCCACGACGTATCCGTCCACGAAGGCGGTGTGGCAGGAATGCAGCTGCTCGGGAACCCGAGCGGCACTCTTGATCCCGGAGAGGTCCGAGGTGTCCTTGGCGATGACGGCGAAAGCGTGTTTCCGAAGGTGCTCCACCCATGCCTTGCAGCAACCGCAGTTGGGGTCCTTGAAGACCGTGACGGTTATGGGAGTCGGGTGCAGGGAAACGGGAGCAGGGGCGGAAGCGGATGTCAGCGCGGCCAGGAGGGCCAGGCCGCCGACGCGGAGGAGAAGACCGGGATTCATATGGTTCCAATCTAGCGGTGGCGCGGGCCGGTGCCCATGTCGTACGATTCTGCGGCTCGCACACCTCAGGGAGTTCTCGAATGTCAGTCAACCTCGCAAACCTCGTTTTTCGTACGATGGCACTGATCGCGACGGCTCTGATCGTCAGGAGCGACGGCGCCGGCGCGCAGGAGCGGGCCACGACCCGCCCCAGACAGGTGGTGCCGATGGACTCGGCGCGCGCGGCCCGGCTTTACGTGAGCGATCGCCCCGACGACCATCCGCAGCGCGACCACGATGGCGATGCGCGCCGGAAAGCTTCCACGGACAGCATCTATCGCGCGCGAAGCCGCGGCGTGATGGATTTCCAAAAGATCGCATACAAGAGCACGGTGGACGGAATGACCATCCCCGCCTACCTGTTTCAACCGCTCAACAAGCGTGGCGTCCGCGGCCACGCGGCGATGATCTGGGTGCACGGCGGCGTCCATGGCGACTGGAGCACGACGATGTTCCCATTCGTACGGGAAGCCGTGGAGCGCGGGTACGTCATCATCGCGCCTGAATATCGCGGAAGCACGGGATACGGAGCCGCGCACTACAACGCCATCGACTACGGCGGGAAGGAAGTCGACGACGTCGCGTCAGCCGTGGAGTTCCTGAAGACCATTCCCCACGTCGACCAGGACCGCCTCGGAGTGATGGGTTGGAGCCACGGCGGCTTCATTGCGTCACATCTGGTCTTTCGAAAGCAGCACCCCTTCAAAGCCGCGGCAGCGATCGTGCCGGTTACGAACCTCGTCTTCCGGCTGAGCTACAAGGGACCGAGCTATCAGCGAAGCTTTTCCACGCAAACGGGGCTACAGGGTCTGCCGTTCGAGAAACGCGAGGACTACATCAAGCGCTCGCCGCTCTACTCGGTGGACAATTTACGGGTGCCCATTCTCGTTCACGTGGCGACGAACGACGAGGACGTGAACTACGTCGAGGACCAGCAGATGGTCGACGCGCTTCGCTCCCGGAAGCCTGACCTCGCTGAGACGAAGACGTATGTCGATCCCGCACCCTGGGGCGGCTCGGTCGGCCACGCGTTCAGCCGCCGCGTAGATACACAGACGCTCGAGCGCGTCGATTCTCCGGACCAGATCGATTCCTGGAATCGGACCTGGGTGTTCTTCGAATGGATCCTGCGCCCTTACGAGGATCGATCCAAACCCGCCCCTGCCCCGCGCATCAGTCCGTGAAGTCGCCACGAGGATACACCGACGAGGTCAAGGCTCGGCTGGAGGCCATCCGCAACGAAAAGCGAGGGCGTATCAACTGGCGCATCTCGCATCACACGGCCGAGCTCGCGATTCAGGCGATCGCGGGGCATGTCACGATCTCATATCGCCCAGGCAGCAAGTCGCGGCGCCGCAAGCGACACAAGCGGCTGATGTGACGCAGGAGGGGCCGGTCATCTGCGCGAACAATGCCAGCGCTCTAGCCCGACGCGCCAGGTGCGGCGCGACCGTCAGCCGCGAAGTCGAATGAACAGAAAAATCAGTGCGGCAATCGTCACGATGATCGAGGCCACGCTCACCAGCGTCTGATAAGCGGACTCCGACATGGCTCCCTTCTTCTTCTGCGAGTTCGCGAAGATCACGACCACCACAAGCACCGTCAGCAGAGAAACGGGAACGATGAGCATGGAGACCCGGTCAGAGGGATCGCGCGGGGGAAGGGCGCGACAACGCTACCGATCTCTGCCGTCCGACGTCAAGCCTCCGCGTGCGGGCTGTTCCCCACTACCGCTCCCAAAACCGCGCCGGTTCCGATCAACAGGGTGCTCAGAATCGGTCCCACGGGCGACGACAGCGTGGAGAGCGTAACCATCGTGGCGAGACCGAACCCGAAGACGCCCCCGAGGGTCGCCCAGAGCCGCTGCGAACGCTTGATCCAGCCCCAGCGCGCGCCGAGGAACCCTCCGACAACAACCAGCGCCGCCCCGGCGACCAACCCTCCACCGACCACGCCACCGCGCCCCAGGGCGTTTCCGGCCATGGAGCCAAGCGCGCCTCCCGCACCCCCCAGGAGGATCATCAGTAAGAAGAGCTTTGTGAGATTCACGTGATCAGTCGGCCCGTTTGGCGAGCACGTTGTCGTCCGCTTTTCCACGCTGCACTTCCTTCATTGCCTCCACCTTTTCGCTGTTCTTCTCCGCCTCGTCGTGCTGCTGGCGATCCTGGTGAAGCCGCTGGTGCCCCTCAATCGGCGCTCCCGCCACCTTCTCGCTTCCATCCTCGGTCGCGGGGGTCCCCCCGTCCTGAAGGATCTCGATGAAGCGCTGATGTGTTTTCTCGCCGTGCTGTCCTTCGGCGTGCCGCTGCGGCCCCGGCGCACGTCTCTTTCTGTGTCCCATCGCTATGACGCTCCGGTGAGTTAGGTGATCGACGATATCGAGGGGCGCAAGCACGGGGCCAGCGGCTTCCGTCTGCGGCAGAGGACGGGTAGAATCACGCCACGTCCACTCCATTCCTCAGGGACTTCCGCATGTCCATGTCATGGTTCACTCTGCTTGGGTTCGGGCTCGTCGCCATTGGCTGTCGCGGCTCGAACTCTCCCGTGCCGACCTCGGCCCAGACCAATGCCTACGTGCTTCGCCTCGGCAACGACACGCTCGCCATTGACCAAGCGACACGTGTCGGCGACCGGATCGAAGGCACTCTCGTGACGCACCTCCCCCGAACGCTGGTGACACGATATGTGGTCACGCTGAATCCGACGACCGGAATGGCGCAGCTGCTCGAGCACAACACGCGACTGGCGGATGGGAGTCTGCTACCAGCGACCAACCAGCCGAGTCTGCGCAATGTGACGGTCACATTCGGCACAGACAGCGCGATCTCGCAGGTACAGCGGGACACGCTGATCACCACGCGCGCGGCGGCGCGGAACGCGTTCCCATACATCAACTACGCGATCGCGTTTTTCCAGTTGCCAGTCTCGGCGTTGCGGGCGGCGAACGTGGATAGTGTCGCGTACGCGATCTATACAGGCGGCCGGCAAGCGTTTCCCATGCACGTCGTGCGCAGGGGCTCGAATCGATACGCGGTCGTGATCCAGGGTTATCCCTACGACATCGTCACGGACGGCAAAGGGGTCGTGCAGTCGGTAGATGGCGCGCGCACCACGCAACATTTCGTGGCCACGCGACAGAACTCCGTCGACGTCGCCGGACTTTCCGCCATGTGGGCGCAACGCGAACGCGATGCCCGTCCCGCGACGGCATTGTCGGCGCGCGACACGACGAGAGCCACCGTGGGACCCGCGGAGCTCTGGGTCGATTACGGTCGTCCAACCACGCGCGGTCGCAAGGTCTTCGGGCCGGCCGGCGTGCTCAACGACACGATCTGGCGCACCGGCGCGAATGCCGCGACTCACTTCCGCACGAACGTTCCTCTGACGATAGCGGGACAAAACGTGCCGGCCGGCACGTACACGCTATGGACGCTCGCCGTGCCTGGCCGCTACCAGCTCATCATCAACAAGCAAACCGGCCAGTGGGGAACCGTGTACGATCCGAAGCAGGATCTCGTGCGAGTTCCCCTGCAAGCGTCGCAGCTTCCACAAGTCGTGGATCGATTCACGATCGCGGTCGACCCGACGGGCGGAAATTCGGGGGTGGTGCGTCTGCGGTGGGACACGACCGAGCTCTCCGTGCCGTTCAGCGTGCCCTGAGTGACCCGCCTTCTCAATTATTTCTTTCGCGGCCTGATCGTCCTCGCGCCGGCGGTCGTCACGATCTACGTCTTTTGGCTGATCTTCAGCGTCGTTGACAAGTGGATGGGACTGCCGGTGCCGGGCGCCGGGATCGTGGTGACGGTGGCGCTGATCACACTGTTCGGGTTTCTCGCGTCGACGGTCCTCGCGCGATGGATGGTCATCCTGGTGGACCGGGCCTTCAACCGGCTTCCACTGGTCCGATTGGTCTACTCCGCCACCAAGGACCTGCTTGCCGCCTTCGTCGGGGAGAAGCGGCGCTTCGATCGGCCGGTCGTGGTATCGACTTCGGCTGACGGCATCGAGAAAGCGTTCGGGTTCGTGACGTCACAGACGATGACGCGCTTTGGATTGGAGGATCACGTGACGGTGTATCTGCCGTTCTCGTACACGTTCACCGGCGTGATCCGGATCTACCCGACCGCGAACGTCAAGCCACTCGCAACGGACAGCGCCGAGCTCATGGCTTTCGTGGTGTCGGGAGGCGTTACCGACGCGACGACGCATGGCGGAAGTTCGCGTCGCTGACGTCACCGCGGACGCCAGCCGCGAGGCGTTTCATCGCGTCGCCGATGCCGTGTACGCGCACGAGCCGCCGGGCACGGCGCCGGTCCGCGCGTCCATCGACCGGACACTGAACCAGCCGGCGTTTCAGTCGGCCGGCGGCCAGCGAGCGTACGTCGCGTTCGAAAACGATACGGCGATCGGACGCGTCGTCGCCCGACTGTCTCCGGTCCTGCGCGACGAGCATGGTCGCCCTTTCGGGATGCTCGGCTTCTTTGAGGCCGAGCATCGTCAGGAGGCAGCGGACGCGTTGTTCCGCGAGGCGATTGCGTGGCTTCGCGAGCGCGGCGCGGAACGGATCGTGGGGCCGATGGATGGTGACACATGGCATCGATACCGCGTGAACGTCGGTCCGTTCAGCCGGCCTCCATTTCCACTGGAACCGTGGAATCCACGGTACTATGCCGAGCTGTGGGAGCGCGCCGGATTTCGCGAGCTCGAGTCGTATAGCTCGAAATGGATCGCTGACGTGTCCCTTCTCCTGCCCGGACTCCGGGCGGGCGTCGAACGCAGCGCGTCGCGTGGAGTGCGAATCCGTGGGTTGGATCGGACGCGTCTCGAGAAGGAGCTCGCCATCGTTCACGACATCTCGTCGGACATCTTCCAGGACAGCTTTCTCTATTCCCCGGTTTCGCGTGCCGAGTTCCTGGCGCTCTACAGCGGCATCGAGCGTTTTCTCGATCCCGACCTGGTGGTGTTCGCGACGGCGCCCGAGGGCGGCGAAATAGGATTCGTCTTCGCGTACGCCGATCCGCGACTCTCCGCGGTGCATTACAAGACCATCGGCGTACGAGCGGAGTGGCGACGCGCCGCCGTCGCGGCCGCGCTCTCGGATCACGTCTACTCGAACGCCCTGAGAAAGGGGTTGCCGGCCGGGAACCACGCGCTGATGCGCGACGACAATCGTTCGCAGGCGTTGGACCAGGGGCATGGCGAGGTGTTCCGCCGGTACGTGTTGTACGAATGGCGACACGTATGATCGCCAATGTCGTGCAGCTCTTCCTCGAGGCCGCGGAGCGAAACCAGCGAACGCTGGCGTTCGTGTCCGCCACAGGCGACCGCGTCCGCTTCGGCGAGCTCAGGCGGCACGTGGAATCTTTCGCCGGGGGGCTCGTCGCGAACGGGCTTCAACACGGGGACCGCGCCGTGTTCATACTTCCGATGTCGCCCGCGCTGTACGTCGCGGTGGTCGGAACGCTGGCCGCGGGTGGCGTCGCCGTGTTCGTGGACCCATGGGTCTCGTTGCGGCAAATCGCCCATCTCGCGGCAGCCGCGAAACCCGCGGCATTCATCGGTACGCCACAGGCGCATCTGCTGCGTCTTTTTTCGCGGGACCTCCGGCGTGTCCGTGTGGCGGTAACGGCCGAGGGACCCGGTGCGTGGCTCGCGGCACGGTTCCGGTTTCGCGATCTCCAGGGCACGGCCCCGATCGCGTCGATGCCCGGCGGTTCGCCGGCGCTCATCACTTATACCACGGGCTCGAGCGGGATGCCGAAGGGCGTCAACCGCACGCACGAGATTCTCGCCGCGCAGCATCACGTGATTCGCGAGGAGTTCCCCGCGCAGCCTGGCGACGTGGATCTCACCACGTTCCCGGTGTTCGCGCTGAGTAATCTCGCCGCGGGCATCACCACGGTGATTCCGCCGATCGACCTGCGTCGCGTCGGCAGCGCGGACGCGAGGCTCGTGGTGCGCGACATGCGCCGATTCGGCGTCACGACGGCCGCCGCCTCGCCGCCGCTCTTCGATCTGGTCGCCGACCATGTGCGGGCGACGGGAGAGACGCCTCCGCCGCTGCGTCGCATCGTGACGGGGGGGGCGCCGGTGCGCGACGATCAATTGCGGCGCTGGCGTGAAACGTATCCGGGGACGGAGATTGTGGTGGCCTATGGATCGAGCGAAGCGGAACCTGTGGCGAGCATGTCCGCCGACGAGCGTCTCGCCGCATCGGCGACCCGGCCGGGCTACTGCGTTGGCAAACCGGTTGACGCCATTCGCGCTCGGACGGTGCAGATCGTCCGCGGTCCGCTGGAGCGGCCGCTGGACGTGGCTCCGGGCGCGATCGGCGAGCTGCTCGTGACCGGGCCGCACGTGTGCCGCGATTACGCGGGCGACGACGCGGCGTTCGCCGAGAACAAAGTTCGCGATGCCGATGGCACGGTCTGGCATCGGATGGGTGATACCGGGCATTTCGACGACGGCGGCCGGTTTTGGCTCGCGGGACGCGTCCACTCGACCATCCGGCGTGGCGGGGTTGACCTCCACGCCCAGTTGATCGAACAGACGGTTCGCGGCGACGATCGCCGCATTCGCCGGGTTGCCGCGCTGGGTCGTCCCGACGCGAGGCTCGGCGAGCGGCTCGCCATCGTCATCGAGGCCGACGATCCCGGTCTCCTGAGCGATGTCGAAGCACGCCTGGCCGCCGCGCGCGCGGACGTCGTCGTGGACGAAATGGTGGTGACCCGCACCGCGCTTCCGGTGGACCCGCGTCACAACAGCAAGATCGACTACGCGCGTCTCAGGCGCATGCTCGATCACGGGGCGCTGCGGTGACCGCGACCGCCACGCCCCAACGCGTCGCGCGGAGTGACCCGTACCTCGCGCGACTGCGCGCGTACATGCGCGAGCGCTTTCCGCTCTTCGGCCATGTCCTCCTGATCATCAGCTACTTCTCATCGAATCAGTTCCTGGCGAAGGTCCTGACCAACCCCGATGAGCCGATGCAGTACACGGCGCGTTCGTTGCTCGGCGCGCTCACACTGCTCTTCTTCTTCTTTCATCTGCGCGTCTTCGACGAGCACAAGGACTTCGCCGACGATGCGCGGTTCCACCCGCACCGCGTGCTGCAGCGCGGCGTGATCACGCTGGCCGATCTGCGCGTTCTGGCGGCGATCGCGATCGTGACCGAGTTCGCGCTCGCGTTCGCGGCGGGACCGCAGGCTGCGACGGCGCTGGCCATCGCGTTCGTCTTCTCGCTGCTGATGCTCAAGGAGTTCTTCGCGGCGGAGTGGCTCAAGGACCATTTCCTGGTCTACGCCACCTCGCACATGCTGCTGATGCCGCTGCTGTCGCTGATGGTGTTCAGCTTCGCGACGCGGAGGATGCCGTGGGAAGCGCCGCCGGTTTTCTGGCTGTACGCCATGGTCGGGTTCTTCGTCACCTTCAACGTCGAAGTGTCCCGGAAAATCCGTGCTCCCGAAGACGAGATCGAGGGGCTCGATTCGTACTCGAAGCTCTTTGGAACGTACGGCGCCGCATGGGTGGTTCTCGCCCTTCGCCTGATCGATACCACGCTCGTGGCGATCGTGGGTTACTTCATCGGTGTGAGCCCCTGGTTCTACGTCGCCATCGTCGCGCTTTTCCTCATCACCCTCGGCACCTTCGTTCGCTTCCGGCTCCACACGTCGACTGCCACGGCCAAGGCGCTCGAGCGAAACGCCGGGCTGTACCTCATCGCGTTCGATCTGGTCCTGGCGATCGAGTTGATACGGATGCACGGATTCAAGACATGAGCAACCTCGTGTGGCGGAGCGACGGAGCGAGCAAAGCCGATCCCAGGATCGTCGGTGGCAAGGCCGCGAATCTCGACCGGCTGACGCGGCTTGGCCATCGGGTGCCGTCATTCTATGTGGTGACGACCGCGGCGTTCAACGCATCGCGGTCGCTGGCGCCTCGCGATCCGCTTCCGCTTCCGCTGCGCAAGGAAATATTCCGAGCGCAAGCGGAGCTCTTCCCGCCCGACATCTTCGTGGCGGTTCGATCGTCAGCGGTCGGGGAAGACGCCGCCGGAGAGTCGTTCGCCGGCATTCACGACTCGTTCCTCTACGTCCGCGGTGCGGACGCGATCGTCGACGCCATTCGACGCGTGTGGGCGTCCGTGCACGCCGAGCGCGCCGTGGCGTACCGGAGGTCTCGACAGCTTCCCACGGACAACGTCCAGATCGCGGTCGTGGTCCAGCAGATGGTCGATGCCGAGGTGAGCGGGGTCGCGTTCACGGCCGAGCCGACGACGGGAGACGTCCACCGCGTCGTCGTGAGCTCGCTGTACGGGCTCGGCGAGGGTCTCGTGAGCGCTGGGCTCGACGCCGATCTGTTCACGATCGACAAGCGCACCGAGACCGTCGAAACGCAGGCGTCGGAGAAGTCGGAGCGGTTCGTCTTCGATGCCGCGAAGGCGGGCGGGGTCACCCGCGAGCCGGTTCCCACCGAGTTGCGCGACGGACCGAGCCTGAGCGAATCGCAGGTGCGTCTGGTCGTCGAGGCGGCGCGAAAGATCGAGGATGCATGGGGAGCGCCTCAGGACATCGAGTTCGCGGTCGATCGCGCCGGCTCGCTGTGGATTCTGCAGACGCGACCGATCACCACCGTCGAGGAGCACGGACCAGCGGCTGGTTACGGGCTGCTGTGGGACAACTCCAACATCATCGAGAGCTTTTCGGGAGTGACGTCGCCCATGACGTTCAGCGTGATTCGCCGGGCCTACGCGACGGTGTATCGCTGTTTCTCCGAGGTGATGGGAATCGCCCCTGAGACCATCCGCCAAAGCGAGTCGCTGTATCAGAACATGCTCGGCCTGATCAGCGGGCGCGTCTACTACAACCTGCGGAGCTGGTACCTGCTGCTGCGCCTGTTCCCCGGCTTCGAGTACAACCGGCAGTTCATGGAATCAATGATGGGGGTGAAGGAGTCGTATGAGCCGGAGCGCGCATCCCCTCCGTCGAGGATGCGGCGCTACTTCGTGGAGTTGCCGGCGCTCCTCCGGCTCGTCGTGCGCTCGACGTGGAACTTCGCCCGAATTCGGTCGCGCGTGGCGCGCTTCGAGGCCCTTTTCGAGCTGCATTATCACCGTTGGGCAGCGATGGATTTCTCCGAGAAGCGACCGCACGAGCTCATGGCGATCTACGGCGACATGGAGCGCGAGATTCTCGAGCAATGGCGCGCGCCGATCATCAACGACTTGTTCGTGATGATGAATTACGGCGTATTGAAAACGCTCTGCACCTCGTGGTGCGGCGACGCTTCAGGATCGTTGCAGAACGATCTGATCTGCGGCGAAGGCGGCATTCGCAGCACGGAGCCGACGTTCAAGCTGATGGACCTCGCGCGGGACGTGCGGGCGCAACCCGAGCTCGCGCAGCTGTTCACGACCCGTCCGCTGGACGAGGTCGCGCGTGTGACGCAGACCGATCCGCGCTTCGCCTCGTTTCATTCGGCATTCGCGCAGTACCTCGACGAATACGGCTTTCGCTGCATGAACGAGCTGAAGCTCG
>JBBDXZ010000159.1:0-14804 GCA_040902075.1 Gemmatimonadaceae bacterium
CCTAGCACCTAGCACCTAGCACCTAGCACCTAGCACTAGCACCCAGCCCCTAGCCCGCGTGTCACTCCTCGTCGTAGGCTCCGTTGCTCTCGACTCCGTCGAAACCCCGTTCGGCAAGGCCGATGAGGTGCTTGGCGGCTCGGCCACGTTCTTTTCGGCGTCGGCGTGTCATCTCACGCCCGTCCAGCTCGTGGGAATCGTCGGTGACGACTATCCCGTGGACAAACTGGAGCCGTTGCAGAAGCGCGGCGTCGACCTCGCGGGCCTCGAGCAGGCGACGGGGCGTTCGTTCCGCTGGCGCGGCCGCTACCGGCACGACCTGAACTCGGCCGAGACGCTGGAAACCCACCTCGGCGTCTTCTCGAACTTCAGTCCCAAGATTCCCAGCCAGTTCCGCAATGCGCCATTCGTGTTCCTGGGGAACATCGACCCTCGGCTTCAGCTCGACGTTCTCACGCAGGTGGACCGGCCGAAGCTCGTCGCATGCGACACCATGAACTTCTGGATCGAGAGCCGCCGCCCCGACCTGCTCAAGTTGCTCGAACGCGTGGATTGTGTCACGCTCAATGACGGCGAGGCGCGTCAGCTCACCGACTGCTTCAACCTCATCAAGGCGGCCCGCTGGATCATGCAGCGCGGTCCGAAGCTCGTGGTTATCAAGAAAGGTGAGCATGGGGCCTTCATGTTCTCCGGCGATACCGTGTTCTTCGCGCCGGCGTATCCATTGGAAGAGGTGTTCGATCCCACGGGTGCCGGAGACGCGTTCGCCGGCGGCTTCATGGGTTATCTGGCGCGATCGGGTGACCTCTCGGAGACGAATCTCCGGCGCGCGGTGATCTACGGGTCCGCGATGGGATCGTTCGCCGTCGAGAAGTTCTCGATCGAGCGCCTGTTGGAAATCACGCCAAACCAGCTCGCCGCTCGCGTTGCCGATTTCAGAAAGCTGGTCGCCTTCGAGGAAGAACTCTGAAAAAAAAGGGAGCAGGGAACGGGGAGCAGGGAACAGGGAGAAGGAAGAACGTCAGAGCTCCCGACCCGGAAATGCTCAAGCCGAAACCGCTGGATTACCGCGACGCCGGAGTCGACATCGCCGCCGCCGATGCCGCCAAACGGCGCATCAAGCATCTGGCCGAGTCCACCTACACCCCGGGCGTGGTCGGAAAATTCGGCGGCTTCGGTGGCATGTTTCGCCTGCCGCGAGAGGCCAAGCAGCCGATTCTCGTCTCGAGCGTCGACGGCGTCGGCACCAAGCTGAAAGTCGCGATCGAGGCGGGAAAACATGACACGGTGGGCCACGATCTCGTGAACCACTGCGTCAACGACATCCTCGTTCAGGGCGCGACGCCCCTGTTCTTTCTCGATTACGTCGCCTTCGGGAAACTCGTTCCGGAAGTCCTCGAGCAAATTGTGACTGGCATCACACGCGGTTGTCGGGAGAACGAGACCACTCTCACCGGTGGTGAAACCGCCGAGCTACCGGGGGTGTATACCCCCCCGGATTACGATCTTGCTGGGTTCGTCGTCGGGTACGTAGAAGAAACCGCGGTGCTTGGGCCCGACCGGGTGGTCGAAGGCGACCAGCTGGTGGCGCTCGAGAGCAGCGGGCTGCACACCAACGGCTACTCTCTCGCGCGACGGATCGTCAAAGAGCGCATGAGACTCGGCGTGAAAGACCAGTTTCCCGGCGAGTCGGCGACGGTCGCGGAGGTGCTGTTGCGGGTACATACGTCGTATCTGAGAGCTCTCAAGCCCGTGCTGCCGCGGCTGCATGCCATGGCGCATATCACGGGTGGTGGGCTGCCGGGAAACCTGAATCGCGCGCTGCCGCCGACTCTCGATGCTGTCGTACATACCGCGAGCTGGCGGGTCCCAAACGTCTTCGAGCAACTCGAACATGCTGGCGCGGTACCCAAAACTGAGATGTTCCGCACGTTCAATATGGGTGTTGGAATGGTGGTCATCACCGGTTCCGCGAACGTGGACGCTGTGAAACGCAGCGCCCGCGAGGCGGGCATATCCGCCTGGGCGCTCGGCCGCGTTGTGAGCGGCAGCGGTCAGGTCTTACTCGACTAGGAGAGCACGTATGCGATTCCGTTCAATCGCCGTCGTAACTCTGCTGTCGCTCTGTGCGCCGGGCTCAGCCCGAGCACAATCGGCGGCGGCGGATCCACAGTGTACTAGCCAGAACATCACGTTGCGCGATGCTTGCCAGCAGACCATCGATCTGTTCCAGTACATGGCGCCGCAGCTCGGCCTCGCGATCACGGGTGGCAACGCCACGCTCGCGCAAGGCGGCACGCTGGGCGGCTTGCCCCACTGGACAGTGGGCGTTCGCGTCAATCTGTTGGCCGGTCATGTGCCCGAGCTGCAAACGCCGGATCCCACGGGCATCAATCAGCGAAGCGCTTATCCGGTCGTCAATCAGTTCCTCGGACTGCCGGCGGTGGATGCCTCCATTGGCCTCTTCAAAGGGCTGCCGCTGGCGCTGTCGAACGTCGGCGGTGTGGACCTGCTCCTGAGCGCGGCGTATGTCCCGACCATCGAAAGTGACGACATCAAGATCGTGCCCGAGACGAACCTCAAGATCGGTTACGGCGTTCGCGTCGGCCTGCTGCAGGAATCGCTGGTCGTCCCGGGCGTGTCGTTTAGCTACCTCATGCGGGGTCTGCCGAAAACCGACATCACCGGCACGGTGGGGACTGCCACGTTCAACGTGTCAGATCTCGATCTCAAGTCGAGCGCCTGGCGCATCACCGCCAGCAAGAGCTTGATCCTCTTCACCCTCGCCGCGGGCGCCGGCCAGGACATGTACGACATTTCGACCGGCGTTTCGTCCACGGTGGGAGCGGCGTCCACGAACACGTTCACCGTGAAGCAGAAAGCGACGCGGACGAACTACTTCGCGGACCTCTCGATGAACCTGCTGCTGCTGAAGCTCGTCGGCGAAGTGGGCATGACGTCGGGCGGCGCGAAGGACATCATGACACACAATACGTTCACGACGGCCGCGAGCACGTCGCGGATGTACGGCTCAGTCGGAGCGCGGATCGGCTTCTAATGAACGACACGACGCGCGCGGCGCTTGGGGGCGATTCCCCCATGCGTCGGGCGCTGGACCTGGCTCTCCAAGGATGGGGACAGACGGCGCCGAACCCGATGGTCGGCGCCGTCGTCGTTCGCGACGGTCGGATCGTGGGGGAAGGATGTCACTCGCGATTCGGCGCCGATCACGCCGAGGTGTCCGCCCTGCGTGCGGCGGGCGAGCAGGCGCGCGGCGCGACGCTGTATGTCACACTCGAGCCGTGCCGCCACCAGGGGAAAACCCCGCCGTGCACGGACGCGATTCTGGCCGCCGGCGTGAAACGCGTCGTGATCGCCGTTGCGGACCCGACGCCCCTGGCCGGCGGAGGCGCGGCCGTGCTCCGGCAGGCCGGCGTCGACGTCGAGATCGGCGTGCTCGAGACAGACGCCCGCGAGTTGAACGCCGCGTTCTTTCATGCGGCAAGCAGCGACATGCCGTGGACGACGCTCAAGCTGGCCGTCTCCATGGAGACGGCGATCGCGAACGAGCGCGGCACCACGAGTTGGCTCACGAGCCCCCAGTCGCGCGCGGCGGTTCACCGGCTGCGCGCGGGCAATGACGCCGTCGCGGTCGGAGTGGGGACGATCCTTGCCGACGACCCGCAGCTCAATGTCCGCGAAGCGCCCGCGCCAAGGAAGCCGCCGGCGCGCGTGGTATTCGACCGCAGACTACGGACGCCCATTCAGTCGAAGATCGTCCTTACCGCGCGGGACACGCCCACCATGCTGGTGACGGCGAGCGCCGAGTCTCCGAAAGCGGACCAGATGCGCGAGGCCGGTGTGCACGTCATCGCGGCGCCGGACCTGCGCGACGGTTTTCGGCGACTGCGTGCCGCGGGCATCCGCGCGCTGCTCGTCGAAGGGGGTGCGGCTCTCGCGAGCTCCGTGCTCGCGGAGAAGCTGGCGCATCGGCTGGTTATCTTTCAGGCACCGGTCGCGCTTGGTCCAGAGGCGCTTTTCGCGTTCGACGGCGCGCCTCCGAGCGTGTTGCGGGCACTCGAGCACTACACCGTTTTGGAGCGAAAGCCGCTCGGTCCGGACGTGATGACGATCTACGCGCTCGGAGCCATCGGGGAAACGGGGACGATCGGAGCAGAAGTGGGGGGATTGGGGGGAGCGAGCTGATGTTCACTGGACTCGTCGACGACGTCGGAACGATCGAGCGCGTCGCGAGCACCGACGCGGGGCGGGAGCTGCGCGTCCGTTGTCGCTACGACGACGTGCAGGACGGCGAGAGCATCGCGCTCAACGGCGTGTGTCTCACGGTGAGGGAACATGGCGCGGGCTTTTTCACCTGCGCGGCTGTGAGCACCACTCTCGCGCTCACCACCATCGGCGATTGGGCCATTGGGCGGCGCGTGAATCTCGAGCGCGCGCTGCGTCCCACGGACCGGCTTGGTGGCCACTTTGTCCTGGGGCATGTCGACGGCGTGGCGCAGGTGACGCACACCGAGGTCGAAGGCGACGCGCTGCTGGTCGACCTTGCACTCCCCCCCGACCTCTCTGAGCTTATGGTGGAGCGCGGCTCGGTTGCGGTAGACGGGGTGAGCCTCACGATTCATGCAGTACCGGGGCCGGAGGTCGTGCAAGTGTCCATCGTGGACTTTACACGACGGCACACGACGCTTGGCGTGCTCCGCGCTGGCGACGCCGTGCACGTGGAAGCGGACGTGATTGCCAAGCACGTCCGGCGATTACTGACTTTCAAATCATGACTTTCAATACCGTCGAGCAGGCCATAAACGACATCCGGGCCGGGAAGTTCGTGATCGTCGCCGACGACGAGGATCGCGAGAACGAGGGCGACCTCATTTGCGGGGCGCAGCTCGTCACGCCCGAGATGGTGAACTTCATGATCCGGCGCGCCGGCGGATTGATCTGCGTGGCGCTCACCGGCGACCGGGTGGACCAGCTCGGCCTCACGCCGATGAGCGAATCCAACGTGGACGATTATCGGACCGCCTACACGGTCAGCATCGACGCGTCGCCACGGTTCGGCGTGACCACGGGGATCAGCGCGCAGGACCGCGCGACGACCGTTCGCGTGGCGGTGGACCCGGCGACGGTTGCGGGCGACCTGCGCCACGGCGGCCACGTCTTTCCGCTGCGCTCCCGCGAAGGCGGCGTGCTCCAGCGCGTCGGCCACACCGAAGCCGCCGTGGACCTGGCGCGTCTGGCGGGGCTGAACGCGTCGGGAGTGATCTGTGAGATTCTGAACGAGGACGGGACGTCGGCGCGGCGGCCGGAGCTCGAGAAGTTCGCCGCAGAGCACGGACTCACCTTCATCACGGTCGCGCAACTCGTCGCGCACCGGCTGAAGAACGAACGCCTCGTCCATCGGCTCGCGGAAGCGAGACTGCCCACCGAGCATGGAATTTGGCAGATCGTCGGCTACAAGAATGACGTGGACGATCACGAGCACGTCGCGCTCGTTTACGGAGAGGTCGGCGACGGGGAGAACATCCTGGTGCGCATGCACTCGAAGTGTCTCACCGGCGACGTCTTCCACTCGCTGCGCTGCGACTGTGGTTGGCAGCTCGAGACCGCGATGCGGATGATCCAGGCGGAAGGACGCGGCGTCGTGGTCTACCTGGATCAGGAGGGCCGCGGGATCGGCCTGCTGAACAAGCTCAAGGCGTACGAGCTCCAGGACAAAGGGGCGGACACCGTCGAGGCGAACGAGCGCTTGGGCTTCAAGCCGGACCTTCGCAACTATGGGATTGGTGCCCAAATCCTGCTCGATCTCGGCCTGCGGTCCATTCGCCCCATCACGAACAACCCGCGCAAGATGGTCGGCCTCGAGGGCTACGGCCTCAGCTTGGGCGACCGCGTACCGCTGGAGCAGCCCGCTCACGACGAGAACGCCGGCTACCTGCAGACCAAGCGAGACAAGCTCGGACATCTCTTCGCGTCGTAACGCCCGTCATCCCAAATGGCTGAATACAGCGGCACTCCCAAAGGAGCCGGGCGCCGGTTTGCCGTCATCGCGAGCCGGTTCAACGAGGAGATCACGACCAAACTGGTCTCCGGTGCTCTGGACGCGCTCGGCCGGCATGGCCTGTCGCCCGAGGACGTGGACGTGGTCTGGGTTCCCGGCGCCTGGGAGCTGCCCGCCGCGGCGCGTCGATTGCTTGCGACAGATCGATATGACGCCCTCGTCGCGGTTGGCGCGGTGATTCGCGGCGAAACCCCGCATTTCGATTACGTCGCGGGCGAGGCCGCGCGCGGAATCGCGCAGGCCGCGGCGGAGTACGATCGGCCAATCGGCTTCGGCCTGCTGACCTGTGATACCATGGTCCAGGCCGAGGCGCGTGCCGGTGGTGCGCATGGAAACAAAGGGTGGGACGCGGCGATGGCCGCGCTCGAGATGACCGACCTCTTCGGCAAGTTGGACAGCAATGAGAGTTGAGTCGCGCGCGCGCGCGCGTGCCCTGCAAGCCATCTACGCGTGGGATCTGCGCGGCCAACAGGACCTCGATCGGGTATCGGCGCAGATTTGGGACGATCTCGCGGTCGCCCCCGAAGAACGCAAGATCGCGAGCCTGTTGCTGCGCACGTTGCAGCACGACCGCGCCGATCTCGATAAGCAGCTCGCCGAAGTCACCACGAACTGGCGGCTCGAGCGTCTCGGCGTGATCGAGCGCTCGGTGCTGCGTCTCGCCGCCGCGGAGTTGCAGCAGGGGGAGACGCCCCCGCGCGTCGTGATTCGCGAGTCCATCAGGCTGGCCGAGCGCTACGGCAATCCGGACAGCGCCCGCTTCGTGAACGGTGTCTTGGATGCGCTGGCCCGCAAGATGGGCCGCCTCTAGCACTGTAGGAGATCACTAGGAGTTGACAGGGAAACCGGATTCCGCCGGACGATGCCGGATATACCCGGACGCCGCGACGACTCAACGACTTACGCTGGAAGGGCGGGCAATTTTCCGCGCCGGGTCGTTGTTTCTGTCAGCGCGCCGAACTGGAGGATCTGATCACATGATTTTAACAGCGACCAGGTTCGCCTATCGACGAGTTAACGCCGCTTTAACGACCGGCCATCGGGAAGAGCTGATCCGGCGCTAGCCCTGGTTGTTCACACACCGCTGCGCACACCCCTTTCGCGACTACGAGGCCAGGGCGAGCTCCACTTCCGACCAGGTAATAACACGTGTGTCCCGCCGCCACCCCCACGCCTTTTATCGTGGGCGCAGCTCCGCTCAAGTGCAGCCGCACCTCTGCGACCCGAGTCCATCCGAAGTGGTCCACCATATAGGGATAGATCTCGGTTGTATCAGCTACGGCCCACTCAACAATGCGAGCGTTGCGGTTCAAGCCAGGGCACGAGCGTCGGAAGGCCGCCACCGCGTCTTCGACGTATGAACGCGCAGAAGGAACGACCGTCACGTCAACCGGGATTTCGAGCGTCGACGGCCGACCGCCTCTTAGGGTTGCTGCGCCGAGGGCGCCAACCGCCACCAGCAGACCAGCGACTAAAACAATTCGCTTGCTGTTCATCAGATCCTTCCTCCAACCCAAATGACCTTGCCCACGATGTGAAGAGCGCGAGCGTCCGCTCTCTCCACTTCCTCCGCCGTGTGGCGGTATAGCACGTTGTCACTCGATACTGCGATGCGTCCCGTCGGTTTAACCGCTACGCGCTTCACAACCACCGAATCGCCGACCGTTAGTACATAGACGCCGTCGCCTTTGATCCCGCCCGGCTCGCCGACGTCCACCAGGAGGATGTCCCCGCTCTCGATCGTCGGAGACATGCGCGAGCGCCGGAACGCTGCGCCGCCCAAGCCTCAGGTGCCGAGCGGCGACCGCGCCGCGCGCGACACCGAGCTCTGGGCGAACTACGAGCGGAAGTCCGATCGCGTGAAGGGCGAAGCGACGCGCCGCCTCACCGCGGTGGCCGGCGTCGAGCAGCTCGTGCGCGAAGGCTGCCAGCGCCTCGAGGCATACGCGATTGTCGCCCACCAGGCCGAAGAATCCGAGAGCACCATTCGCAACTGGTGCCGCCTCGTGAAGGGCGAACCCGAGCACGTGTGGGCGCCGCTGCTCATGCCCAAGTGGGTGGGCCGCACCAAGACCGCCGAATACGACTCGCGGATCTACGACATGTTCCGCGACTCCTATCTCCATCCGTCGCGGCCACCCGCATCGACGTGCTACCACCGCGTCGCGCGCTGGGCGAAAGCCGAGCAGCTCTCGATGCCGAGCTACGCGACGCTGTGTCGCGCGCTCAAGCGGCGCGAAGACCCCGCGGTGATCCTCCTCGAGCGCGAAGGCGAACGCGCGCTCGCCGCGTCGTTCCCTCACCTGGAGCGCACGCGCGACGGGCTCTACGCGATGGAGCTCGTCAACGCCGACGGTCACATGCTCGATCTCGACACCGTGTGGCCGGACGGGGAGCGCTGCCGCACGACGCTGCTCGCCGTCCAGGACGTCTACTCGAGCGCGGTCCCCGGCTGGCGCCTGGTCAAGTCCGAGAGCGCTCACGAAATGGGCCTCACGTTCCTGAAGACCTTCGAGGATTTCGGCCTCCCCAAGCGGATGTTCCTCGACAACACGCTCGCCGCGGCGTCGAAGCGCATGACGTCGGGCGCCAAAGGCCGGTACCGGTTCCGCGATCGCGAAGGCGATCCGATCGGCGTGCTCCCGTTGCTCAACGTCCAGGTGACGTTCGTGACGCCGGGCCACGGCCAGGCGAAACCGATCGAGCGCTTCTTCCGCTCGATCGCCGACCTCGTCTCCAAGCATCCAGCGTTCACCGGCGCGTATCTCGGCAACAACACCCAGAACAAACCCGCGAACTACGGCACGCGCACGATCACCGTGGCGGAGCTCGAGCCGATCCTCCGCCACGAGATCCACGTCTACAACACGACGCGCGACCGGCGCGGCCGCGCGAGCAATGGACTGGAGAGCTACCAGGAGATTTTCCAGCGCTCGTATGCGGAGCACGCGCACGAGATCGCGCGGATCACGCTGAGCCAGCGGCGCCTGCTGTACATGGTCGCCGAGAACGTCACCGTCAATCGCCGCGACGGCGCGATCGTGCTCTTCAAGAATCGCTACTGGTCGGAGGCGGTCTCGCAGCTCAAGGCTACAAAGGTGGTCGTGCGCTACGACCCGGAGGATCTGCACAAGTCCGTCTGGGTCTATCGACAGGACGGCACGCTCGTCGGCGAGGCGCCGATCTACAGCAAGGCCGGGTTCGCCGACGCCGCCGCTGCCGAACGCGTCACGCGAGCGCGCGGTCAGTTCAAGCGGAACAAGAAGCATCTCGCTGAGGCGAAGCGGCGGCTGTCGGCTGCCGAAGTCGCGGCGATGATCCCGCCCGTCGATGCGCCGGAGATCGCCGCCGCCTCGGGCGCCGCCAAGCGCGTGGACTTCGCGCTGCCCACCACGCCCGAGCAGCTCGGCGCGGTCACCGCGCGCGATCGGAAGGCCGCGACCAAACGCGCCACCGCGGCGGTCTCGAAGGTCGCCGACGCGATCGACGCGTTCTCGGCGCCGCGGAGGAAACGCGCATGAAGGCACCTCAGTGGCGCGAGCGGAAACACCTCATGGTTCACCAGGCGGCAGTGTTCTATGCCCGGCGCATCGGCTGCAACCTGCTCGTCACGGTCACCAAGGACGGGTGGGTGATTGGCATCGTCGAACGCGAAGTGCCTCACGCGGGCGGCTGCACGCACGATCGCGAGACCTTCGACTGGCCGATTACCCCAGAGAAGCTCCAAGTCACGATTGCGTTCGCGAAGGGGTGGTGTGAGCGCACCGCCCTGAAGGTTGCCAGCCGGAGGCGCTCGTGATCGCGCGTCCGACGTCGCCGACGTGGCAGGAGTTCGACCCGGCCTCGCTCACGCGGGGGCAAGTCAGCCTCGCGTGCGCGTACATGGACGGACTGCGCCTCGAGGTCTCGGTGTGGCGCACGAACGGGCTCAAGGCGCTCGTCGAGCGGCCGATCGAAGATCAGGGCTGGAAGACGCTCGGCCGACGCGCGTGGACGGCTACCAGCGAGAGCGCGCAGGCGCTCGCGCGCGAGTGGGCCGAGGTCGTTGCCCGATCGTACACGGAGTACCGCAAGTGAGAGTGCGCCGGAGCAAGGTCGGCGCGACGACCAGGTACGTGGGAAGCGTCCGCGCGGCGATGGCGCGCTCGCTCGCGCTGAGCCCCAGCGAGAAGACCGCGATCGCCGACGCTGAGGCGACGGGCATTCGCCCAGCGATCATCGCGCGGTGCCTGCTCATCTGCCGAAACCTCAAGGTTGATCCGGTTGACGCGAACGTGATCCGGCTGATCGCGAGCACGATCCGCCGCCAGCAGCGGAGGCGCTCGTGAGCAAGCGATTCGCGGCCGGCACCAGCGCGCGCCGTAAGCTCGGCGCGTTCCTCTTCGGCGTCACGCGTGGGCTGAACCGCGGACTCCGCGCGCACGAGCTCCAGATCGTTCGCGCGGCGTTGGCGACCGACGTTGACGTCGGCACCTGCGTCGCGATGCTGCGCGACTGCGAGCGCCTCGCCGCCGACTTCCGCAACTGGCCGACTGATCCAGCGGCCGTCCCGCAATACCTGGCCGCTCTCGCGGGAAAGACCAAGGCCACCACCACCACCAACGAGAGGGGAGAATGACGAGCGCAAGGAATCAGAACGAGCGGCAAGAAAATGCGGGGGGGGGGGGGCAGCGTGAAGCGGCTCGTCCCGAAAGCATCGACCGGCTCCGTCGTCGCGGCGCGTAAGTGTCCACGCTGCGGCAACGGCGACCTGCGCCCGGACTCGGACGGCAACGGCGGTCTCGTCGATCGCTGCACGAACTGCAACGCGATTCCGACCGCGAGCGATCGCGCGCGCGCCGAGCGAGCCGCTTCGGCAGGGCGCCCCTGCCCGGCCAAGGACTGCCGCGGGAAGCTCAACGCCAGCGGCGCATGCGAGCCATGCGAGCGCCGAGCGACATGGATCGCCACGAATCTGCCCGCGGTGTGTTGCGAGATCTGCACGGCGGAAATCCCGGAGCCAGCGCGATCGCAGAAGTACTGCGCGGCGTGCAAGCCACTGAGGACTCGGTGGTACGCGCGACAGGCGAGAGAACGGATGGCCAAGAAGCGGTGAAATGACAAAGGCCGGGGCAGAACGCCCCGGCCTCCACCCGGCGCGATAAGCGGTCGCGCCACCACTCAGGAGAACACATGAAGGGTAACGGCACCAAGGCACACACAGAAGAGCAGACCGGCGCGGGGCGTATCGATTCCGAGACGCTCAGCGCAATCGGGCGCGGCTCCGACGAGCCGGCACCATCGCTTCAGAGCCAGGTGCAGCGCGCGATGCTCGACGACAGCATGAAGCAGAAGGAAACCGCGGCGCAGATCGGCATCGGCGTCGCGGTGCTCAATCAGTGGTTGCAGTCGAAGTATTCCGGCGACGTCTCGAAGGTCGATCAGAGAGTGATGACGTGGCTCCGGGCGCGGGGTGAGCGCGTGGAGATGCAGCACCTCCTCCCGACTGCGCCGACGTTCTTCGAGTCGCAGACGGCGATGCTGATCATCCGCCACCTCCGCGTCGCGCAGACGATGCAGGACATGCTGACGGTGTTCGGCGTGCCGGGCGTGGGCAAGACGACCGCGGTCCACCACTACCAGCGCGCGTACCCGAACGTGTGGGTCGTGACGTTCTCCTCGGCCGTGACGGGCGTGATGGGCGCGCTCACCGAGATGGGCGAAGCGATGCAAGCCGGCGCGCGGGGCAACAGCGGCGCGCGGGCACGCATGCAATCGATCCTCGCCAAGGTCCGCAACACGAACGGGCTGATCGTCATCGACGAGGCGCACCACCTCGGCATTCCGGCGCTCGACGCGATCCGCTCCATCCACGACGCGAGCGGCGTCGGCATCGCCCTGGTCGGCGGACCGAAGCTCGAGCTCACGCTCCAACACATGCCGCAGTTCTACAGCCGCGTGGGGCTCAAGCTGTTCGTCACGAAGGTGCTCCAGGGTGACATCGACGCGCAGCTCGAGGCGTGGAACATCAACAAGCGCGACGCGCGGACGTTCCTCACCCAGCTCGCGCAGAAGCCCGGCGCGCTGCGCGGCGTGAACAAGACCCTCCGGCTCGCGTCGATGATGGCTGCGAGCGAAGGCGGATCGCTCGACGTGCAGCACATCAAGGACGCGGCCGCGACGCTCGGGCCGCAGGCGACGGGGGAAGACTCATGATGCGCGATTCCCGCACGCGTCCCTGCGTCCAGTGCGGCGGCCTCACGGCGCCGCCCGACACGGACGACTACGAGGAGATCCGGGTCGCCGCGCTCCGCGAGATCGCGGCGGACCTCGAGGGCTGCCACGAGGACGCGTGGCGCCTCTGGCGCACGCTCATCGAGACCGAGGTGCCGTTCACGAACGCGATCAACTTCTCGACGGCGCTCGGCGTCAAGGAGGGCACGCTCCAAAGTCGGTTTGCGCGCGCGGGGCTGCCGCCGCTCAAGAAGTACCTGCTGTCCGTGGCGCTCATGCGCCTGGCCGCGGGCCTCGAGGATTCGCGGCGGACGCTGCTCGCGGTGGTGGCCGATCTCGGCTGGCCGAGCTATCCGCAGTCGCTCGCGCGAATCACGCACACGACGATGGGCACGAACGTCGCTGACTTCCGGGCGCGTGAGACCGGGCGCTCGATGCTCCTGCGCCTGCGCCGGCTGCACGTGATTCCGTATCTCGCTGTCTGGCGCGACTTCCGCCCGCTCGCGGAGCTGGCGCCCGCGATGCGCCGCGTGCAAGTCGCGGGGAGCGTGGCCCCATGACGGCACCCCACGCACCCGGCTTCACGCCGGCAGAGGCGGCCGCGTTCTTCGTTGCCGACGTCGGCGACGACGGTGACGACGGTGACGACGATGCGCACTCCTGCATCGACCCGAACTGCCGCACGTGTGGCGACGACCGGCTGCGCGCGACCACCGAGGCAACCGAGGATCGTATGATCGACGCCGCCGCCGCGGCCGCCGTCGCGGTCCTTCCGGCGAACATCGACGACGCGATCACCGAAGCGATCGACGGCATCGACGCGTGCGTCGAATCGCTGGCCAGCTACCAGTTTGATCCCAAGCTCCCAGCCGACGAGCCTGTCGTCGAGCTTCGTGATGCCATCGAGATCGAGCGCCTTCTTCGCGCGGTGCTCGATCTGCTCCGGGTCGATCCCATTCGGCGACACGCGGACGCCGCGCACGCCACCGCGGCGGAAGCCGCGGCGCGAATCTGCGAGGCGCGGGCACGCTCGCAGCGCGACCAGAGCAAGAACCCGCTCGCCGCCCTCGAGGCAACGAAATGCGCGCACGCGATCCGTCATCGCATCGCGGCGCGCGCCGGATTGCTGGACTGGCCCGAGCTCACCACACCAGGAGGCAACGATGCCTGACGCCACCCGCGCGCGGTACGAGAACGCGCAGACGGTGATCGAGATCGTCGGTGGCTTCGCGATCGTGCGAGCCGAAGCCATCGTGCGCGAGAACCTCGAGGATTTCATGGACAAGGTCGAGGTCCCCCTCATCGATGGCGGCGAGCGCCACTTCGTCATCGACTGCCGCGAGACGCGCTACATCGACTCGCGCGGCATGGGCCTCCTCGTGCTGCTGAACAAGAAACTGCGCGGAGTGGACGGCACGCTCTACGTGGTCGGACTGAACGACGACCTACGGATGCTGTTCAGCCTCGTGAAGCTTGACACCGTGCTCACGCTGTTCACCGAGGGCGGGTGGCGCGCCGAGGGAGGCTGCCTGTGAGCGCGCTCCTCCTCGCCAAATGGATCTGGGGCGCGTTCACGGTCGTCGTGTCGATCGCCGCGTGGCGTGACGCCAGCAAGGCCGACGCCGTGGAGGAAACAACGCGGCGCCGGGAAGAGGTGATGTCCGGCTATCGGGACGCGATCAAGGAGTGGCTCTCGTGACCCGGACGTCGGCGATTCCCGTGTACACGGGCGAGCTGCGCGAGCTGCGGCACCTGCTGCTCGCGGGCGCGGTAGCCGAACCCGCGAAGTGGCAGCGCTGGCGCCTGGCGCGAGCGATCGTGGGCGGCTCGCTGCTCGTCGCCGTGCGCCTGCGCCCCGACAAGAACCGCTGGGAGCTCTGCATCGGCCGCGACGTCGCGCCGCAAAGCCTGGTCGAGAAGAGCCGCTGGGAAGGTGAAGTCCGCCGCATCCAGCGTGAGTTGGGCGCCGGCTCCTGGCACCGCGAGGCGGACGTGTTCAGCGGCGAAGCGATCGCCGCGACGTTCACCACGCCAATCAACAAGAACGATCTGCAACACGGTCTCGATTTCACAACGCAGTAACGCCGTTTGGAGGAACGATGGAGAATCAGCAGGCAACCCGCGTGACCAGGTTCCAAAGCAGCCAGATCGTCCGCGCGCTCGAAAAGGCGGGCGAGAAGGGGCACACCGAGGCCGAGCTCCGCCAGCTCCTCCTGTGGCCCGAGGATTCCGTGCGCTACTGGCTCCGCTTCACGCTCGACATGGGCGAGGTCGCCGTCGCGCCCGGCGAGACGGATCTCCCGGAGCCGCACTACGTCACGATCGGCACGTGGCGTGACGCGCAGGCTGATGGAGATCTCGGACGATGAGGCGCCGCACGTCAGTGAAGCTCTCGATCGATCAGCTCGAGCTGACAGCCGAGGGCACGATCCCGCCAGCGAAGCCGCGGCGCCGGGTCGCCGACACATCGCGCGCGGCCGCGGCGAAGGCGAGCAACCAGACCGCCGCGCTC
>JBBDXZ010000159.1:14814-59480 GCA_040902075.1 Gemmatimonadaceae bacterium
GCTCCGCGCATTGATTCTCGCGGCGATCGCCGACTTCGCACGATCGGCCGCGGGCGGCCTCACCGCGGATGAGGTCCACGAGTACACAGCGAAGACCGAGCACGAGAAGCACGACGTCCGACGGTTGATGGAGATCCGGCGCCGGACGTCCGACCTGCACACGCGGATGAAAAAGATTCGTGACACCGGTCTGCGCCGGACGAACCGCTCGGGCAATCCCATGATCGTGTGGACGCCCGTATGAAACAAAACCGCGGGGGGCCAATCGCGCTCGCGCAGCTCGCGCGCCGGATTGTCGCGCAGCCTATCACCGACGCGACGTGGGCGGATCGTTCGTCGCTCATCGTGCGCGAATCGCTCGCGGCGCAGATCCTCTCGGCGCGTCTGCGCGGCCACGAGCGGCGCGCACGTCGCCTGGAACGCCGCATCGCGATCGGGGAAGGTGGCAGAGCCATCGAACGTCGCATCCTCGACGCGACACGGCGTTCGACGCTCGCGAAGTACGGGGTGACGGGATGACCGCCACAACGCGATCCAGCGTCCGCAAGCGCTCGCTGGCCGCCATCCACGCCGGCAAGCGCCAGCTCGGCTGGGACGACGAGACGTACCGCGGCTACCTCGAGCAGCTCACCGCGAAGCGATCGGCGTCGGAGCTCACAGACGGCGAGCTCGCGCGCGTGTTGGACGACATGCGCCAGCGCGGATTCGCGCGAAGGCCCGGCGCCGCGGCGCCGACGTCGAAACCGGCGACGCAGCTCGACAAGGCATGGGCGCTGTGGCAGGAGCTCGGCGAGCTCGGCGAGCTGCGGAGTCCGGGAGAGACCGGGTTCCACGGCTACATCGAACGCGTCGCCAAACGTTCGCGGCCGGAGTGGTGCACGCCGGAGCAGCTCTCGCAAGTCATCGAAGGACTGAAGGCGTGGCTGGCTCGCGCCCGCGGCCGCGTCGTCCGCGGCCCGGTGGAGGAGTAGCCGACCACATGGGAGCTTCCCCGCGCGACAGCACGCCGATCGACACGCTCGGGATCTTCGCCGCCATCATCGGCGAGGACGCCGCGCTCAGTCTCGTCGTGCGATTCGGCGGGCGAAAGCTGTACATCCCGAAAGACCCACCGTCTGCCGGCGAGCTCGTTGAAGTCATCGGCGAACACGCGGCGCTAGTGCTCGCGCGGCGGTTCGGCGGCACCCACTTCGAAATGCCGCTCGAGCGCGGAAAGCGCGAGCGCATCATCGCGTTCAGCACGCAGGCGAAGCCGCTCCCGGTCCGCGAGATCGCGCGACGCGTCGGCTGCACCGAACGCCACGTCTACCAGGTGCGACGCCAGTATCTCAGGAACGGCGTCGCGCTGCCCCTTCCCGCCGACGAGCCGGCCGATCGGAGGCAGCTCGACATCTTCGGCCCCGCCGATCCCACCACCACCGAGGGTTGATGCCCCATGCACCGCGCAGCGCTCACCACCAACCAGTCATCGCGTCCGCGATCGCGCGCTGAGAAGAGAATGCAACGCCACGCCAAACGCGCGCTCCGTTCAGCGCAGTGCAAGCTGATGGAATTCACGCTCCGCGCTGCGGCCGGCGCGTACGATCATCACCCCTATCTCGAGGTGCAGTCGGCGCGCGCGAACCTCGTGAACGCCTACCGCGAAGCGCGCCGCATCCACGCCATCATCGTCGAGGGCAAGCTCTCATGAAGATCCTCGGCATTCAGTGCGAGCGCGTCGTCATCAACGCCCGCGATCGGCGCGGTCGCGACACCGGCCCCTGGCTGATTCGCTGGGCGATCAACACTCCGCTGGGGGGGGTGAAGCTCCACAAGATCCTGCGGTCAGACGAGGACCGGGATCTGCATGGTCATCCGTGGTCGTTCATGTCGATCATTCTGCGCGGTGGCTATTGGGAGCACGTAGCCGTCCAGCCCGCGGACGATCCCAAGAATGATCTCCGGTACTGGAGTGGTCGGCCGATCACGGATCGCACGTGGTTCGGTCCGGGCTCGATCTTGTGGCGCCGCGCGCCCTCGCCGCACCGGCTGGAGCTCCCCGAAGGGCAAACAGCATGGACGCTCGTCTTCACGAGCCGGAAGAAACGAACGTGGGGGTTCCGAACAGTCTGCGGCTTCATCCCCTGGTACAGGTACGACGACGCCAAAGCCGAGGGCTGCTGATGCGGTCGCGGCTGGCGACTTAGTTGCTTTCGGGGGTTCTTCGGTGTCATTCGGGGATGAGAAATCATCCCCGTTTTCACGCCCAGCTCCGCGAAGTGGCGCCGATCGGTGGCGCCGCGCCGTACATCGGCGGCAAGCGCAACCTTGCAGCCCGCGTGATCGCGCTGCTCGAGCAGATCCCACACACGACCTACGCCGAGCCGTTCGTCGGCATGGGCGGCGTGTTCTTCCGGCGCCGGCTGGCGCCGCGGAAGGAAGTGATCAACGACGCGAGCCGAGACGTCGCGACGTTCTTCCGGGTGTTACAGCGCCATTACGTGGCGTTCGTGGACATGATGCGATGGACGCTGACGTCACGCACGGAATTCGAGCGATTGGTGGCCACCGATCCGTCCACCCTCACGGACCTCGAGCGATCAGCGCGGTTCTACTATCTCCAGCGCACCGGCTTCGGTGGCAAGGTGCGCGGGCGGACGTTCGGCATCGCGCTCGACCGGCCGGCGCGCTTCGACATCACGCGCCTGGTGCCGGAGCTCGAGGAGCTGCACGAGCGACTCGCGAGCGTGGATGTCGAGCAGCTCCCGTATGCGGAATTCATCGCGCGCTACGATCGGCGGGCGACGCTGTTTTATCTCGACCCACCGTACTACGGATCGGAGAAGGACTATGGGGCCGAGCTGTTCACGCGCGACGAATTTGCGCGGATGGCGGCGCAGCTCCGCGGCATCGCGGGAAAGTTCGTGCTCTCGCTCAACGACGTCGCCGCGGTGCGGGAGATCTTCGAGGGATTCACGCAGACGTCGGTGGCCACCACGTACTCGGTCGGTGGCGGCAAGAAGGCGAAGCGAGTGAGCGAGCTGCTGATCACGAACGCGCCCTAACGCCCCCCCCTAACGCGCGCGCGACTTCGCCGCGCGCGGCGGCGGCGTGTACTCCCTCGCGTTCGCGAGTTGCGATTGCAGGGTGAACACCGAGAGGTGGTGGCGATCGCCGGCCTGGAAGTGATAGATCCGCCACGACCCCTCGGCCGGCCGGAAGATGCGCGCGGTCGCCGCCCGTGACGTGATCCGCACGAGCCGGAGCTGCTCGCCAACGAAGTGGACGTCGTACACGCGATAGACGTCGTCGCCGGGCGCGGCGTGGAAGTACCGCGCTTCGCCTCGCTGCTCTAAGTAAGGCGGCGATTTGGGCGGATTAGTCACGCGGACAAGATGGCCACGACGATTCCCCGAGAGGAAGGCAACGGCTCGTACCTGAACTGGTTCAGGCTACGAACGGTTGAGGTTGGGTGGCAGCTTGGGCGGAGCAATGCTCCCGCCTGCACCACTCCCACCCGACAACGTCAAAAAGCCTGCCGTCCCGAACGGCTGGTGGCGCCTGCTGTTCACGAAGCACAACGAGCTCGATCTCGGCTACGCGTTCGTGATCCCGTTCCTCGTGCTGTTCTTCGTCGCCTGGTTCATGGCGGCGATCGACCGGTGGACCGTGACGTCTCCGATGTGGACGGCGCTCTGTGCGGTGATCTCGAGCATGCTGCTCGCCACGGTGCCGAAGGACCGCGCGCGGATCATGCGCGATCGCGACTACTCGTTCGGCGGCGGATTCGGCGGCGCTGGCGAGACAACGTTCTCAATCCCGGCCAGCGAGGACGCGCGCTGATGGCTCCTAGCGTGCCGTACGCCCGCCCGCTCGTGCACCGCGGCAAGAACGCCGCGCTCAAACCGGCGCAGCGTGTTGCCCTTCAACTCGCGATCGATACCGCCGAGGCAACGTCACGGCGCGTAGCCGGCTACCCTCCCGCCTTGCAGCCGGTGTCGGTCGCGCAGTTCCTCCTGGAATCCGCATGGGGCGCCGCTGATTGCGGAGGAGCGAGGAACTACTTCGGGATCAAGGCGCGCGGCGACGAACCGTTTGTCGAGCGCCAGACGCGAGAGGTGGTCCGCGGCAAGACGCTCGTCACCAAGGCGCGGTTTCGGAAGTTCGCCTCGATCGAGGAATGCTTTGTCGCGCACGCGCTCCTGATCACTACGCGTCGCCGCGGCGATCGGCTGATCTACGAGAAGGCGATGGCGCACCCGCTGTCGCCCGTCGCGTTCGCGCACGCGTTGACCGGCATCTACGCGACCGATCCCGAGTACGGCACGAAGCTGGTCCGCGCAATGCGCGACCGCGGGCTGCTCGACACGTTCGGGTTCGTCCAGGTGAACCGGGAGCCAACGGCATGACCGTCGTCCTTGTGCCGCGACGGCGGACCGGACCCGCCTTCCTCCTGCTCGCGATCGCGATCGGGCTGTATCTGGCGAGCTGCGAGGCGGAGCGCCGGGAAGCCTACGCGGACCGCTCCCTCGAGACGCAGATCACCGCGGCCACGCGCACCGCGTCCACGCTGCGCGCCCGCGCTCGCACGATCCATCGCGAGAGCGATCGCGCCACGGCGCGAGCGAAGGCAACCACCGCGAGCTACGCGAGCGCGCGGAGCGAGATCGCGATCGACGCCGGCACGGGGGTGGTCACTGGCGTCGCCATCACGCCGACGACGCTCCCCGCTCCGGTGATCCGCGTGATCGCGCTCTGCGACTCCGTGATTCCCCAGCTCAACCAGGCGCTCGACACGACCCGCGCCGGCTGGGAGATCGAGCGGGCGGCGAGCGACACGCAGCTCGTCGCTGACTCGCTCAAGGATCGACGCCGTCCGTCCCGGTGCGGCACGAAGTGCGGCGTGGTTGCGGGGGCGACCGGCGCGACCGTCGTGCTCTGGCTCGCGTCGAAGGTCGTCCGCGCGATCGCGCGGCCGTCGCTCTCACCCGTCACACCCGCGGGCCGATGATGCAGTTCATCAAGGACTACGGCGTCGTTCTGATCTTCGTGATGCAGATCGCGTGGTTCGCGATCACCTGGTGGTTTCGCAAGAGCGTGGCAACAAAGGACGACGTGACCGCCGTCCGCGTGGAGGTCAGCAAAGCGATGCAGCGGATCGACTCACTGGAGCAGGCGCGGCAGAACGCGCCGGACAAAAACGACCTCGCGAAGCTCAGTCTCGACATGGAGCGCATGCGCGGCGACATGCGCACGTGCACGGCCGAGATGAAGGGGACGCGGGATCTGTTCAGCTCGGAGGCGGACGGTCTGCGCCAGCTCGTGGAGCGGACCGAAAGCATGACGCGCACGCTCGTCGAGCACGCGCTCGCGAAGGGGCACTAAGCGATGACGCTGGCAGCCCGTTTGGCGGAGCACCTCCGCTGCTCGATCCTCCGCGTGCTCGAGGCGGCGCCTGGCTATTCGGCGAACGACTCGTTGCTGCATGACGTCGTCCAGGAGTTCTCGCTCCTCGTGAGCCGGGACCAGGTGCGGACGGAGCTGCACTGGCTGCGCGACCAAGGGCTCATCACGCTGAACGAGATCAGCGACGTCCTGGTCGCAAAGATCACGGGCGCCGGCGTCGACGTCGCGCGCGGCAACCGCATGGTGCCCGGCGTCAAGCGGCCGACGCCGAAGTAAAACCTCGATGCCACAGAAGTCCTCGATCGCGCGCCTTCCCACGCAGATCCGCGAGCAGCTCGAGCGGATGATCCGCGAGGGCACGTACACGATCGACGAAATGGTGGCAGAGATCCGCGGCATGGGCGGCGACGTCAAGCGGACCGCGGTCGGCGACTTCAAACAGCGCATGGAGGAACGCCTCACGCGCGTGCGCGAGGCGCAGGAAGTCGGCCGGGTGTGGGTGGAGAAGCTCGGCGAGAATCCCGACAGCCCGATGGGGCAGCTCGTCGCCGAAGTGCTCAAGACCGTGGCGTTCCGGACGATCACGGACCTGGACGCGTCCAACGAGACGGTCAAGCCGATGGATCTGATGCTGCTCTCGCGAGCACTGAAAGAAATCAGCGGCGCGCAGAAAGTGGATCACGAGCACCGCCGCAAGCTGCGCGACGAGTTCCTGACCGAGATGAAGGCCAAGGCTACCGCCGCCGCTGGCGTGGCCGAGAAGGAAGCGCGCGCCGCGGGTCTCACCGACGACGCCGTTGCCCTCATGCGCAAACATGTGCTCGGAGTGGTCGGATGATGATGCGTCGTTGGTTCCTCGGGTTCCTCGGGTCCCTCGTGATCGCGGGCGCGACGACCGCCGCTTGCGCTCCTGCGCCAGCCACCGCGCCGACGCCGGTCGCGGCGATCGAGCTGCTGCCGGCGCTCCCGGACCACGTCAATTCGTTCGCCGGACCCATCGCAGTCGTGATGTTGGATACGATCCCCATCGCCCCAGCCAGAGCCGGGCTGACAACGCTCGGCCTCTGGGACGTGGCCAACCGCACGATCTGGATGCGGCAACGCGGCATCAAAAGCCGCGTCACGCTCTGGCAAGTCCTGCATCACGAGCGCTGTCATGGGCTACTCTGGGACGCCGGTATTGAGCCGGAGCCGGAGCTCGAGGAGCGGCTCTGCGATCTCTTCGCGACGGCCGCGGTGCGTGACCAGGTCGAACGTGCCGAGCAGCTCGCGCGGCTCATGCGGATTGTCGAGGCGCGGCGATGACGGCGACCGCGCCGCAATTCCGCCCGATGACCGAGGACGAGCGCCGCATGGCGCGCGCCCTCGCAGGCGTCACGATGATTCCGGGCATTCCCTCGAAGCGGTTCGCCGGCGACATCGCCAGCGAGGCGGCGAGCGCGTCCGCGCAAATCTCCGAGCGCCAGGCGAACGCGCTGCGATCGCTCGTGCATCGGTACCGCCGACAGATCCCCGCGGACGTCGTGGCGCTCGGGCAGCCGATCGCGCTCACGGAGCAACCGCAGCACGACCTGGACGCCGCCCAACAGGGGCGATTGCCGTTCCACCCAGAGCACCAGTAACCCGGAGAGCGACGCATGCCCGGCTTTACTCCGAACGAAGGCGAGAAGCTCATCGCCGACATTCTCTACAAGCGCGACCTCACCGATCGCATCGCCGATCTGGAGCTCGGGCTCTTCACCAACGCGGCCGTCGACGAGACGACGACGCACGCGGATCTCACTGAGCCGGTCGGCACTGGCTACGCGCGCAAGAACCTCGTCGACGCCAACTGGACCGGTGCGACGGACACGCGCTCGCATGCCATGCAGACGTTCACCGGCGGCGCCGGCGGTTGGGCTGGAACGGTCAAAGGCTACTTCATCTGCACCAAGGGCGCGACGAAGCGGCTCGTGCACATCGAGGTCGATCCGAACGGGCCGTACACGATCAACGAGAACGACACGTACGACGTCACGCCGAACAACACCATAGCCTGACCGATGCTGCCGAACAGCGCGATGGTGTTGCGGGGCGGCCTCTGGGTGCCGGAGCCTTACGCAGACGTGCCGCTCTCGCCCGCGGTGCGCGCCGTCCGACGCATGCGGATGGCGCTGCCGAACGACTCGTCGACGGCCGGCGACGGCGCGACGATCGCAACCCATCTCGTCAACGGGAAAGAGTACCAGGTCGTGATGCTCGCGCACGAGTCCGGGCATCTGCACGACACGATCCCCACGTACTACTTCTGGCGGACGTACACCGCGGGCGCGAACCTGCAGCGGACGATCGACATCTTCAACGCCGCTGGCAGCGGCGTCGTTGTCCGGGTGAAAAAGCTGTTCCTGCACCACAACCAGGCCGCCGTCACCGGCGTGGCGCACACCTTCGACGTAATTCGGACGACCGCCGTCGGCACGTCAGGAACGGCGATCACTGGCCGGAAGGCGAATTCCGCCAACCCCGCGATCCCAGCGCAGGTGACGTGTCGCTTCAACGCGACCGGCGGCGCGACCGAGGATTTCACCTGGTTCGGGATCGCGGTGGACACCGAGGAAACCCGGCCGGGCACGGCGCTCGCGCCGATGATCAACTGGATTCCCGAAGGGCTCGCGATCCAGGAGCTCGAGTTGCCGGAAGGCGAGGGGCTCCTGGTCAAACAGACGACGAATAGCACGGTCGGCGTCTGGGGGTGTTTGCTCGTGGTGACGATCGAGTAGACGCGATGAGCCTCCTCCTCCTGCTCCGCGCGTTCGGCGCCAGCTACGCGATCGTCGGCGCGGTCACCGTCACGACGACACCCGCCGCGGCGCTCGACTTCACGCGTCACGCGAACATCAACGGTGGCGTCACGGTGGCGGCGACGCCGTCGGCGACGATGGACATCACGCGGCATCACGCGATCGGAGGACAGTCTTCCATTGCGCTGACGCCAAACGCCGCGTTCGCGTACGCGCGGCACTTCGCCGTCGTCGGCGCGAGCAGCGTGAGCGCGACGCCGGCCGCGGCGCTCGACTTTACCCGACACGCCGCGCTCGTGGGCACCGCGGCGGTCAGCGCCACACCTGCGGCCACGCTCGACTATCAGCGGCACGCGTCGCTCGGCGGCGCGGTTGCGGTCACCGCGGTGCCGAGTGCCACGCTCGACCACCAACGACATGCCGGCATTCTCGGCGCGATCGAGGTCTCGTCGATCGCGGCGGCCGCGCTCGACTACACGCGCCACGCCGCGATCGGCGGCAGTGTTGCGACCGCGATCGTGCCCGCGGCCGCGATGGAGTACTCGCCGGCAGACGCGCCGAGCTCCTACGGCATCATCGGCGGCGTCACGGTGGCCGCGATCCCCGCCGCGGCGCTGGCGTATCTCGGAGCTCCGGCGCCGCCGACGCACCTCTATGCGGACGATCGCCGCACCACGGTCGATCTCGCCGCCGACCTCACCACGCTCACGACGGACGACGCGATGGCCAACACAATCTTCCGCAAGGCTGGTGACGATCTCGAGATCACCGGCACGCTCGACGGCGGCGGGCTCGACGCCGCGGCTTGGGTCGGCGCGACCGCGACGCTGAACATCGCCGCGGCGCAGCGCATCAGGGGCGGTGGCGTCACGATATTCGAGAAGGATGCGATCGTCCGCGACCACGTGGCGATCACGCTCGACACCGTGACCCGCGAGTTCTCCTACGCCGGTCCGCCGCTCGAGTACGTCGGGGTGTACAACTTCGAAGTCGAAGTCACGCTCGCGGGCGGCGCCAAGCGCACGTTCCCGAACGATGGCCACAAGCGCCTCGTGATCCGGCCGGAGCTCGCGTGACCGGGTCGCTCTCGCCCGTGCTCCTCCCGTACCAGCAGCGCTGGATCGCCGACGACTCGCCGGTCAAGGTCGTCGAGAAGTCGCGGCGCGTCGGCATCACGTGGGCCGAGGCCGCGGACGACGCGCTCTATGCCGCGAGCGCCAATGGTGACGACGTCTACTACATCGGCTACGACAAGGATCTCGCGATCGAATTCGTTGAGACGATCGCGATGTGGGCGCGAGCGTACCAGCTCGCTGCTGGCGCCATCGAGGACGCCGGCGAGGTGCTCGAGGACGCCGACAAAGAGAAAGGCATTCTCGCGTTCAAGGTGCGCTTCGCCTCAGGGCACAAGGTGGTCGCGCTGTCGTCGAAGCCCCGCAAGCTGCGCGGGAAGCAGGGCCGCGTCGTGATCGACGAGTTCGCGTTCCACGACGATCCGGCCGAAGTCCTGAAGGCGGCGATGGCGCTCACGATCTGGGGCGGCAAGATCCGCATCATCTCGACGCACAACGGCGACGAGAACGCGTTCAACGAGCTCGTGAACGACATCCGCGCCGAGCGGGCGCCGTTCAGTCTGCACCGCATCACGTTCGACGAGGCGATTGCCCAGGGGCTCGCGCGCCGCTCGCTGGAGAAACAGGGCAAGACCTGGTCGCCCGAGGCCGAAGCGGCGTGGCGCGAAGAGATCCGAGGCATCTACCGCGACAATGTCGGCGAGGAGCTCGATTGCATCCCGCGCCCAGGCGGCGGCGCGTTCATCGCGGGCGCGCTCATCCAGGCGCGGATGTCGTCCGAGATCCCGGTGCTCCGCTGGAAACAGCCGGCGTCATTCGCCGAGGCGCACAAGCTCGTTCGCGAAGTCGAGTGCAAGGCGTGGCTCGATGGCGAGGTCGCGCCGCACCTCGAGAGCCTGAACCAGAAGTCGCTCCACGTGTTCGGTGAGGACTTCGGCCGGTCGGGCGACCTGACGGTCATCTGGCCGTTGCAGATCCGACAGGATCTCGTGCGCGTGACGCCGTTCGTGGTGGAACTGCGCAACATCCCATTCCAGCAGCAAGAGCAAGTCCTCTTCTACATCGTCGATCGACTGCCGCGGTTCTATGCCGGCAAGCTCGACGCGCGCGGCAATGGCCAGTACCTCGCCGAGGTCGCGATGCAACGCTACGGCTCTGGGCGCATCGAGCAGGTGATGCTCTCCGCGGAGTGGTACCGCGAGCACATGCCGAAATACAAAGCGGCGTACGAGGATGCGATGCTCGTGGTGCCGCGCGACGCGGACATCCTCAACGACCACCGGGCGATCCGCGTCGAGAGGGGCATCGCGCGCGTGCCGGAAGGGGCGCGCACCAAGAACAGCAGTGGCGAACAGCGCCACGGCGACTCCGCGATCGCGGGGTGCCTCGCGTACGCCGCGAGCCTCGCCGACGTCGCGTCCTACGACTTCGAAGGTGTCCCGCGTGCCTCGCAGGGCGGCGAGTCCCATTCCAACCACTTCCCCAATCACGCGGACGATCGCGTCTCGTCGTCGGGTCTGTTCGGCCCAGGAGCGTTCTGATGGCACTGCTCGACCAATTCGGCCGGACGATCGACACCAAGAAGCTCACGCGAGAGGAATCGGCGCCGTCGATGATGGGCGTGCGCACGATCATGTCGGGGCACCCGTCGCGCAGCCTCACGCCGCAGCGCATCGCCGCGATCCTGATCGAGGCTGAGGAGGGTGACGCCACGCGCTACTTCGAGCTCGCCGAGGACATGGAGGAAAAAGATCTCCACTACCTCGGCGTGCTCGGCACGCGCAAGCGCGCCGTCGCGCAGCTCGAGATCACGATCGAGGCGGCGAGCGACGACGCGACCGACGTGAAGATCGCGGACGAGGTGCGCGAGTTCCTCCGACGCGACACGCTGCAAGGGGAGCTGTTCGACATCCTGGACGCGATCGGCAAGGGCGTGAGCTGCTCGGAGATCGTCTGGGAAACGTCGGCGAAGCAATGGCGGCCGGCGCACATCAAGTGGCGCGAGCCGAAGTTCTTTCAGTTCGATCCGTACGACGGTGAGACGCTCCGCTTGCGCGATGGGATCGGCGTGGTGGACCTCACGCCGTACAAGTACATCACGCACGTCGCGAAGGCGAAGTCGGGGCTGCCGATCCGCGGCGGGCTCGCGCGCGCGGTCTCGTGGGTGTGGCTGTTCAAAAACTTCTCGCTCAAGAATTGGGTCGCGTTCGGCGAGATCTTCGGCCAGCCGTATCGCGTCGGCAAGTATCACCCCTCCGCAACGGTTGACGACAAGGCGGCGCTGCTGCGCGCGGTCGCGAGCATCGGATCGGACGCCGCGGCGATCGTTCCCGAGTCGATGATGATCGAGTTCATCGAGGCGGAGAAAAGCGGATCGATCGACGTCTACGATCGCTTCTCGCGCTTCCTGGACGAACAGGTCTCCAAGGGCGTGCTCGGCCAGACGCTCACGACCGAGGTCACCCAGGGCGGCGGCAACCGGGCGCTCGGCCAGGTGCACGCGAACGTCGCGCAGGATATTCGCGACTCGGATTCTCAGCAGCTCGCGGCGACGCTGAACCGTGACTTGGTGCGGCCGTACGTGGATCTCAACCACGGACCGCAGAAGCGCTACCCGGTGTTGATCATCGGGCGGCCCGACGAGCTGACGTTGCCACAGAAGCTCGACTACACCGAGAAATTCGTGCGCCAGGGCTTGAAGGTCGAGTCGAGCCAGGTGCGCGATCGCCTGGGCTGGACCGAGCCGGAAGGCGACGCGGAGCTCCTCGGCGCCAGTCCGGGCCGCACGGCGCCACCACCCGGAGCGCGCGGCGAGATCTCGGAGCAATCCAAGCGCGCGGCCTTCGACCGGATCATGCGCGCGGTGCACGCGGTGCACGCCGTGCGCTCAACGAACGCCGTCGCCGACGTGGACCCCGACACGGACGCGATCGACGCGGCGGTGGCGGCCGCACTCGAGGACGAAGGCTGGCAGCCCACAATGGAGCCGATGGTCGCGCCCCTGCGCGAGCTGCTCGCCGAGGTGGAGTCGCTGGGCGAGCTGCGCGAGCGGCTCGCGGAGCTCGTCGGAAACATGAATCTCGAGGAGCTCACCGCGCAGTGGGGCGTCGGCGACGCCATGTTCGTCACGCGGCTCGCGGGCGCGCTCGGGATCTCCCTCGAGGAGGTGGACGCCGATGTGTGAGTGGGGCGATACCGTCGAGCTGGCGATCACGCGGCGCGTTCGCGTGGACCGCTGTATCTCGGGCGCCGTGATTCGACTGAACGCGGCCGGCGTGCACACCACGGGCTCGTGCTGCGGCCACGGCAAAAGCGCGGCGTCGGTGACGATCTATCCGTCGTGCGCCCATCGCGCACGGTCGCTCGGCCTGGTCGTGGACGTCGACGTGCCGGCCGGCGGTTGTCCGAGGATCGAGATCACGGGCGGCAACGCCGCGGTCATCGACGCGTTGCCGCTCGCCACGGGCATCACGGGCGCGGACACGAGGGACGCGCGAAGCTGATGGCGAAGATCCTCGCCCTTCCGATCGGGCTCCCTCCGAAGGAGGCGGTCGAGTACTTCCAGCGGAAAGGATTCCGGCTGTCGTTCTCGTGGATGGACATGATGCGCGAGGAACACGCCAAGGCATTCACCGTCGCGAAGGTGATGCGCGCGGACATCCTCGAGGACATTCGTCGCGCCGTGGACCGCGCGATCGCGGGCGGCACGACGCTCGAGCAATTCCGGCGCGAGCTCACGCCACTGCTCCAGGCGAAGGGCTGGTGGGGTCGTGGAATGATGACCGATCCAAAGGACGGCGCGACGAAGGACGTGCAGCTCGGCAGTCCGCGCCGGCTCGCGACGATCTACGACACCAACCTGCGCACGTCGCTGAGCGCCGGGCGCTGGGAGCAGATCGATCGCACGAAGAAACGGCGGCCGTATCTCCGGTACATCCACTCGGGCGCGCTCAATGCGCGGCACCAGCACAAAGCGTGGCACGGGCTCGTGCTGCCGATCGATCACGTCTTTTGGAAAACGCACTTCCCGCCGAACGGCTGGCACTGCGGCTGCTGGGCGCAGCAGCTCAGCGATCGGGATCTCGAGCGGTACGGGTATCAGGTGAGTCCAGATCCCGAAGTCAGGTACACCGTCTGGCGGAATCCGCGCACGGGCGAGAAGCGTCGCGTGCCGGTGGGCGTCGATCCGGGATTCGATTACAACCCTGGTGTCGCCGGGCGCGCGCACTACGACGAGCTGCTCGCGTCGCGCGCGGCCGCGGCGCCTGCGGATCTGCGAGAGGCGCTTGCCTCGTGATCGGTGACAGGCGGTGACATGCTGACCTGGTCGGGATTCCTGCTCGCGGCGCTCGTGTATCTCGCGGCCGGCGCCTCGCACGCCGCGCTCGTCAGCCACTACGAGCACTTCGGGCGGCATCCGCGCCAGGAGCGTTCGCAGCGCCGATTCATCGTGCTGGCCTGGCCGATCGTGCTCGCGATCGCGGCGGTCGAAAGCCTGCGAGGTGACGGGTGACCCTGACCCTGACCCCAAACCGCGCCAGACGCCCGATCGGCCCCCCAGGGATGGGTCAGAGGCCCAGAACCGATTTAAGCGATTTAAGAACCCGTTTAACGGCCGAATGCGGGGCCATCCTGGAAGCCTGCCGGAGCTCGATTTTGGCGGCTTTTGGGCGTTCCGCGTTTTCTGGCCGGTTTCCGAGCCGCTTTTCTTTATATCCTCGCCTACCTGAACACATTCAGGCTACGGGTCCGATGAGCCGAGTCGTACCATCCTCGCCTCTGATGACTCGCCCCTCCCGCGAGCGGTCGCGGCTACCGCTCAACGCGCTCCGAATCCTCCTCGCCAACGGTTACGCTCCGCTCTCCGCTCACGCGGCGAGCGACGTCGTGATCGCTGGTGAGGTGCGCGACGTGAACGCGCACGCGACGGTGATCCCGGCCGGCGACGTGCCGGAATGGGTGCACCTCATTCCGGTCGGCACGATCGAGACACGCGATGGCCGCGGTCCGTATCGCATGACGGACGTCGCGAGCGTGATCGAGACCTCGCGCTCCTATCACGCGGGCGCGGACATCCCGATCGACTTCGATCACCAGCTCGAGTACGCCGAGCAGAATGGCGGCGGAGCTCCGGCCTCTGGGTGGATCACGCAGCTCGAGGCCCGGACCGATGGGCTTTGGGGCAAGGTCGAATGGACGAAGCCAGGCGCGGAGAAGATTCGCGCGCGCGAATACCGCTTCCTGTCTCCGGTGTTCGCGCACAACAAGGCGGGCGAGATCCTCGCGCTCATCCGTGCCGGGCTCACGAATAAGCCCAACCTCGGCCTCACGGCCATCAACTCCACCACCTCAGCAAAGGACCACGCAATGTCGGACGTGCTCAAGGCCGCGCTCCAGCGACTCGCTGCGATGCTCGGTCTTCCGACGACGGCGGACCAGGACGCGATCGTCGCGGCCGTGAATGCCACCGTCGAGTCGGACCGCAAGAACCGCGAGGCGCTCACCGCGCTCCGCACGAAGGCAAGGCTCGGCGAGACAGCGTCCGCCGACGAGATCTTCACCGCGGCGCAGGCCGCCGTGACGGTCGATCCGTCGAGGTTCGTTCCAATGGCGCAGCACTCGGCGGTCGTGGACCAGCTTCGCACGATGCAGACGGCGAATGTCGAGCGCCTGGTCGATGAAGCGTCGAAGGCCGGCAAGCTCCTGCCCGCGCAGCGGCAGTGGGCGATCGACTACGCCTCGGCGAACCCCGATGGGTTCAAGGCGTTCATCGACAAGCAGCCGACGATCGTGAAGGCTGGCGAGGAGACGCGCCGGGACGTCGAGACCGGGAGCTCCAAGCTGACGGACGCCGATCGCGCCGTCTGCGCCTCGCTCGGGATCAAGGAAGAGGATTTCGCGAAGAACAAACCTGCCACCCAGGAGCAGATCTGATGCGTTCACGCATCGCAGTATTCACCACCATGGCCCTCGCGCTCGCCTGTGCGAGCGCGCCCGCCTTTGCGGAGGCGCCGCCTCCCACAGGTACCATCGCGCGTCCAGAGCCGTTGGGGTTCTCCCTTCGCGCGCCGCTCGCGTGTCCGGTCGTGTCGTTGTCACTCCAGAGCGCGGCGCGCACGATTGGAGTGACGTCGCTGCGATCGATGTCGGCGCCCGTTGGCTGGCACGCGATCGCTGCGGCCGATGGGACGGCGACGGCCAGCGACGGCGGATCGGCAGCCGACAGGATGACCAAGTTGCTCCCGTTCTTCCTGATCGGGATGGCCGCGCTCGCCGGCGAACGCAATACCAAACGGAAGGCGGACACCCGACTGAACAAGTATCCCGTCAGCGCCGCGACAAAGTGTTGGCTCGGCGGCCTCGCCGTGACGTCGGCGACGGGCTTCGCGGAGCCGGGCACCACCGCGCTCAACCTGATCGCTCAGGGGCGGTTCAACGAGACCGTGGACAACCTCGCGGGCGCCGCGGGCGACAAGCTCGTCGAGATCGAGCGCGGGATTTTCCTGTTCGCCAATGCCGGCGCGGACCTCGTAGTGCGCGCCGACGTCGGAAAGGACTGCTTCATCGTGGATGATCAAACGGTCGCGAAGACCAACGGAGGCGCCACCCGCAGTGTCGCAGGCAAAGTCCGAGACGTCGAAGCTGCTGGCGTCTGGGTCGAGATCTGAGGAACCGACTACCCATGAATCTTCTCAAGACGTTCTATCGCTCGCCGGTCGCCACGTTGGCGACGTGGCTACTCCTGCTCATCGTCGCGGTCCTCAGTGGCACCGCGGTGGCCGACGCTTCAGTGACCGCGACGGCCCATCGCGCCACCGGTGGCTTCACGGTCACGAGTCTGCTCGTCGCCGGGATGATCATCAACGTCCAGAACATCCAGGGACTCACGACCGGATTCAAAACGCTGTTCAATGGCGCGTTTCAAGCCGCCGAGAGTTTCTGGAACCGCGTGGCCACCGAAGTGCCGAGCGGCACGAAGACGGAGACGTACGCCTGGCTGGGCATGTCCACGCGCTTCAAGGAGTGGCTCGGGGAGCGCGTCGTGCAGAACCTCGGTCAGCACGGCTTCTCGATCACGAACAAGGATTTCGAGAATACGGTTGGCGTGAAGCGGAGCGACATCGAGGACGACACGTACGGCGTGTACAGCCCGCTCTTCAAGCAGCTCGGCTACGACGCCGCGGTCCATCCCGACGAGCTGGTGTTCGATCTGCTCAAGAACGCGCACCAGACGCTTGGGTACGACGGCCAGAATTTCTTCGACACCGATCACCCGGTGGTCGATGCGGCCGGCGCCGTCCAAAACGTGGCGAACTACGTCACAGGCGCGGGTCCGCTGTGGGCGCTGATCGACACGTCGAAGCCGATCAAGCCGCTCATCCTTCAGCGCCGCAAGCCGTACACGTTCACGGCGATGGACAAGGACACGGATGACAACGTGTTCAGGCGGAACGAGTATCTCTACGGCGCGGACGGTCGCCTAAACGTCGGCGTCGGGCTCTGGCAGCTCGCGCATGGCAGCCGGGCCGTGCTCACGGCCGCGAACTACAAGCTCGCGCGCGCCGCGATGCGCAACTTCACCGCCGATGGCGGCAAGAAGCTGAACATCATGCCGAAGCTCCTCGTCGTCGGTCCGACGCTCGAGGGTGAGGCGAACGCGCTAGTGAAGGCACAGAAGGATGCGGCCGGCGCGGACAACATCTGGCACGGAACGGCTGACGTCGTCGTCGTGCCGTGGCTCGAGTAAGACGGCGGCGCGACGATGTCGATTCGCATCACCGCGCGTCCACGGAACGGGTTTCGCCGGGCGGGTGTGTTCCACCCCGGCGAGCCCACCGTGTACCCAGACGACTACTTCACGGCCGAGGAGATCAAGATCCTCTGCAACGAGCCGCAGCTCATCGTGGAGTTGCTGGAAGGCGACGAGGGTCTCGAGAGGGTGGAGCGCCGGCTCCAGCTCGTCGATCGCGACACCAAGGGTGACAAGAGTGATAGGGGCGGCCCGGACGGCAGCGATTCGGGAACGAGCAATAGCGGAGCGGAGCGGCCCGACGCTTCCGCCGCACCGTCCACCGGCGACGTCGGTGGTGGCCAGCAATCGCAACCGGGCGACGTCGCCGCCGATCGCACGGCAGACACGGAGGCCACGGAGGCCACGGAGGCCACGAAGGAGGTGACCGATTCTATCCCGACGCCACCAGCCGTCGCGGATCTGGAGGAGTTCCTTTCGAACATCACCGACATCGCCGTCGTAAAGGCGATGCAGGCGAACGATACGCGTAAGTCGGCGCAGCCGATCTACGAGGAGTGGATCGACCAGCTCACGCCGGGCGCGAAGCGCCAGGGCGGCTAAGCGATGCAGTACGCGAGCGCGCAGGACATGAAGGACCGCTACCCGGAAAAGGATCTCCGGGAGCTGACCGACGTGGACGGCCAAGTGATCAACGACGATCGCCTGGACGGCGCGCTCGCGGACGCATCCGCGGAGATCGACGGCTATCTGATGGGGCGGTACGCGTTGCCGCTGGCGAGCGTGCCGCAGGCGCTCGTGCTCTACTGCTGTGACATCGCGATGTACCGGCTCCAAGCGCTGCGCCCGGCGAACGACATCGAGGACGCGAAGAACCGATACGACTCGGCCATTCGTTTTCTCAAGTGCGTGTCGAAGGGCGAAGTGCAGCTCGGCGTGAGCAGCTCCGACGCGCCCGCGGTGCAGACCGAAGGGCCGATCGTGGTCACGGCCGAGCGGACGTTCTCGCGCGATTCCATGCGAGGCATGTGATGGCGCCCGGCGTGCAGGTGCCCATCACGATCGAGAGCGCCCAGGTCAAGCGGGCGCTCAAACGGCTGGGCGCCGCCGTGCAGGATCTCTCCGAACCCATGGAGGAGATCGGATCGTCGCTCGTGACGTCCACGCAGCAGCGATTCGAGGAAAAGGAATCGCCCGAAGGCGAAGCCTGGCAGCCGGTGTCGAAGGCGCATGCGCGCCGCAAAGTGGAGGAGGGGCGGAGCCCGGCGAACATCCTCCGCTTCAAGAACTACCTGCTGCAATCGATCTCGTATCTCGCCGATCGCGGGAGCGTGGCCGTGGGCAGCAATCGCGTCTACGCGGCGATCCACCAGCTCGGCGGCACCGAGGACATGGCTCCTGGTCCGGCCGGCATTCCGGCGCGGCCGTACCTCGGCGTGTCGCGCGACGACGAGCGGGAGATCGGTGCCATTCTCGGCGACTATCTCGGTGGTGCCGCCGCATGAGTCCCGTGACGCCGGTCGGCATCACCGAGCTCGAGGCGGGCGTGCTCGCGCGCCTGGCCGCGAAGATCGACGACTACGGGGTCGAGGCGTACCCCGACAAGCCCGAGACCCACAAGCTCCGGCACCAGCGCGGCGCGTTCCTCGTCGCCTATCGCGGCGCGGATTACGACGCGGTCGAAGACACCGGCGACGTCGTGCAGACGCGGCGCATGCTCATCGATGTCGTGACCGAGTGCCGTCAGCTCTCCGGACACGACGGCGCGTACGTGATGCTCGAGCTCGCGCGCGTCACGCTCGCCGGCTGGCGCATCGCCGGCTTCACCAAACTGTCCCTCGTGCGCGAGCGGTTCCTCAACCGCGGTGAAGGCGTGTGGCTGTACGCGCAGACGTTCGCCACGACCACCGTCGCCGTGGAGCTGCCGGACGACGAGGAGCTCGGCCCCGTGCTCGAGCGCCTGAGACTCGAGAGTACATACACCATTTCGGAGATCCCAACACCGCCATGACAAAGGCCACTGGCTCCACTGGCTCCACCTGGGCGACGAGCCCGTTCATCTATCGCGGGCCAACGTCCGGCGCCACGCTGCGCCGCGAGGGGCATGAGCCGTTCTCGGTCATGCTCTACGACGGCGCGACCGTCGATGTGCCGTGCGATCACCCGCATATCGAGAGCCTCGTCGCGCAGCGCTTGCTCACCCCCGTCGTTCCCGCGGAGCCGGCCGTAGCGGCCACACCGCCGGCCGCGACCACTCGCAGCAGATCCAGCTCCCGCACGGAGCCCAAGGAGACGAACAGCTAATGCCGGCCAACTTTCTCCACGGCGTCGAGACGATCGAAGTCGTCAAAGGCGTGCGCACCATCCGCGGCGTGAAGACCGCGGTGATCGGCATCGTCGGGACCGCGCCCATCTGGGCCGTCGCCGCGGCCGATCGCAAGGTCAATGAACCGCTGCTCATCCTCAACGACATCGACGCCGCGAAGTATTTCGGCCCGGTCGAGTCGGGCTACACCATTCCGCAAGCGCTCAAAGGGATCTTCGATCAGGGGCGCGGCATCGCGATCGTGGTGAATGTTTTCGATCCCGCGGTGCACAAGGAAGCCGTCGTGGCCGCGGACTACGTCCTGGACGCCAACGATCGAGCCACGCTCCTCCACAAGGGCGCGCTCTCCGTCGTCGTGAAGGACCAGGCGGGCGCCATCACCTACGTGATCGACGTGGACTACACGATCGAGGACGTTGCGGGCGTCATCACGGTGATTCGGAAAGTGGGCGGGGCGATCCTCGCGGGCGCGACGCTCAAGATCAACTACGATCGCCCCGACGTCACCGACGTCGTCAACGCCGACATCATCGGCACGGTGAACGGCGCGGGCGACCGTACGGGGATGCAGGCGTGGCTGGACAGCTACAACCTGTTTGGATTCTTCCCCAAGCTCCTGCTCGCGCCCGCGTTCTGTACGCTGGACGCAATCGTCGCGGAGCTCGTGGTCAAGGCGGACAAGCTGCGTGCCATCGCCTTGGTGGACGCGCCGATCGGCACCACGCGCGCCAACGCGATCGCGGGCCGCAGCGCGCCGGGCGCGATCAACTTCGAGACCAGCTCGCCCCGCGTCATCCTCTGCTACCCGCACGTGCTGATCGACGACGGCGCGGGCGGCTCAGTGCTCGATCCGTATTCGTCGCGCGTCGCGGGCGTGATCGCCGCGCGCGACATGGAGCTCGGCTACCATTGGTCGCCGTCGAACGCGGAGATCAAGGGCATCATCGGCGTGGAGCGTCGGCTGTCGGCGATGATCAACGATCCGACGTCGGACGTGAACGCGCTCAACGAGGTCGGGATCACGACGATCTTCTCGAGCTTCGGCACGGGGTTCCGCACCTGGGGGAACCGCTCGGCCGCGTGGCCCACGGACTCGTCGCCGAAGAATCTCGTCAACGTCCGACGCACCGCGGACATCCTGCACGAGTCGATCGAGTACGCGATGCTCCAGTTCATCGACCAGCCGATCACCGACGCGCTGCTCGACGCGATCAAGGATTCGGTCAACAGCTTCATCCGCACGCTGATCGGCCGCGGCGCGCTGATCGACGGCGCGTGCACGTATGACCCGGCGAAGAATCCGCCCGCGGAGATCGCGCTCGGCCACCTGGTGTTCGATCTCACGTTCATGCCGCCGCCGCCCGCGGAGCGGATCACGTTCGAGAGCTTCATCGACGTCAACCTCTTGAGCGCGCTCGGCGCGCAGGGCTAACGGTTAACGCACATGGCAAAGATCAAAGTCAATCGCGTGACCAACGCCAACGTGTACGTCGATGGCGTGAACCTGCTCGGCCGGGCGGAAGAGGTCACGCCGCCGTCGATCAACCAGATGATGGCCGATCACACCGGCCTCGGCATGGTCGCGAAGATCAAGGTGCCGACCGGTGGGCTCGAGCTCACCGACGCCACGTTCAAATGGGCGTCGTTCTATTCCGAAGTGATCCGCAAGGCGGCGCTCGCGAGCCAGGCGTTGCAGCTCCAGGTGCGCGCGTCGATCGACGAGTACAGCGGCGAGGGACGGATCGGCGAGACGGGATTGCTGATCAGCCTGAGCGGGATGTTCCACGAGCTCTCCCTCGGCACGTTCAAGAAGCACGAGGCGGTGACGCAGGACATGAAGTTCACCGCGTACTACATGAACGTGGTCGCGGACGGCGAGTCGCTCGTCGAGGTGGACGTCTTCAACAACATCTACAAGGTGGCCGGCGAGGATCTGCTCGCGCGGTTCCGTAGTCTCATCGGAGGCTGACCGTGGCCACTGACGAAACGAAGGGCGCGGCGCCGGCCGCGCCCGCTCCCGCGTCTCGCGCAGCGACCGTCACGCTCTCCGATGGGCGCGTGGCCACGCTGCGCGCCGCGAAGGGCCGCGATCTCGAGAAGGGCTCGCTGGTCTCGGGTGCCGCCACGCAGACGGCGCTGCTCATGGGCATCGTCTCGTGCATCACCACGATCGGCGGCAAGGGCATCACCTACGAGGATGTGCAGGAGATGCCGCTCGCCGACGTCGGCCTGCTCCTGGCTGCCGTGGGAAACGACATCCTCCCCGAGCTCGTGACCTCGCCAGGCTTGCGAGGGTAACCGGCCTCACGCTCGGGGAGATTCGAGAGCTGGAATGGGACGATGTGCTCGATTGGTTCGCCGAGGCCGGGCGGATGATCGAGGAAGACAAACGGACCGACGACTGAACGCGTAGAGAGATCGCCCTTCATGGCTGACCGGCAATTCACATTCGCGGTATTGCTGAGAGGATTCGACTTCGTGTCGGCTCCTCTGCGTCGCGTTGTGAGTGGCATCCACGACGTCGAAGCGACGGCGAAGCGGGCGCGATCGCTGGGAGCGCTGTCGAGCGATCTGAAGGGGTTCGGCGAGAACATGCAGCGGTTGGGTGTAATCACGGGCGGCGCGGGCGCTGGGCTGGGTATCGCGCTCGGGCTCCACCAGGTGCCCGGCCAGGCGATCGCCGCGGAGCATGCACTGCTCGCCATCGGGAACACGGCGGGACTGTCGGACCGACAGATCCGCGAAGCGCATCTCAGCTTGCGCGGGCTGTCGAAGGAGGCGAATCAATACCAGGCGGATCTGATCGCCGGCCTCGGCGTCCTGACCGCCTCCGGCCTCGACTTCGCGACGGCGATGAGCGCGTTGCCAGGCATTGGGAGGACCGCGACGGCAGAGTCCGCGGGCGTCGCTGATATCGCCAACACCTCGTTCGCGATCATCAGCAACATGAAGCTCCAGGTCGGCGACCTCGCGAAGACGCTGGACCAGCTCGCGGCCGCCGGCCACCTGGGGCAGTTTGAGCTGCGCGACATGGCGCAGTACTTTCCGGCGCTCACCGCGAGCGCCGGAACGCTGGGCCTAAAGGGCGCGCCTTCAATTCTGTCGCTCGCTGCGGCGCTCCAGATCGCGCGCCGCGGTGCCGGCGACTCCGCGACCGCGGCGAACAACCTCAAGAATTTCCTCGACAAGCTCGGGTCGCCCGAGGTCCAGCGGAATTTCCAGAAGCTCGGCGTCAGCGTCAAAGAGGAATTCGTTGGCGCGATCACGCGCGGTGAAGACCCGATCCTGCACATGGTGCAGCTCGTCCAGCGCCTCACTGGTGGCGACGCGTTCAGGCTCGGCGAGCTGTTCCAGGACATTCAGGTGCAGTCATTTCTGAAGCCGATGCTTCAGAACCTCACCGACTTCCAGAAGATCAAAGCGGAGGCAGCGAAGGGGGGCGTCGTCCATAAGGACTTCGAGCGGATCATGAAGTCGGTAGCCGAGCAGACGAAGGCGCTGCGGATCAACATGGCGGCTACCGCGATGCCACTCCTCGAGGGGCCGCTCAGCATAGTGAACGGACTACTGACGACCATCAACAAGCATCCCGGCCTCCAGAAGCTTCTCCTCTTCACGACGGTCGGGCTGATCGGGTTCGGCGGCGGCGCGTTGGTCATCAGCTCAATGGTTCGAGCCCTTGGCGTGTGGGCGAGCACCCTCGGCACTGCGGGCAGGCTACTCAACGGGTTAAGCCACGGACTCCGGGGCGCGCAGACTCTGTGGGCCGCCAATGAGGTCATGCAGATGCGATCGGCGCGCGTCGGCGCCTTCCTGACGGCGACCTGGCTTCGACTCAACGTCGTGCTGGCCGCGAACCCGATCGGCGCGATCGTGTTGGGCGTCGGCGCCCTCGTCGGCGTGACCGTGCTGCTCTGGCGCAACTGGACCGCGGTCACGCGATTCATCAAGGCGAACCCGCTGTTCTCCGCGGGGCTGGCCGTCGTCTCGCCCGTCATGGCGATGCTGACCGGGACCATTGCGCTCGTGAAGTATCTCATGCGCGTGGATCTCCGCACCGCGGGCGCGCAGATCGTGCGCGGCCTTTGGGAAGGAATGCAATCCCTCGCGGGCAAGCCCATCGAGTTGATGCGATGGATCGCGACCAAGCTCCGCGCGCTGCTGCCGTTCTCTCCCGCGAAGGAAGGCCCGCTCCGGGATCTGCACCGCATTCGGATGATCGAGACGATCGCCGCCACGATGCAGCCCTGGCCGATGGTGAACGCGATGCGCCGGGCGGCCTCGCTCACCGCGGCCGCGGCACTCCTGCCCGCGGGAGCCGGCGCGACGTCGCTCCCGAATGCGAGCTCGCCGATCGCGCAGCTCGAGCGCGCGGAGCTGCGCCGCGCCGCGAGCGCCGGAGGGCAGGTGGCGTTCACCTACGCGCCCGTCCTCCACATCGCGGCGGGCGCGCCCGCGGAGACCGTCACCGCGGTGCGGCGACTCCTGGACGCCGATCGCGCGGAGCTTCAGCGCCTCGTCAGGGACATCGTCATCGCCAACGGACACCGCGACGCGCGGAAGGCGCAGTAACGATGGGTCCAGTCCGAACGCTCCTCCGCGTGATTGGCGACGTCCGCACGACGATCGCCGCGGAGTCCCCGTTGCCGACGCTGCGCCGCGCGATGTACACCCAGCTCGGCGACATCGCGTTCGAAGTGGTTGGCCCGGTCACCGGCCTCGAGATGAAGCGCGGCTACACGTACGCCCGGCACGAGATCATCGAGGGGAAGCCGCGCCTCGAGGCGATCGGCGACGAGCTCGACGTGCTGACGTTCTCGCTCGACTTCCTGCGCGAGATCGCCGACCCGGTGACGTCGTACGCGGATCTGTGCGCCGCCGCGGCCGCGCACGTCGCGCTCCCGCTGATCTTCGCCAATGGCCAGGTCATGGGCCACTTCGTCATCACGTCGATCGACGACGCGGTGGATCTCACCGATGGGCGAGGGAGCGTGCTCAAACGCCGGACACGCGTCGAGCTCACCGAGTGGGTGGAGAGCAAGCCGCTCGAGGTGACCTCGCGCGCGCGACGCGCGGCCGCGACCGCGAACAGCGCCGCGGCACCCAAGGTCGCCAAGAAGCAACCGCCCGTGCATGCCGATCCCGCGAGCGTGCCGATGAGCGTCGTCATTCGAGGGCGCTGAGCGATGGCTGACCAGTTCATCGAGCACGTGACCAGCGACGGCGAGCGGTGGGATCAGATCGCGGAGCGCTACTATGGCGACCCGCTCGCGTACGAAGCGATCGTCCTGGCGAATCCGCACGTGCCGATCATTCCGGTGCTGGACGCGGGGCTGCGCCTCCAGATGCCGGTCCCGACCGAGGAGCTCGTCGCCACCTCGGATGACTTGCCGCCCTGGAAACGATGACGCCAAACGTAATTCTCTTTCCCGGCTCGGGCTCGGGCATCACCGCGGTGCAGGCGGTCGCGTGGCGTGTCGCGATCGACGGCAAGGACGTGACGCGTGACATCACACCGATGGTCACGTCGGTCAGCTATTCCGATCGCATTCACGGCGAGGTTGACGACGTGGAGCTCGTGGTCGAGGACAGCCAGGGCCGCTGGCGCGGGGACTGGTATCCGACGAAAGGGGATAAGCTCGAGCTCTGGATCGGCCATGCCGGCGAGGCGCTCTTGCCGTGCGGACAGTTTCAGATCGACGAGCTGGAGCCGGCCGGGCCGCCCAGCACGCTCACGATGCGCGCCGTGGCCGCGGGCATCATCCCGGCGCTGCGGACGAAGCGGAGCAAGGCGTACGAGGAGCAGAGCTTGCGCGCGATCGCGGAGTCGATCGCGGCACGGCATCAATACCGCCTTGTCGGGACGATCGAGGACATCCGCGTCGAGCGCATGACCCAACGCGAAGAGACGGATCTGAGCTTCCTGACGCGCGTCGCGGAGGCGTACGGCTATGTGTTCACCGTTCGCGGCGACCAACTGATCTTCTACTCCGTGGTCCAGCTTGAGGACGCGGACACGGTCGCCACCATTCGCCGGACCGACGTCACCGAATACCGGTTCAAGGACAAGGCGCATCAGCTCTACCGCGCGTGCACGGTCATGTACGAGGACGCGAAGACCAAGCAGACGATCAAACGGACGGCCACCGCGGAAGGCATCGTGTCGGGCGACGTCAAGAAGATCACCGACTTTCGCGCGGAGAACGTACAGCAGGCGGACGCCCACGCGCGGGCGCAGTTGCGGCAACTCAACAGCCGCGAGACGACCGGCACGCTCGCGCTGCCCGGCAATCCGCGGCTCGTCTCCGGCACCAACGCGACGCTCGTGGGCTGGGCGAAGCTCGACGGCAAATACACCGTCGAGGAGGCGGTGCATCGCGCCACGCGACAGACGGGCTACGTCACCGCGCTGGAGGTGAAGCGTGTCGCAGCCTGATTCGGCGTTCAAGGTCGGCCGCGTGATCGAGCGGGACGCCGCGACGGCGCGGGTGCGCGTCGTGTTCCCGGACTACGACGATCTCCCGAGCTGGTGGCTTCCGGTCCTGCACCAGAAGACGCTGCTCGATCAGACGTATTGGATTCCCGACATCGACGAGCACGTGATCTGTCTCGTGGACCAGCGCGCCGAGGCCGGCGTTGTGATCGGCGCCATCTACTCGGCGCTCACACCGCCGCCGATCGCGAGCCTCGAGAAGCGCTTCGTGAAGTTCAGCGACGGGACCGAGGTGGAGTACGATCGCGCGACCCACACGCTGCGCATCGCGCTCGTCGCGGACGACGCCGACATCGAAGTCGTGACGACCGGCAACATCACCCTCGAGGTGCCGGAGGGAAAGAAGGTCATCCTCGGCGACCCGGCGACGGCGCAGGAGCTCGCGACCAAAGACTTCGTCGAGTCGATCTTCCTCACCCACACGCATCCGACGCCGGCCGGAATGTCCGCGGCGCCCGTGCCCACCGGGACGGAGCTCGCGTGGCCGCACATAACCGAGCGCGGAGTGAGCCGATGACGACCACGCTGCTCTATCAGCGCGGCCCGTTGGGCGCGCCGCGACTGCGCGTGGTGCGCGACGGCCAGATCGTTGATCCGTGCTACTGGCTGTACCGCAAGAATGCGACGCTCAGCGAGTCAATCACGAAAGGATGGTTCAAGCGCCTATGGTCGCGCGAGGAGCATTGGAACTAAATGGCGCTTAACTCGGCGACGCTGAAGGCGTCCATCATCGCCAAGGTCACGGCGAAGATCGGCGCGGACAACCTGGAGGAGAGCGAGCTCGCGAAGTTCGCCGAGGCGATCGCTGAAGCGGTTGTCGAGCACGTGAACGCGGCGGCCGTCGTCAACGTTACCACCGCCTGCGGCGCTGGCGCTGGTACCGGCGTGGGAACGGTCGCGTGATCGTATCAACCCTGAATCCGTTCAGGCTACGGGCTGCGACGAGCTCGGCCTACTGTGAGCGTCATGGCTGATCCGATCAACGTCCCGGACATTCGCGTCGCCGATTGGCAGCCAGCGCTTGGGGAGATCGGCGCGATCGTCGAGGGGCTCGCCGACATCGATCAGTGCATCCGCACGATCCTGTTGACGCCGAAGGGAACGCTGCCCCATCAGCCGGACTTCGGCTCCGACGTATGGCGCTTTCTCGACTGGCCCATCGACCAGGCGCGGCCACATCTGGTGCGCGCGGTCGTCGAGGCCGTGGCGCGCTGGGAGCCGAGGGTCGAGCTGATGACCGTCGCGCTCGAGCCAGATCCCGCTGAGCCGACGACCGTGCTGCTCCAGATCGGACGTCGCTTGCGCGGGACGTCGGTCGCGCCACCGCCGCTCGTGCTCGAGGTAGCCGCATGACGTTGCCGGCGATGCCCAGCTTCATCGAGCGCGACCCGGCCGTCATTCGCGCGGCGCTCATCGAGCAGCTCGAGGCCAGTCTCGGTCGCACCTTGCAACCTGCGCAGATCGAGACGATCCTCGCTGAGACGCTCGCGTACATGGAGACGTTGGTCCGCATCGCCATTCAGGACGCGGCCACGCAGAACCTTGTGGCGTTCTCTCGCGCGCCCGCGCTCGACTACCTGGGCGACAACATCGGCGTGCTGCGCATCCAGGCGAAGAGCGCCTCGTGCACCATCCGCTTCACCCTCGTCGCCGTGCAGGGCGCGAACGTGGTCGTGCCCGCGGGCACGCGCGTCCAGACACCGAACGGCGCGGTCACCTTCGAGACCGACGAGGAGCTCGTGATCCTCGCTGGCCAGGCGTTCGGCGACACGATCGCGCATGCGACCGTCGCGGGCGTGATCGGTAACGGCGTCATCATCGGCCAGGTGAAGGTCATCCTCGACCCGGTCGCCCTGGTCGCGTCCGCGGCGAACACTGACGCGACCGCGGGCGGCGCGGAGATCGAGACCGACGACGCCTTTCGAGAGCGCATCCGTCAGGCGCCGAATCAGTTCTCGGTGGCTGGCTCGATCGGCGCGTACCGTTTCCACACGCTCGCCGTGAGTAGTCTGATCACCGACGTCTCAGTCACGAGCCCCACGCCGGGCACGGTGCGGATCTACTTCCTCACGTCCACGGGATTGCCCTCGGCCGGGCTCATCGCCGACGTCCTGGCGGCGCTCACGGATGAGAAGGTGCGGCCGCTGACGGACACGGTTGAGGTGCAGGCGCCGACCGAGGAGCTGTATCAGATCGAGGCGGTCGTGCGGCCGCTAGTGGGAGCCGATGGCCCCACGGTGCTCGCCGACGCGATCGCGGCCACGAACGCGTACAAAGACGAGCGCGCCGCCGGCATCGGCCGGGACATCGTTCCGAGCGCGCTGATTGCCGCGCTCACGGTCGCCGGCGTTTATGACGTCGGGCTTATCCTCCCGGCCGCGCTGATCGAGGTATCCGATAGTGAGCGCGCGCGCTGCACGGACGTGGACATCACCCTCGGCCCATCGGGAGGCGGTTGATGTTGCTCGACGACCGCGTGCTCCCATCGTCGATCGCTGACGAGCGATCGCAGGCATTGGTGGAGCTGGCCGAACGCCTCGAGGCGCTCGACCGGTCGCTGCTGCTGGTCTACCACATCGACACCGTACCGGCGGCCGCGCTGTTCGCGCTCGCGTGGCAGTTCGACGTGCTGGGCTTCAACGGCTGGGATCTCGCGCACTCCGACGCCGAGCGACGCGAGCTGCTCAAGGGCGCAATCGAGCGGCACCGCTTTCGCGGCACGCCGTGGGCGATCAAGGCCGCACTCGAGGCTGTGGGCTACGCCGGCACGCTCATCGAAGAGGGCATCGCGGTCGGGCTCGATCATTGGGCGAAGTTTCGCGTGCGCGTGGGCAGCGTACCCGACAACGTCGAGCTGACGCAGGCCGAGCGGGATCTCATCGTCGGCGTGGTCAAGGCGTACAAGAACGCGCGGAGTCACCTGGACACGCTGGTGTACACCACGCCCGCGGTGGAAGACGCAGCCGCGCTGCCGAACGATCCGCCGATGAACGTCTTCATCGACGCGCTCCTGCTGTACGACGGTGCGTTCAGCTACGACGGTGCGATCACCTACCGAGGATCGGACGGCGAGCCGATCGAGATCCCATGACCCTCCGCTCGCTCACGGATCGGTCAGACCTGGTCGCGCTGCCGCGCGGGATCTTCGAGGTGCGCGTGTATCGCGGGCGCCGGCTGATCGAGCACGTGGTGGACCGCAACCTCGTGGTCAACGGGATGAAGGCGACGCTGGCCAATCTGCTGGGCGCCGGTACCGCGGCGCACGTCATCACGCAGATCGCCTTCGGCTCGAGCGGAGCGGTGGCCGCGGTGGGCGACGTGCGGCCGCTCCAGAACGAGTACCTGCGCGCGATCGGGCTGGCGACGTATCCGCTCGTCGGCCAGGTCCGCTTCGCCTGGTCGCTCGGCGCGGCCGAGGCGAACGGGCTCGCGATCCGGGAGTTCGGCCTCGTGACGACCGGCGGCGTGTTGGTCGCGCGGAAGTCGCGCGCATCGGCGATTCAGAAAGAGAACGACGTCACGCTCGAAGGGAGCTGGACTCTTGTCTTCTAACCAGGGCTGATCGGAGAGCATGGCATTTCTCGTCGAAGTTGAAGACTACGAAGCTGGCGTTTATCAGCTCGAGACCACCGATCCCGTCGAGGGCGGTCCGGGCGGCATCGCGAACGCGCAGGCGCAATCGCTCGCGAACCGAGCGAAGTACTTAAAGGCGCACCTCGACGCGGCCGAGGCGGATATTGCGTCGATTGAGACGGAGATCGCGAACGCGCGCTCTGGCGAGCTGACTCTCGACGCTCGGATCGATGCGGTGATGGCGGCGGCGCAGTCGCACTCGGCGGGCACGCTCACCGGCAATACGCTCGCCGCTGGCGTCGTCAATTCGTCGCTCACCTCGGTGGGCACGCTGACGTCACTGACCGTGAGTCCTGGTGCCGCCTCATTCCAGGCGGTCGCTGCGACCACCGTTGTTGCGAGCTCCACGGGCCAGTTCGGTGGCACGCTGACCGTCACCGTGGGCGGCATCGCGATCACCGGGAACTCGACGATCAGCGGCACGCTCGGCGGGATCTCAACGTTCACTGCCACGAACATCGGCGGCACGCTGACGACGGCGGCTCAGCCCAACGTCACGTCGCTGGGAGCGCTTACGGGCGTGACGGTGAGTGGGGCAGCATCGGTGAGCGGTGGCATCACGTCCACACGCGCTGGCGTTGCGTTCATCGGCGACAATACGTCTGCGGCCACGATCCTCGGGCTCCTTCAGGGGAAGCGCGGTGGAGTGACGCGCTGGTTTATTGGCTTCAACGCGTCTGACGCGTTTGCCCTGCTCAACGCGGCGGGTGATGCGGCGAACATTGCAGTCACAGACGCAGGCGTTGCGACGATCCGCGCGGGCCTGACCGTCTCAGCAGGCACCACCGCCGTACAGGCGTTGGCGGCGACGATGGTCACAATATCGTCCAGTCCGCTCCAGTTGACGGCGAGTGCGGTCAAGGTGAATCTGAATCGCACGGGCGGGACTGCTCAAGAGTCCACGATTCACTTTCTCGACTCAGCAGTCGAGAAGTGGGCGATGGGGCAAGCGTTGAGCGCCGCAGGCAATGCTTTCGAGTTATGGAACTACACGACCGCCGCGCTCGCTCTTTCCGTCGCAGCGGCAACAAGTGCTGTCACTTTCAGCGCCGGCATCACCGCCGCCACAGTGACGGTTAGCGGTGGCCTCACCGTCTCCTCCGGCACCTCTGCATTCCAGGAGGTGACGGCAACGACGATCACTCCAACGGGTGCCGTCACGCTTAGCCACGGTCAGTTCCTGCGGGGGACGCGCCTCACGGGAAGCCTCGTCCACAACTTAATCGGGAATGAGGCGGGCACCGACAGGGTGATACTACAGGCAACTGGCGATTGGGTGCTTGTTAATGGTTCCGCAGATGAGAACCTGAAAATCACTACGGCTGGCGCAGGAATATTTCGTAGCGACGGCCGATTCAATAGTGGAAGCACTGGATCATCCGCTCTCACGCTCGGACCAACAGCCCCCAGCGCGAACGGCTCTGGTTACATCAGGCTCATTAACTCGAACGCCGTTAAGAACTGGCAGATCGGAACTAATGATACAGTGGCCGGGAACTTTGAGATTTCCTCCTCGACGACTGTTGGCGGCTCGACGTTTACGGCAAGTGTTTTTAAGCTCACGGATGCTGGCGCTTTAGCACTCGCCGCCAGCATCACCGCCAACGCGCCTTCAGTGTTCAACGGCGGCACGCTAACCGTGTCTGCGGGCGGCATCGCTGTGACTGGCGGCTCGACGTTTAGCGCTGGAGTGACAGGGGCGAGATTTAACAGCGACGGCGGAGACAGCGGCGCCATCGCCGACACCGCGACGTTCGACATCCCGCTGCCGCAGAAACAGGCGTCGATTGTAATAATCTCTGCGTTCACCGTGGCCGACCCCACGCAGCAGGGAAAGACCGGGGTCATTCTTTGCGGTGGCGCGACCGGCGCGGATTGGAGCGGCGCGCAGACCCGTGACATTATGGGCGATGCTGGATCATTCGTGACCAGCCACGCCCACAGTAGCCCTAACAACACGACGCTGCGCATCACCAACAACAGCGGAAGGACCGTGAATTATCGCTGGGCGATCATAAAGATCGCAGACAGCATGGCGTAGGCGCACCAGGGGCTAACCAACAAACCAAAGAGAGGCAGAACGCCCATGATCAGGAAGAGCTGCATCCCGCACGGGACGGACGAGGTCCTCGTCGTGTTCGAGGTCGACGGAGAGATCCGCAACCACCTACTGCGCAAGGCGCCGGAGCTGCGCGAGCGGTACGCCGAGCACGAGGCCAGTGCGAAGGTGCGGCGCGAGTCGTTCGAGCAGGAGGTCGCGTCGGAACGTTCGGTGATCGACGCAGACGCGTTCGCCGCAGCGGAGAAGGAGATCGCCGATGCCTGACGTCACCGTAACGACCAAACGAGCGATCGAGCTAAAGGCCGGCTTCGATCTCATCGAAGCGCTAACGCCGCCGCCAGCACCACGCGGGCGATACGCGCTAGCGAAGTGGAGCGAGAAGGTGAACGCCGCTGTCGAGCTGTACCAGAAGCAACTAAAACAGCAGCTCGAGGACCATTCCCACAAAGACGAGAGAGGGAAGGCGATCCGCAAGGATATCGGCGGTGGCAGGGTCAAGTACGCGCTCATCGACGAGGATGCCTTCACCGCGGCATCGGACGCGCTACAGGAGGAGGAAGTGACGCTCACCGGTGTGCGACCCGTAACCCAAGCGGAGCTCGGCGACTGTCCCGTGCCGGTGCTCGCACTGCGGCTCCTCTTGGGCACCGTCATCGAAGACAAGGAGCCCGCGGCAGCGTAGTTAAACGGCTCCAAAAGGTCACTTAACGACGGCGGGGCCGTACCTTATATGGGCACCGGCCCCGCCGCTGTTAAATCCAAGCGCTCACGCTGTCAAAACCATGTGCGCCGCTACAAGCACCTACCACCTACCACCTACCACCTACCACCTACCACCTATCACCCAGCCCTTGCGCTTACTGCTCGTCAACTGGCAGGACATCGAGAATCCGCAGGCGGGCGGCGCGGAGATTCATTTGCACGAGATCTTTGGCCGGCTCGCGAAGCGCGGCCACGAGATCACGCTCCTCTGCGGCGGCTGGGCGGGACACCAGGACCGCGCGCGCATCGACGACATGGAGATCCACCGCGTGGGCACGCGCGCGACGTTCGGCGCGCTGGCATTCCCGTATTTCCGGCGCACGTTGGCGCGCGCAGGCTGGGACCTCGTCCTCGAGGACATCAACAAGATTCCGCTCTACACGCCGCTCTGGACGCGTGGCCCCACGGCCGCGCTGGTTCCACACCTCTTCGGCGGCACTGCGTTTCTCGAGCTTCCCGCGCCGCTCGCCGCCGCCGTGTGGCTTTCGGAGCGCCCGCTCGGCGTCATCTACCGTCGAACGCCGTTCGAGGCGATCAGCGAGAGCACGCGCGACGATTTGGTGGCGCGAGGCATTCCCCGCCAACATATCGAAGTGATCTATCCCGGAATCGACACCACGTCATACACTCCTGGCCCCCAGTCCCGAGCCCCTAGCCCCTCCTTTGGTTATCTCGGCCGCCTCAAGAAGTACAAGGGCGTCCACCTTGTCATCGCCGCCTTCGCTCGGATGTCCCATCCTGACGCCATCCTCGAGATTGCGGGGGCCGGCGATTTTCGGTCCGCGCTGGAGCGTCAGGTTGCCTCGCTTGACCTCGGCGACCGCGTGCGGTTTCTTGGGCGTATCAGCGAGGCGGAGAAGCTCGCCTTACTTCGCCGAGCGTGGGGGCTCGTCTTCGCGTCACCCAAAGAGGGCTGGGGGATTACGAACCTGGAAGCCGCCGCCTGTGCCACGCCCGTCGTCGCCTCGAACTCGCCAGGCATTCGCGAGTCCGTTCGCCATGGCGAGACCGGCTTTCTCGTTCCCCACGGGGACCCGGCCGCGATGGCAGCCGCGATGGATCGGCTGGCCGCGTCCCGCGCGCTCGTGGAACAGCTCGGCCAGAACGCACGTCGCTTTGCGGAAAGTTTCACGTGGGAACGCGCCGCCGCCGAAACCGAGCGGCATCTCGCTCGACTGACCGGAGGAAAATCCTGATGGAGATCGTGTTTCATACGCACCACGCCGCCATCTCTGATCACATGCGCCGGAAAGCGGAACAGGCGCTTCGCAAAGCGGCGCGTCGCGCGCCGCGACCCGTCGACGCGGTCATCCGGTTTCAGCAGGATGGGGCCGTGAAATCCGTCGAGCTGGCGCTGCACACGGCCAACGGCAAGCGTCACGTGGCGAGCGCCGAATCGCGATACTTCGGGACGGCACTCGCCGACGCCGCCCGCCGCCTCACGATGCAGCTCGACCACCACAAGCGCACGCCGAAGGCACGCGCGCGGCGCCGCACCGGCGCGCGCACGCGCGCGGCGGGAGTCACGGGAGGCGCGTGACGCCGAACAAGAACAAGAAGCAGAAGCTCACGGTCGGCCGGCTCATCGAGAAGATGCGCCACGCCCTCGAGCTCGAGCATATGGCGGAAACGGGCGGCCTCGATCGCGAGATCGACAGCCCCCATGTCTCGAGCCCAGGTCTCGTGCTCGCGGGTTACATGGAGCGGTTCGCCAGCCACCGGCTCCAGGTCCTGGGCGAAACGGAAATCACGTATCTCAAGAGCTTGCCGGATGACACGCGACGCACAGTTCTCCAGGGATTCTTCAAGTTCAAGGTTCCGTGCGTCTTTCTCACCAAAGGCCTGAAGGCGCCGCCCGGACTCGTCGAAGAGGCGACGTTCGCCAACGTCGCGGTCATCTGTTCCGGGCTCAAGACGAACGAGTTCTACAACCGGATCAAGCCGTGGCTCGAGGAGGAGTTCGCCGCGACCACGACGATGCACGCGTCGCTGGCGGACGTCTTTGGGGTCGGACTTCTCTTCACGGGCCGGAGCGGCATCGGCAAGTCGGAGTGCGTGCTCGACCTGGTCGAGCGCGGGCACCGGCTGGTCGCCGACGACCTGGTTCGGATCACGAGACGAGGCAACGACGTCCTGATCGGCCGCGGTCTCGAGCTGCAGCGACACTATATGGAAATCCGGGGCATCGGCCTCGTGGACATTCCGGCCATCTTCGGCATTCGCGCCGTGCGCCAGCAGAAGCGTATCGAGGTCGTCGTCCAGCTCGAGGATTGGGACGCCAACGCGGTCGTGGACCGCACCGGGCTGGATGGTGAGACCATCGACGTCCTCGAAGTCAACGTCCCGAAAGTGCGCGTGCTCCTCAATCCCGGAAAGAACATCACCGTGATCTGCGAAGTGATCGCGATGAACCACCTGCTGAAGTACAGCGGCATCGACCCCGCCGAGCGGTTCAACGAGCGGTTGATCAAGCAGATGCGCGATTCGTCGGAGGTCCGGCAATATCTCCAGGAAGACAATGAGTGATTCCGACGTTCGCGCCATCGTCGCCGGACACGGCGAGTTTGCCGCCGGTCTCGTCTCGGCCGTGCAGCAGATCACGGGACGCGGCAACGTGTTCCGCGCGGTGTCCGCCCGCGACTTGAGTGGCGTGGACCTCGAGGCGCTGTTGCGGCGCACCATCGAGGAGACCGGCGCCCGGGTCGTGTTCACGGACTTGCAGGCGGGGAGCTGCACCATGGCCGCGCGCCGCGTGCTGCGTGACCGTCAGGACGTGTTGTTCGTAGCCGGCGCCAACCTTCCGATGCTGCTCGATTTCGCCCTGTCGTCGGAGGCCGTAGCCATCGACGCCGCCCGGCACGCGATCGAGCGCGGGCGGGCGGCGATCGTCGCCGTTGGCGGAGGGATCGCGGGGAGCGCGGGGAGCGCGGGGAGCGCGGGAAGCGGGGAGCGGAGCGCTAAATGAGCCTGGTGCTCTATCGCATCGACGATCGCTTGATCCACGGGCAGGTGGTCGTGGGCTGGGGCCAGCCATTGGACATCGGCTTCATCGTGCTCGTCGATGACGAAGTCGCGTGCAGCGAATGGGAGCAGGAGCTGTATCGCATGGGCACGCCGCCGGAGATGGACGTGTACTTCCACTCCGTGGACGAGGCCGCCGCGGCGCTGCTGAAATACCGGGAGGAAGAGCGCACCGGCATCCTGCTCACGGGCGACATCGCGTCCATGCTGCGCCTGGTGAAGGAGGCCGGCGTGCGCGAAGTGAACATCGGCGGCATCCACCACCGCGCCGATCGAAAGCAGCGACTGCGGTATGTGTTCCTCTCCTCCGACGAGGAGAAGCTGCTCCGCGAGATCGAGCAGAGTGGCGCGACGGTGACCGCGCAGGACGTGCCCGCGACACACCCCGTGGAGCTCAACCAGCTCCTCCAGTCGGAAGCGAGCGTTCAATGATTGCCGGGCTCCTCCCACTCGGTCTTCTCGGTGCGCTGCTCGGCCTCGACACGGTGAGCTTTCCCCAGGCGCTGCTCTCGCGGCCCCTTGTGGCGGCGACGTTGGGCGGCGCGCTTGTGGGCGCGCCGGTTGATGGGCTCCTGATGGGTGCCGCGCTCGAGCTCATCGCGCTGGAAACCTTGCCGTTCGGTGCCTCGAGGTATCCGGAGTGGGGCTCGGCGTCGGCGGTCGGCGGCGCGCTGTTCGCCAGCTTCCCCGCACACCCCGCTGGAGCCATGTCCTTGGCGATGATCGCGGCGCTGGCCACCGCGTGGGTTGGTGGCTGGACGATGGTCAGGTTGCGCCAGCTCAACGCGCGATGGGCGGCACGTTCGCGTTCCGCTCTCGACGCCGGTGCTCGCGGTGCCGTCATCGGATTGCAGTTGAAGGGGATGACCGCCGATCTGGTTCGCGGATTCCTGCTCACGATCCTTGCGTGGTTGGCGTTCGAGCCGCTGGCGGAGGCGTCGCTGGCGCTCTGGACCGTCGACGCGCGACTGTCGCGCGCGATCACCGTTGCGATTGCGACGAGCGTTGCCGCCGGCGCCGCGTGGAAGCTCTATCATGGAAGCCTGACCGCGCGATGGCTGTTCGTGGCGGGGCTGGGCGTCGGGTTCACCGTCATGGTGGTGAGGTGACGCTCGTGTCCGCGAAGCCGGTCGCCTCGTCTGCTCCGTTCGCGCGCGTGCCTCGCACGCGTCTTCCGCTGCTAACCGAGCTCGAGATTCTCACTCGGCTCCTCGCCATCCAGGGATCGTGGAACTACGAGACGCTCATCGGCAACGGCATCGGCTTCTGCATCGAGCCCGCGCTGCGACTGTTGCCGGGTGGTGTGCACACGCCGCGCTTCAAAGAAGCGCTCGCGCGCCAGACCAAGTACTTCAATGCGCATCCGTATCTCGCGTCGATAGCCGTCGGCGCGCTGGCGCGCGCGGAGCTCGACGGCGAACCGGCGGACAAGATCGAGCGCTTCCGTACGGCGCTGGCGGGACCGTTGGGGAGCGTCGGGGACCGGCTGATTTGGGCGGGATGGATGCCATTCTGCTCGCTGCTCGGACTCGCCGTGTTCGGATTCGGCGGCGGTCCGGTGGCGGTTCTCGGCACCTTTCTCGGGCTGTACAATGCGGGCCACCTCGCGTTGCGGGTGTGGGGGCTGCGGGCCGGTTGGAATCGAGGCATGAAGGTCGCGCAAGCCTTGGCGAACCCGGTGCTGCGTCGAGGTCCGGACGTCATCGGTCCCGCGGCGGCATTCATCGCGGGCCTTGGCGTGCCACTCGCGATGATGCGCGTGATCGGACCGAGCCGGCCGTTGCTCGGCCTGGTGCTGATCGGGGCAGCGCTGGGCGCGTTCCTCATCGTGCGTCTCACGGGCCGCCTCGAGGGCTGGAAGCTGGCGCTCGGCATGTTGGCGGGCTTGGTCCTCTTCTCGGTGGCGCGCTGATGATCGAACGCACCGTCACCATCGCCAACAAGAACGGGTTGCACGCGCGCCCGGCAGCCGAGATCGTGAAGACGGCCGCGAAGTACAAATCCGACATCACGCTCGTGCGCGACGACCTCGAGGTCAACGGGAAGAGCATCATGGGCGTGATGATGCTGGCGGCCGAATGCGGTTCGACGCTCGTGCTGCGAGCCGATGGGCCCGACGCCGAGGCCGCCGTCGGCGCGCTCTCGAAGTTGATCGAGAGCAAGTTCGGAGAGTCGCACTAGTGGAGCGGGCGCTGCGCGGCATTCCCGCCTCTCCAGGCATAGCCGTCGGCACGGTGCACGTGCTGGTGTGGGAAGTGCCCGATGTCCCACACCGCATCGTTCGCGATGAAGAGGTGGCGCACGAGATCGAGCGTCTTGGCACCGCCATCGATGGCGCCAAGATGCGGCTGCGGCACGTGCGCGATCGCGTGGAAGCGACGACGGGGAAGGAAGAAGCCGCCATTTTCGACGTGCAGCACTCGATCCTCGAGGATCCCGATCTGCTCGGAAATATCGAAGAGCTGGTGCGGCAGAATCTGTCGGCGGAAAAGGCGTTCGACATCGTCATCAACGAGTGGCGGGGGAATTACTCGCGCCACTCCAACGCCATGCTGCGCGAGCGCGTGCGCGATCTGGTCGACGTGCAGATCCGCGTGCTCTCCCTCCTCCTGAATCTGCCGGACCACGATCCGGTGGACCTGCCGAAGGGCGCGAAGGCGATCCTCGTCACGCACGATCTGACCCCGGGGCTGACCGTGCAGCTCGACCGGGACGCGATCGTCGGGATCGCGACCGACGAGGGGACGCGCACGTCGCACGTCGCGATTCTGGCACGCTCGCTCGGTCTCCCCGCGGTCGTCGGGCTCCGCAACGCGACCGAAGAGTTGAAAGGACACGAGCGCGTGATCCTCGATGGCAGCGCTGGCCTGCTCGTCATCAATCCCAGCGAGGCCGACATCAAGCGATACCGCGAGCGCGCGGAGGAGGAAGAGGTCATCGAGGCGGAGCTGGGCCGCCTCGCGTCGCTCGAAGCGGTGACCACCGACGGCGTCCGCATCACGCTCCGCGCCAACGTGGACCTGCCCGAGGAAGCGGAGTTCGCGGCCACGACCGGCGCCGAAGGGGTCGGCCTGATGCGCACGGAGTTTCTCGTGGTGGGCCGCGCGACGATGCCGGACGAGGACGAGCAATACATGGAGTACCGGCGCGTCGTCGAAGCCTTCGCCGGGAAGCCGGTGATAATTCGAACGTTCGATATCGGTGGCGACAAGCTGCCGGTCGGCGGGTATCCGTCCGAAGCGAATCCGTATCTCGGTTGGCGCGCCATCCGCATGTGCCTCGATCAGCCGGAGGTGTTCAAGACGCAGCTCCGAGCGCTGTTGCGAGCGGCGAACCATGGAGACGTCCGCATCCTCCTGCCGCTCATCGTCTCCCTGTCCGAGGTGCGCGGGACTCGTGCCTTGCTGAATGAAGCTCGGCAGGAGCTCAGAGAGCGCGGCGTTCCGTTCAAGGAGTTTCTCCCGCTTGGCGTCATGATCGAGACGCCCGCGGCCGCGGTCGCCGCGGACACCTTCGTGAAGGAGACGTCGTTCTTCAGCATCGGCACGAACGATCTCGTGCAGTACACGCTCGCGGTGGACCGCGGAAACGCGAATCTCGCGCAGCGGTTCACGGCGCTCCACCCCGCGGTGCTCCGGCTCATCCGCCGGACGGTGGAAGTCGGCGAGCACGCCGGTCTCGAGGTGGCGGTGTGCGGCGAGATGGCTTCGCAACCGCTCATGTCGTTTGCGCTGATCGGGCTCGGCGTCCGAGAACTGAGCGTCAACCCACGCTCGGTCGCCTTGGTGAAGCGCGTCCTCCGGAGCGTCTCGGCGGCGCACGCACGGGATGCCGCGTTGCGGGCTTGCGACTCGAGCACCCCGGAGGATGCCGAAGTGATCCTGCTCGCCGAGCTGCGCGAGGCGGTCGGCGATGCCTACTTCTTGAGGGAGGGGCTGGCCTGAGGACGGCAGAGAAGGGGGAAGAGGGAAGAGGGAATTGGGAATAGGGCAACTACAACGGCGGGAAGGGGAAAGGGAAAGAGAAGGGGAAACGACGATGGCGGAAATGGGAAAGGAAAAGGGATTCGCCCGCTTTTCGTTCCCCTTCCCATTGCCGCCGTCGTCGCTTCCCTATTCCCTTTCCCCTTCCCCTTCCCGCCCTTGTAGTTGCCCTATTCCCTGTTCCCTATTCCCTTTGTTCCTATGTACGATCGCCATCTCTTTACGAGCGAATCGGTAACGGAGGGTCATCCCGACAAAGTCGCGGACGCCATCTCGGATGCGGTGCTCGACGCCATTCTCACCGACGATCCGAACGCGCGCGTCGCCTGTGAGACCCTGGTCACCACCGGTATGGCCGTTGTCGCCGGCGAGATCACCACGACCACGTACGCCGACATTCCCGACATCGTGCGGTCGACGATCCGTGACATCGGCTACACCGACGCGAGATTCGGGTTCGACTATCACACGTGCGCCGTCATCAGCACGATCGGCAGACAATCGCCGGACATCGCGATGGGCGTGGACACCGGCGGCGCGGGCGACCAGGGGATGATGTTCGGGTACGCGACGGACGAGACCGAGGAGCTGATGCCGCTTCCAATCCTCCTGGCGCACCGGCTCACGCGCGCGCTGGCCGCGAAGCGAAAGAGCGGTGACCTCGAATGGCTCCGCCCGGACGGCAAGTCGCAAGTGAGCGTCGTGTACGAGGACTATTTGCCGGTCGCCGTCGAAACGGTCGTCATCTCCACGCAGCACGACGAAGGCGCGAATGCCAGGAAGATCCGCAAAGCGATCATCGAGGAAGTCATCGAGCCCAACATTCCGTCGAACCTTCGTAATGGAAAGATCAAGTATCACGTGAATCCCACCGGACGGTTCGTCGTCGGTGGCCCGCAGGGCGACGCGGGCCTCACCGGGCGCAAGATCATCGTGGACAGCTACGGTGGCATGGGACGCCACGGGGGGGGCGCGTTCAGCGGGAAGGACCCGTCGAAAGTGGACCGGTCGGCGTGTTACGCCGCGCGGTGGGTGGCCAAGAACATCGTGGCCGCGAAACTTGCGCGCCGCTGCGAGGTACAATTGGCGTATGCCATCGGCGTCGCGGAGCCCGTGTCGGTCATGGTGGACAGTTTCGGGACGTCCGTCGTTCCGGAGCGCGAGCTGATGCGCGCGGTGCGGGAGGTCTTCGACCTGACGCCACGCGGCATTATACGTGCCCTGGATCTTCGGAAACCGATCTACCGCCCGACCGCTGCATACGGTCATTTTGGAAGGACGCCGGAGCGTCTGGGTCGCGGCAAGGCGGCCGGCACGCTGTTCACCTGGGAGCGCACCGACCGCGCGGCGGCGCTCAAACGCGCGACAAGCTGAGGCGGTTGAAGCAGTATGATCGAAGTGGTCGTCTCCCGGCTGGGGCTCGATAGCTCGACGCAATCGTACGTCGTGATCCTTCAAGAGAAGGAAGGTGAGCGGCTGCTTCCGATCTGGATCGGGCAGCCGGAAGCCGAGTCCATCGTGATGCAGATGCACAACATCAAGCGCGTGCGTCCGCTGACGCACGATCTCTGCAAGAGCTTGATCCTGGGGCTCGGCGGCGCGCTGCAGAAAGTGCACATCACTCGAGTCGAGAAGAACACCTACTACGCCGAGCTGCACATCGCGCGGAACGGCGACGTGGTACAGGTGGACGCTCGCCCGTCGGACAGCATCGCGATCGCGCTTCGATTGTCGGCGCCGATCTACGCGTCGGAGGCGCTGCTCAGCGAGGTCCAGGTGGAGGAGTCCACCGAATCGTTCGATCCCGAAGGCCTGAAATCGACTTCGGATCTGAACGCGGAACAGCTGAAGGAGTATCTCGAGAAGCTGCGTCCCGAAGACTTCGGCAAATTCAATCTCTGAACACTTGACACTGCTGTCCGCCGTCATGTCCTGGACAATCCTCATTCAGGGCCAGACGCAGATCGTCGAAGGACACGTCAGTCGACCGGCGGAGGCAGGGGGACGGCCGGTGCCGGTCGCGCGACAGTGGGTCGTATTGCATCGCGTGGGCTCGGACCGCGCCGCGCCGCTCGATTCGATGAGGACCGATCGCAACGGCCGCTATCGGTTTCGCTACGCGCCAAGCGGCGATCCGGACGCCTTGTACTTCGTGTCGGCCCGATACGCCGGGATCGCGTATTTCTCGCCCCCGTTGCGCGGCGCTACCGTCCGGGGCGGCGACGCAGATGTAATCGTCTACGACACCTCGACGGACACGACGACGCTGCGCGTGCAGGGGCGGCATCTCGTGGTCTCCGCTCCGCGCGGCGCTCACCGCGAGATCGCGGAGATCTTCGAGGTGGAGAATCAAGGCACTCGCACGGCGATCGCGCGCGATTCCGTCACGCCAGTTTGGGTGACGCCCCTCCCACTCCAGGCCGAGAGCGCGTCCGTCGCGCCCGGCGATCTCAGCGCGGGCGCGGTCGTCATCCGAGACAAGCGCGCGGAGGTGTACGCCCCGATCTCGCCGGGCGTTCGCCAACTCGTTGTGGCGTATCTGCTGCCGGCGAAGGCGTTCCCATTGTCGTTGCCGCTGGGGCGGCGCGTCTCGGTGCTCGAGGTGCTTCTCGAGGAGCCGCGCGCGAGCGTCGAGGGCGCGCGGCTGGCGGAGGTTGCGGCCGCGTCGATCGACGGGCGGATGTTCCGGCGCTTTCTCGCGCAGGACGTGCCGGCGTCGGCGGTCATGCGCGTGAACGCGCCGCCCCCAATCGAGCAGGAGCGATCGGCGATCCGGGTGCTCGGCGTTATAACGGCTCTCGCGATGCTTGCGGCGATTGGCTTCTGGGCCGTGCGCTTCCGGCGTGGTACGCCCACAGCCCGGAGTGCAACGCCCAGCGCGTCAGACGCTCTGATCGCCGAGCTCGCGAGTCTCGACGCGCGCTTCGAGAAAGAGCAGGCGACCGCTGAGGCGCGAGCGTCGTACGAGCAGCGGCGCGCGGAGCTCAAGGATCGAATCGCGCACGCTGGTAAAGTTTGAGAACGAGTCGTGGCGGCGGCGTCGCGGCTGTCTTGCGAGCAACCGGCTAGTGACAGGCGAGGACACGCACACACACGGCGCACCCATTCGGGCCGGTAATTGGGCCTGTCGGACAGGGACTCGCCTGACCAGCACCTCCGGCTCGGCAAACCCGAATGGGCGACACATCGCCGGCTCCTCCCCCGCAACTGGCGTGTTGCGGAACATGGAGAATGTGCAGCTGCTGTCGAGTCCATCCACCGGGGCCAGGTCGTTCCCAGCAGCCGGCGTCTGAATGGAAGTTCCACTGGACGGGCTGGCCAAATGCAAAGGTGCAATTGTTTCGGCCCATCAATCCCACAGGGAAAGCCTCGGGATGAGTAACCCACGCCGGCAACAGGGGTGGCCCGGCTTCCGTGCGAACGGTTGCGGCGACTTCACCGACCTCGACGGCCGTCAATGGTGCGTCGGCGTGCCCACATGCAACCAGGAGTATAGCCAGAGCCATTCCAGGACCTTGCCATGTCGCGTAACTCATGATCCACCTCGCGGGAAATGCGCAACGTCGTGACCTGCTAATCTTGGATTGTATTGCCTCCGACGGCTAGCACTGTTCACGCTACAACCGTGTCTCTGTGCGCCCACTCGCTGACAAAGCGCTAGGACTTTCACGCGCGCTTGCCGCCGGTAGCACGCCCGAATAGATTCGCGTTCACAATTCGACGCGAGTGGGGGACACGGAAACCGGTGAGATGCCGGTGCGGCCCCGCCACTGTAACGGGCGCACGATCGCTCACACAGCCACTGACCGGTTCGGTCGGGAAGGCGAGCGAATAGGCCCGGAGCCAGGAGACGACCTCCGCTCGCGCCACGATTCGGTTCCTCGGGGGAGGATCCAGTGGCTCTCATGCGGCGTTCCGCCGCATCCGCGCACCGGCACCTCCCGCATTTCGGGAGGTTTTTTGTTTAGAAGTCGCTCGTCCTGCGGACTCGCTCCAGTCCTCCTCGCGATAGCGGCCATGGGCGCGTGCGGCCGCGACGCCCCTGGCACCCAACACCTAGCACCTAGCACCTACGGAATCGACCACTTCGGCGACACCATCCGTCCGCCGGCTCGCGTCCGCCGCATCGTCTCGCTCACGCCGGCGACCACCGAAATCCTGTTCGCGATCGGCGCCGGCACGCTGCTCGTCGGCCGCGGCGAATACGACCACTGGCCGGACTCCGCACTCCAGGTCCCCGACCTCGGGCCAGGGCTTCGTCCCAACGTCGAAGCCGTACTCGCGGCGAAGCCCGATCTCGTCCTGCTCTATGCGTCGCAGGACAACCGCCCGGCCGCGCAGCGACTCCGCGACGCGGGGATCACGACGGTGGCGTTCAAGGTGGACAGCATCGAGCAGTTCGATCGCACCACGCGCCTCCTGGGACGCCTCGTCGGCGATTCCGTGCGCGGCGCGCTCGTGGCGGACACGGTCCTGCGCACGCTCGACAGCGTCCGCGCGCTCACTCGCGATCTGAGGCGCGTGAGCGTCGTGATGCCCGTGTACGATGATCCGCTGCTCGTCATCGGCGGCGGCAGCTTCATGAGCCAGCTCGTGACGATCGCCGGTGGCCGCAACATCTACGATTCGATTCCGCAGCCGTCGCCGGCGGTGACCTTCGAGGACATCGTCCTGAGAAATCCGGACGCGGTGCTCATCGGGCCGGAACGCGCGTCGGCGTTGCGGCGGCAATCCAAATGGCGCGCGCTGCCGGCGGTGCGCGCTGGCCGCATCTTCATCATCGATACCGCGCTCGTGCTCCGGCCGGCGGTCCGTCTGGGCGAAGGCGCGGTCTCGCTCGCGAAGTTGCTGCACCCGGAGCTGGCGCGCTGACGCATGCGAGCCGGCCGCTGGGTCCTCCTCTTCATCGCGCTGCTCCTCTCGGCGGCAGCGGCGCTCGTGATCGGCACGATCGACGTGAGCATCGCCGACGCGTGGCGCGCGCTCTTCGGCGCGGGCGACGAGACGGACGTCTTCGTCGTGCGCGTGCTGCGGCTGCCGCGGGTGGTCCTTGCCGCGCTGGTCGGCGCCGGACTCGGAATCAGTGGAGCCGCGCTCCAGGGCGTGCTGCGCAATCCACTCGCCGAGCCGTATCTGCTCGGCGTCTCCGGCGGAGCGGCGGTCGGCGCGGTGATCGCGGTGATCGCCGGTCTCGCGATCGCGCTCATCCCGATCGCGGCGTTCGGCGGCGCCATCGCGGCGGTGTCGGTGGCGCTCTTCGTCGCCCACGCCACACACGGGCGCGGCGACCCGCGCGTGCTCGTGATGGCCGGTGTCGTCGTCGGTGCGTTCGCGAACGCGGCCATCATGGTGCTCCTGTCGGGCGCCGACGCCAGCACCGTCCGTGGCGCGCTCTGGT
>JBBDXZ010000160.1:0-10771 GCA_040902075.1 Gemmatimonadaceae bacterium
GGGTGGTCGTTTCCCCCCCCCCGATGATAACCAGTGGAGCGGAACCTATGGAACGGGCACCAGGGTGGTGCCGTATTTCGTGTTGATCAACGGAATCAGATCGTTGACGATTATTCGGTGGATCGGCGCGCCGGGATGTACGCCATCCAGCGCCATGCCCGTGCCGAACGTGGCGGTGGCCGATGCCAGATTGGGGATGTTCGTGAGAACGGTGCCAGCCGTGCGCAATGTCACGAGCCTTGGGTTGGGATCGTAGTATGCGAAACCGATCCTCGTGGCCTCCGCGGCGATGTGCGCGTTGTGCGCGTCGATGCGCGTCGAGAGCGTCGTCAGCTCCGATGGCTCCAAAATGAGGATGTCACCGACAGGCGCCGGAAGCGCGCCGCTCGCGCCGCCGGCGACGCAGGCGACGATAGGGGGAAATCCGCCGGCTGCTCCCACCGTGCGAATCTGGAACGCGAGGAAAATGTTGATCAGCGAGGTCGCGCCCGCGCCGCCTGCTACGCAGCTGTTATCGAGCGTCGTCGCTGTTCCCGCAATAGCGTCGAAGCCCGCCTTGAACGCCGGGCTCGACATCGCGGCGGCGGGGAACATGACTGGCAGGTTCGCCACCTGCCCCACGCCGATCAAAATGCCCTCGAGGTCGGGCTCAGCGGCAAGGAGCTGATTGAGCATGCCGGTGTAGTTCGTCTGGAACGTGGCCACCGGCGTCATTCCGGCGAGTCCCGTCGGCGCCGCCGCGCGTCCGTCGCGCAGGGCGAAACCGAGGACGTCGTTGTTCCCAATCCAGATGGACGCGAAGGTCGGGTGAGCTTCCAGGGCGCGCTGCACCTGTGTCTTGCCGCCCAGGAAGAGCGACGTCAGGATGTTCGAGAACGGCGTGCCATCGGCGTCGGTCGGATCGAACGAGCTGGCGTTCGGGACCGCGACGTTGTTCAGAATATCGGTCGCCGACGTGGCCGTGCGCAGATCGCAGATCGTCGGCCGCTGCGCGGCGGTGATGGTTCCCGGCCCGGCTTGCGTCTGGAAGTTCGCGACGGGCGGGTTGCAGCCGCGACCCGCGAGCGACGGGTACGCGAACCGCGTTCCCATTTGTTGCGCGAGGAGAAACGCGTATGACGTCCGTTGTGTCGCGTCGGTGATGCCGCTGGCCGAATAACCCGCGGTGATCGAGTTCCCCATGGAGACATAACTCTGGAAGATCGAATTCGCGCCGGTCGGCTTCGGTCCCAGGATCCTGTTGTTGTCGCCGCCGCTGCACGCCGCGAGCGTCACTGCGCTCAGGACAGCCGCGAAGCGCCAAACTTTATGAAAGCGGTGCATTCCGGTATCTCCCATCTTCAGAGTTAGAAGTTCCCTTTAACGCTTACCGAGATGACGTTCGCGCTCAATTCATATTTGCCACTGTTCATCTGGGTGGCGGTGACTGAACGGCTCGACCGCTCGATGATGCGGCCGCGCCTGCCCGGGGCCATCACCCTGAGGTATGCACCCTCGATCGCCCAGCCATTCGTGATCGGATACTCACCGCCAAGGGTCAGATAGGAGCGGTCCTGCTCGGGCAGCAGCGGAGTGACCGTCTCGTCGGGTGCCGCGCTCGCGACCCCGGAGAAGCCGAAGCGGACGCTCGATCCACCGGTGAACGAACGCTGTGCCCCGATGCGAATGGCCGACGTGTTGTTGTAGTCCTCGATCAACAACCGGTTTGATCCGTTGGCCGGGCCGAGGAAAGTGACCGGCAGCTCCTTGAAGCGGCGCCAGCCCGTCCAAGAATAATCCACCGAGACGAGCCAATCCTTGAAGCCGCTGTACCCCGCGCCGCCTTGAATCTGCGCCGGGTGCGTGATCTTCGTTTCGACGCCCTGCGTGACCAGCGGCCCCCCCGTCGTGAACGACGCCGCCACGAGCGCGTCGATGCTTACCGTCGCGTTCGGGTTGCCGGCGCAAATCGGATTCGTTCCGGCGGGAAAGCAGACGGGGTTCTGTGGTGGCAGTATCAGCCCGGTGTTGGTCTGCGTGAAGGTGGCTTCGGCGCCGTCGTACTCGAACTCGAGCGGTGTCAGAAAACGAATGCCGACGGACCACTCGGGCGTCGGCTGTCCAAACAGGCCAACGTGAGCGCCAAAGGCCGTCGCGCTTCCGTTGAGATTTGCCTTGGCAAACTCGGTGCGGGCCGCGATTCCCAGCTGGCGGAAGAGGATGGCCGGATTCGGCGCGGCTGCCGGAACGGCGATTTGATCGGCGAGGTCGATTCCCTGGATCAACTCCACCGTCGAATGTCCGAACACCGGGCCGCCGCCGAGCGACCACTTGTCGTTGATCTGATACGCGATGTTCGGCTGCACGTAGAACGTCGCTAGCGCGGCCTTCTGCGCCTGAAAACGCCCAGGGAAACTGTCCGTCCACTGCGAGGTGAGCCCATACGGAACGTAAAATCCGAGCCCGTACGCCAGCTTGCTGTTCTCACTGCGATAGTTGATGAAGGCGTGCGGCACGACCGCCGTGGGGACGTCACTCTCGTATTCCCGGAACGTGGTGTCCTGCTCGAACTCCGCGTTGATCAGGATGACAGCAGCGCCAGCGAGAAACGTCCACCCTTTTTGGCTGGTGGCGGCTCCGGGATTCCAGAAGATCGAGGACGCGTCCTTGCACGGCGAACCCGTGACGGCGAATCCGCGAGACGCCGCGCAGGTGCCGATCTCGTTGATCCCGAAGGCCTGGGCGCGCGCCGAAGCGGGAACAGTTACGGCGAGTGATCCAACAAGTGCGAGGTACCGCGTCAGACGGTGCCGCTGCATTTCCAACCTCCGGTTATTTCCGCCCGCGCCTGGGAACGCGGTGCCTCATTCCGGGATGCTCATCCGGTGGATTGGCTGGAGAGGCAGGCGGTGGTGTGTGAGGGACGCCTTGATTCATTGGTAGGGAGTGACCCCCAATATACGGTAGTACAGTAACATGCGACAACATGACGTAAGTTCTGGCACGGCTCTCGCCCTTCGCGATTCGAAATGAACCACCGTCGGCTTTTTACATGACAGTAACCACGTCATCGAACGTCAGAGTCACAGGGTCGCCCACGAGCGAGTCTGCGCGAGTTCTCACGCCCGACGCCCTGAGATTTCTCGCGGGGTTGCACCGCGAGTTCGGTGACCGCCGCGTGGAGCTCCTCCGGCGGCGCGCGGACCGCTGGAACGCGCTCCAGAGCGGCGATGCATCACTGCGGTTCGCCGCCGCCGGAGAGGGACCGGCCCCGGAGGATTGGCGTGTCGCGGCCGCGCCCAAAGATCTGGACGATCGCCGGGTCGAGATCACCGGTCCCGCGGAGCGAAAGATGATGATCAATGCGCTGAACTCCGGCGCATCGGTGTTCATGGCGGATCTCGAGGATGCCCTGTCACCCACCTGGCAGAATGTCGTGGAGGGGCAGGGGGCGCTCATGGATGCCGTGCGCCGGACACTCGACTTTACGTCTCCGGAAGGGAAGCAGTATCAGCTGAAAAAACGACTCGCGACGCTCGTGGTGCGCCCGCGCGGGTGGCATCTCGACGAGGCCCACGTGCTGTTTGGCGGACGTCCCGCGTCGGCCAGCCTCGTCGACTTCGGGCTCTATTTCTTCCATAACGTGCGCGAAACACTTGGGCGCGGCACCGGGCCGTACTTCTACTTGCCCAAGCTGGAGAGCCATCTCGAAGCACGATTGTGGAATGACGTCTTCAACTTTGCGCAGGACACGGTCGGTATTCCACGTGGAACGATACGAGCGACCGTGCTGGTCGAGACGATCTACGCGGCGTTCGAGATGGAGGAGATTCTGTACGAGCTGCGCGACCATGCGGCGGGGCTGAATGCCGGCCGCTGGGATTATCTCTTCAGTATCATCAAGGCGTTTCGCACCCGGCCGGACTTCGTGCTGCCGGACCGCGCGCAGATCACCATGGCCGTTCCGTTCATGCGCGCCTATGCCCAGCGCCTCGTCCAGATCTGCCACCAACACGGAGCACACGCGATCGGCGGCATGGCGGCGTTCGTGCCAAGTCGCCGGGACAAAGCGGTGAATGAGCTCGCGCTGAAAAAAGTGCGCGAGGACAAAGAACGGGAATCCGGCGACGGCTTCGACGGGACTTGGGTGGCTCACCCCGATCTCGTGCCGGTCGCGCGCGAAGTGTTCGATCGCGTCCTCGGCGACAAACCGAACCAGAAAGGGAAATTGCGCGACGACGTCCGGACGACGCCGACGCAGCTCCTCGATGTCGCGATCGCGGGAGCCAGGATCACCGCGACCGGCGTTCGGACCAACGTGGACGTCGCGCTGCAATATCTGGATGCCTGGCTGCGCGGCACGGGAGCGGTCGCCATCCACAACCTCATGGAGGACGCGGCGACCGCCGAGATCTCGCGTTCACAACTGTGGCAGTGGATCACACATCGCGTGGCCGTGGATGGCTCCGGCACGATGAGTGCTGATGTGTACCGCGGAGTTCGGGAGGAAGTCGTCGCGGAGCTTCGCCAGTCAGCGGCGACTGACTCGCGTTTGGACGACGCGGCAGCGCTGCTCGATGAGCTGGTGCTCGGGGAGTGGCAGGAATTCCTGACTGTTCCCGGATACAAGCTGCTGGACGGGTCATCCTGAGGCTGCGAAGCAGCTGAAGGATCTGCAGTGAGAAACGTGCAGATCCCTCGCGTAGCCTGCCCCGAACAATTGCAGATTCCTCTCTACGCTCGGGATGACAGGTGAGGGGCTCGGGATGACCGACTGTGAGGTGTGCATGACGACAATCAAAGATTCAATCGCACGCGAGGCAAAGGACCTCGAGCAGCGCTGGAAGACCGACGTCCGCTGGCGCGGCGTCACGCGCGGCTACACGGCCGAAGATGTGCTGCGCCTCCGGGGCTCGGTCCGGCTCGAGTATTCGCTTGCGCGCCTGGGCGCCGACCGCCTGTGGTCGCAGCTCACGAGCGGCGACGAGCCGGTACGCACGTTTGGCGCGCTCACGGGAGCGCAGGCGGTACAGATGGTGCGCGCGGGTCTCCCGGCCATCTACCTGAGTGGATGGCAGGTCGCGGCCGACGGAAACCTGGCCGGCCAGACCTATCCCGATCAGAGCCTCTACCCCAGCAACAGCGTGCCGGCGCTCGTGCGACGGCTCAACAACGCGCTGCTCCGCGCCGACCAGATCGAATGGAGCGAAGGACGCAACGGGAAAAACTGGCTCGTGCCGATCGTGGCGGACGCCGAGGCGGGTTTCGGCGGACCACTGCACGCCTTCGAGCTGACGAAAGCCATGATCGAAGCGGGCGCCTCCGGCATTCACTTCGAGGACCAGCTCGCGAGCGAAAAGAAATGCGGGCACATGGGCGGGAAGGTGCTGGTGTCGACCGCGCAACATGTCCGGACGTTGACCGCGGCGCGTCTCGCCGCCGACATCCTCGACGTTCCGACGGTAATCGTCGCTCGGACGGACGCGTTGGCGGCGACGTTGCTCACGACCGACGTGGACGAGCGCGACCGGCCGTTCGTCGCGGGCAGCGACTCGCGCACGAGCGAAGGCTATCACTGCGTGACCGGGGGAATGGCATCGGCGATCGCGCGCGGACTGGCGTACGCGCCGTACGCGGATCTCTTGTGGTGCGAGACCTCCACCCCCGACCTCGACGAGGCGCGACGCTTCGCCGAGGGGATTCACGCGAAGTTTCCCGGCAAAATGCTCGCGTACAACTGCTCGCCGTCCTTTAATTGGGAGAGGAACCTCGACGCGAAGACCATCGCGTCATTCCAGCGCGAGCTCGCGGCCATGGGCTACAAGTTCCAGTTCATCACGCTCGCCGGCTGGCACCTCATCAATCTCAACACCTTCGAGCTGGCGCGGGCCTACGCGGAGGAGGGAATGCCCGCCTACGTTCGGGTGCAGTCTCAGGAATTCGCGCGCGAGAAGGACGGATATACGGCCACCAAGCATCAGCGCGAGGCGGGGACGGCGTACTTCGATCAGTTGCTGATGACGATCACGGGAGGTGCGTCTTCGACGGCGGCGCTCCATGGAAGCACGGAATCGGAGCAGTTCGCGCCGCCCGCGCCCGGCGTGGCTGGACTCCTAGCCTAGGGCTCGACTCGCATCTCGAGAAACACGCGCACTTTCTTTCGAAAGGGCTCGTCCAGCGTATACGCGGCGCCGGCGCGCAAGTCGACCCGCGGAAGGAACGCGACCGGGACCGGCCCATACGCAAATCGAGTCTCGAGTCCCACCGCGCGATTCCATTTCCTCAGCTCGGAGAAGTCTTCCGCGGCGCTGGCGCCTTCGTAGAACGCAGTCCACATGGCGGACGGGAGCGCCACGCGCCAGGCGAGCATCGCGTTTCCGGTAGCAATCGCCGTCGGAAACATCGGCATGCTGTACCGCTGACTGAGCAGCGAGCTGTCAGCCACCGGCGCGGGTCCGCTGCCGATCGTGAATCGCTCGAAGGGGTGCGGTGCGCCGACCAGTTTTCCGGCGGTCACGCGCGCCTGAAAAGGCATCATGTCGCGGCCGGCTGTCACGAGCTGGAGCGAGGCGATCGTACGATGGTACGTTGCGAGCGTATGGCCCTGCGCGACATGGCCGCGCAGCCGTTCCGTCATTCCGCGCGTTCCCTGCACTTGTTGCAGGAACAAGTCGACTTCGCCAAAGCCCAGCCCGCGAAACTGTGAGCCGCCGATTCGTGTTCCCAAAGTGCCGGCGCCTCCCCCCAGCCGAGAGCGCATATGCCAGCCTTCTCCGCGGCGCTCGCCGGCGACCGCGATCACGCCCTGCAAAAGCGTCGTGTCCAAACTGTCGGCCGCGGGCTGCGCGTTTCGACCGAGCGAGGGCTCGTGAATGAATCCGAACGCACCCACCTCGATCGCTGGTCGCGGAAAACGCCAGGTCGCGCGGAGCGAGCCGCCTTGCCAGGTGCCGGGCTCGCCGAGCGCCCCAATGGCCGTTGCATTCAGCCGGCCCAAGATGTCCCCGCGAAAGACGGCCACGAAGGCGCCCGCGCCATCGGCGGAGGCGTAGCCTCCAGGAAACCAGCGCTGATGGCTCGGACCGGCGCCGTAGGATTGCGGAGCCGCGATAGGCCATTCCGCGAGCTCCATCGGCCGGGCCGTTGCCGCGCCGGCGAAACCGAAACGCTCCCTCGAGATCGTGACGGCGCTATCCGCGATCGCGCCGCCGCGCGGCAAGCGGCGCACGTCGAACCCGTGTGAATGCATCGAGAGGAACCAGATGGAGCCGTCGGCGCGATTCACATCGGGTCCGACCGCCGCGCCGGTGACTCGCGTGAGCGATCGCGCGCGGCCGTCGCGGACGCTGAGGACCTCGAGGTTGGCGATGCCGCCCCGCTCCGAGACCACGACGAGCGAATCGTTCCCAAGCCACTGCGCGTCGTAGCGGTTGGCTCCGTCCTCGGGGCCGACGCGGTGCATCACCTTGCCGGCGTTGTCGGCCACCACCACATCCCAACTGCCGTTCTCCGTGATGCTCGCGACGAATCGGGAACCGTCCGGGGCGTAGCGCGGCCGGTAGTAGGACGTCTGCGCGTTGCCCTCGAGGAGCGTGGACATCACGCCCCGCTCCAGGTCCACGCGCGCGATGTCGCAGTGTCCCCAGTGGCACTGCATCGCGACCGCGTCCTTGCGCGTTGGATGCGGATCGCCGTGCAACACGCCGACGGCCCGAGTCACTCGCCGCACGTCGCCTGTCTCAGTGTCCCAAACGTACAGGCCGGGACTGAGCGTACCGTCGCTCCGCTGCATCCAGCGCGTGACGAGGACCCGGCGATTGTCCGCGAGCCACCTCGGCGTCTGGTACGATCGTCCATTCGTCGCGAGTAGCGTCTTCTCGGCTCGCTTCGGCGCCGGATAGAAACGACGGTCTGGGACATCGAGCGGGTCTTTCTTGAGAGCCTCCACCCGCCTGCGGACCGCGGCCGTGTCCTCCAGCTCCGGCTCGGACTTCCACACGACGAGGCGGCCGGGCCGATCGCGCTCGCGCAGCGGAATCGCCACGCGCTTGCCGTCCGGCGAGATCGCGGGATCGCCGGTCGTCCACGCCAGGCGCTGAACGAGCTCCCCTTCGAGGATACCCGCCCGCTCGAGCGCTGCCTTGGCGAGCAACGCGTCGCGGGTGAGCTCCGCGGCATGTCTACCATAGAGAAGGGCGGGAGCGTCGCCGTAGACGCCCGTGAACGACGCCTCGAACGACCGGACGCGACGAGCCGTGAGCCGGCGCCACACGTGCACGAGACTCGAGTCGCCCTCGCGCCTGCTCAACCATTCGAGAAAAGCGGAGCCGCCGAGGTACGCGAACTCACCGCCGTTGAAATCGCTCCAACCGGAAAGTTGGGCGTATGTCGGCAGGCGTCCCTCGATTGCCCATTGTCTGAGGATCGCTGGCCGCCACACGTTATTGGGCCGACCGGTTCCCGTGATCCGCCCTTCGATCAGAGTTGCATAGCCTTCGATGACCCACCGCGGGGATTTGCGGGCGATGGGACCCAGGTTCGCCGAGAGCGATGCCCACAGATGCCGCTGGAACGGGTTGCGCGACGGACGCGTGAGATGCGCGATGTGGGTCAGCTCGTGCACCGCGAGCATTTCGCCCCACGTGCGAAAGTTGCCGATGTCGTTGCGTGGGTCCGGCGGCGTCGCCCACCAGACGGTCGCGGGCTTATCGAGAAAGGGAAGCGCGTAGCCATTCGCGATGAGGAAGGGGTCGTCCACCACGACGTGCACCGGTTTCGGCGCCGTGTACCCTACGAGCGTCGCGATCGCCGAATCGACGCTTTCAACCCGCTGCGCGATGTCTCGCGTGAATTGCTCGAATTCTGGGAGATAGTGGAAGCGATAACCCTGGGTCGAGAGCGTGCGCCATGGGAGCCACGGCCGCACAGGGTCCTGCGCCGCGGCCTGCGCGGTCGTGACCACGATGAGGGCGAAGACAACGAAGGGCCGCGGCACGCGCCGCAGCCCTACCGCCACCCAACTTCCCCGGTTCACCGCGCGGAGGCGTTCTTCTCCTCGTCCCGGCGCTTTTTCCAATCCATCAACCAGGTAGCTGGGATGATGAACAGCGGGGTGAGAAAAAAGCCGAGCAGCGTATTGAGCCACACGAGCGCGATGTAGAAACAGCACAGCCCTATACCAACCCAGAGAATGGCGAGTGGACCTTGGCTTTCCACGAGAGCGTTCCCCCCGAAAACGGGTGTGTCGTGCCCAAAAATAGGCGGCGTGGGCCCGGTCGCGCTACCTTAGCATGATGATGGCGAGCCGCACCCTACCTTCCACTGGTGGGAAGAGCCGCCGGCTCGAAACGGCGGTACGTCGCGCCGCGGCTGGAAAGCAAATCGCCCTGGCAGTGTCAGGCGGCCGTGATTCGATGGCGCTGCTGCACGCCGTTGCGCGCGCCTCCCCGCGATCGATCGTGGCCGTGGCGACGTTCGATCATGGGACCGGACCCGCTGCCACGGAAGCCACGGAGCTGGTGGCGGATGAAGCGGCGAGGCTCGGGTTCCCCGTAGTCATCGGACGCGCGAACGCGGCGCTCGGGGAGGACGCGTCGGAGGCAGAATGGCGCGCGGCCCGGCGTCAGTTCTTCGCCGACGTGACCGATCGGACCGGCGGGATGATCGCGACCGCCCACACGCGAGACGATCAGGTCGAGACCATTCTCATGCGGGTGCTGCGCGACGCCGGCGCACGGGGGCTCGCGGGGTTGTTCGCGCGGGGTGATGCGGTGCGCCCGCTCCTGGAGTTCGCGCGGGACGAAGTGGCCGAATATGCCGACGAAGTGGGCGCGAGGTGGATCGAGGATCCGACCAACCGTTCGATGCGCCACTTCCGCAACCGCGTGCGTCGGGATTTGTTGCCCGCCATCGCCAGAGTAACGCCGGGCTTCGACGAGCAATTGATCGGGCTCGCCCGCGAGGCGGGCATGTGGCGGACGCGTCTCGACGAGATGACCGGTCCGCTCGCCCGGGTATCGGCCAGCGGAGACCGGCTCTCCGTTGCTGTGGACGCCTTGAAGGCCTATTCTCGGGAAGAGCTCGCGTCGCTCTGGCCAGCCATCGCGGCGCGCGTGGGGTTGGCGATGGACTGGCGCGGAACGGAACGCGCCGCCGCGTTTACAAATAGGAGTCGGACGGGCGCGCGCATTCAGCTCTCAGGTGGATGGGAGATCGCGCGTACGCGTCATCAGTTCGAGTTGCGTCGTTGGCGGTAGCCGAAGTGTCCCTTTTTCGAGGAGTCTGTTGTCGCTGTGACCTCGACCACCGCTGACCCCCGGCTGATGGGACGCGCTGTGCGGCGCGTGGTCTATGACGAGCAGCAGATCGCCCGGAAAGTGAAGGAATTGGGCGATCAGATCATGGTGGCCTATCCGGACGGCGATCTGCTCGTGCTCGGTCTGCTCAAGGGAAGCTTTATATTCCTCAGCGACCTCGTGCGGCAGATCCGTCGTCCGCTGCAGGTCGATTTTCTGGTGGCGTCGAGTTACGGCGACAACACCTTTTCCAGCGGGAACGTGCGACTGTTGTACGATCCCGAAACCGAGCTTGAAGGGAAACACATCCTGTTGGTTGAAGACATCGTCGACACCGGCCGGACGCTGAGCCGTTTAATGGACGTACTGAAGGCACGAAATCCGCGTTCACTCGAGGTCTGCGCGCTGTTGCACAAGCATGTGGCGCAGGAGCTCAAGTATTCCACGAAGTTCGTGGGGTTCGACGCGCCGAATGAATTCCTGGTCGGGTACGGGCT
>JBBDXZ010000161.1:0-10764 GCA_040902075.1 Gemmatimonadaceae bacterium
GCTATCGTGTCGGGGGGACGTTCCACATCCTCGCGAACAACCAGGTCGGCTTCACGACCGACCCGATCGACGCGCGCAGCACGCACTACTCCAGCGACCTGGCGAAAGGCTTCGAGGTTCCTGTCCTGCACGTGAACGCCGACGACCCTGAGGCCTGCATGCTCGCCGTGCGGGTCGCGATCGATTACCGGCAGCAGTTCAAGAAGGACGTGCTGATCGATCTGGTGGGATATCGGCGTCACGGACACAACGAGGCCGATCAGCCCAGCTTCACGCAGCCAAAACTCTACAATCTGATCAAGGCGCACCCGTCGCCGCGCGAGGTGTTCGGCGCGCGTCTCGTGCGAGAGGGCGTGGTGTCGGAGGACGACGTGCGCGCAATCGACAAGGAGATCGCCGAGGCGCTCACCGCCATCTTCACGGAAGTGAAGGAGGCCGATCGCGAGGCGCATCCCACCGGCGAGTTCGAGGCCATGACTGTGGCGCCGACTGAGACCGCGGTTCGCGCCGAGACGCTCGTCGCGCTCAACGAGCAACTGTTGCAGTGGCCAAGCTCGTTCAAGCTGCATCCGACGATTCAGCGTACGCTGCCGCGCCGTCGCGACGCGCTGCAGGCCGGCGGCATCGATTGGGGGCACGGCGAAGCGCTCGCGTTCGCGTCGCTGCTCGTGGAAGGCATCGGCATTCGCGTGACCGGCCAGGACGTGGAACGCGGCACGTTCTCCCACCGCCAGGCCGTGCTGCACGACGTCGTGACGGGCGAGACCTATACGCCGCTCGCGAACCTGCCGAACGCGAAGGCGGCGTTCGAGATCTACAACAGCCCGCTGTCGGAGACGGCGGTCATGGGCTTCGAGTACGGCTTCAGCACGGCGGCGCCGCGCGAGCTGGTCGCGTGGGAAGCCCAGTTCGGCGATTTCGCCAACGTCGCCCAGCCAATCATCGATCAGTTTCTCGCGGCCGACCGCGCCAAGTGGGGCCAGGACTCGGGGCTCGTGCTGCTGCTTCCGCACGGATACGAAGGACAGGGGCCCGAGCACTCGAGCGCGCGCCTCGAGCGTTTCCTGCAGCTCTCAGCCGAGGGGAACATGATGCTGGCGTACCCGTCCACGCCCGCGCAGTACTTTCACGTGATGCGGCGGCAAGGACGCAGCCAGGCGAAGCGCCCACTCATCCTGATGCAGCCGAAATCGCTGCTGCGACTGCCGGAGGCCGCGTCGCGACTGGAGGATCTCACCGCCGGCTCGTTCCAGTTGGTGATTGACGACGCGATCGCCGAAGCGCGGCGAGACGCGGTGCGGCGCCTTGTGTTCTGTTCGGGAAAATTGTACTACGACCTCGTGAGCACCCGGGCCGGGAAAGAAAGAACGAAGAATGATCGGGACACAAACGGCATCGCGATCGCGCGCGTCGAGGAGCTGTATCCATGGCCGCACGAACAGGTCGCCGCGGTGGTGGACCGCTATCCCAACATTGAAGAAGTGGTGTGGGTGCAGGAGGAGCCGAAGAACATGGGCGCGTGGACATTCGTCTCACCGCGCCTGCGGGCATCTACCGGCAACCAGCTCACGGTTCGATACCTGGGACGTCCGGAGCGCGCGAGCCCCGCGGAAGGTTACCATCAAGCGCACACCGTCGAGCAGGCGCGCCTCGTGAACGAAGTGTTGACGCTGCCACAGCCGACGAAGCGGAGAGCCAAGGTCTGACGCGGCCTCTCCTCGTCCTCCTGCTGATTTTCGCGCCGCCCATCCTGTTCGCCCAGGAGCGCGGCGCGATTGCGCTTGGCGAAGCCGTTTTGGGCCTTGGCGTCAATACGCGAGTGTTGCTCATCGGCGCGCATCCCGACGACGAAGACACCTTTTTGATCTCGTGGCTGTCGCGCGGCCGTCACGTACAGACGGCGTATCTGTCGCTTACGCGCGGCGATGGCGGTCAGAACTTGATCGGCAATGAGCTCGGCGAGGCTCTCGGCGTCATTCGCACGGAAGAGCTGCTGGCGGCGCGTCGCATCGACGGCGCGCTCCAATACTTCACCCGCGCGTACGATTTCGGTTTCTCGAAGGACACCGTCGATACGTACAATCATTGGCCCAAGGACTCGATCCTCGGTGATGTCGTCAGAGTCGTGCGCGCGTTCCGCCCGCACGTCATCGTTGCTGTGTTCTCGGGAACGCCTCGCGATGGTCACGGGCATCACCAAGTCTCGGGCATCCTCGCGCGAGAGGCGTACGATGTAGCAAGTGATACAGGTCGCTTTCCGATCGACAAGTTCGGAACGTCCTGGACGCCCCTAAAGTTCTATCGCGCGGCGCGCTTCAATCAGCAGGCGGGGACGCTGAGCTTCGACGTGGGCGAGTACTCGCCGCTTCTCGGGCGCTCGTATGCGGAGATCGCGGGCGAGAGCCGCTCGCAGCACAAATCGCAGGGGTTCGGTGCGCTTCAGCGAAAGGGTCCGTTGCTCAACTACCTGCGACGCGAAGCCTCGCGTGTCAACGAGCAGAGTCCCGCCGCCAGCGAGAAGACTCTGTTCGACGGCCTCGACACGACGTGGGCTCGCTTCCGGTCAACCGTTTCAGATGCTCGCGCGCGGGCAGCGCTCGACTCGCTGCATTCGGCATTCGCCGCCGTTCGCGTGGCATTCGATCCTTTCGCGCCGGAGAAACTGATCGCACCGCTGTCGCGGGCCGCGCTGTGGGTCCGATCCATCTGCCCTCCGAACACCGTCAACGCGTGCGAGCGCGTCGAGCGAAGCGAGGGTGGTTCACGACGAACCGTACTACATGCGGACCTCGCTGCCAGCGTCGACAACGCGCGCATCAGGATTCTGAACGCTTTGCGGATAGGCAGCGGAATATCGATCGAAGCGACGTCGCTGGAGGTGCTTCCGCTGGATACGATCATTCCGATTCTCGTGTCGATTTACAATCGCGGTCGCGACACCGTGGCTGTCAGCGGTGGGATGGCGTCGGGTCACCGCGGGACTTCAATTTCCATGACGCGCCTGCTTCCGCCCGCGGAAGTGCTGCGCGATACACTCATCGGTCGAGTCGATTCGATATTGCAACCGTGGTGGCTGGCCGGCGGTAAAGGGACAGGCATGTTCGTGTTGCCAGGCAGCGCCACGGCAGAGAACCGACTCGCGGTCTATCCGGGTGTAAGCTACGGTGTAGACCTTGGCGGACGCTCCATGGCAGAAACGATCAGTCTTGTCGCGCCAGTCGTTTTTCGCTATGCCGACGACGTGCGAGGCGAAGTTCAGCATCCGGTGTCGAGCGCGCCCTTCGTTACCGTTGCGCTCGACCAGCAGAATCAGTACGCGCAATCCAGCGCGCCGCTCGATCGCGAAATCGCCGTGCGCTTGCGTTCCGCAGATCCCAACCCGCGCGTCGTGCGCGTGACGCTGGCGCTCCCGCGGGGACTGACGGCCGACAGCGCGACGCGGACCACGCGTCTCGGTGGCTATGATGCGCGGCAAGTCGTGGCGTTTCGTGTCCGCGGGCGACTGCCGGCGGGCGACCATCGCATCGCCGCGTTTGCCGAGAGCAACGGTGCGACTTTCCGCACCGGCTATCAACTGATCGACTACGACCACATTCGCCGCCAGCGCATCTATCGTCCGGCGGAGATTCGCGTTTCGGCCGTGGACGTCCGCGTGCCGGCAGCGCTGCGCGTCGGCTATATCGCGGGCGTCAGTGACAATGTCGCGCCAGCGCTCGCGCAGCTCGGCATTCCGGTCACGGTCATCCCCGCGAGCGATCTCGCGCGCACGCCGCTGTCGGGTTTCACCACGGTCGTCGTCGGGCCACGCGCGTATGAAGCACACCCCGAGCTCGTGGCCGCGAATCCCCGCCTGCTCGACTTTGCGCGCAAAGGCGGCACGCTCGTCGTGCAGTACGGACAGTATGAGATGATGCAGCCGGGCATCATGCCATTCCCCGTGACGATCGCCCGTCCGCACCATCGCGTCACTCACGAGGACGCGCCCGTGACGATCCTCGATCCGAACGCTCGCGAGATGACGCTGCCGAACCGGATCGGCGACCGGGATTTCGCCGGATGGGTGCAGGAGCGAGCGCTGTACATGCCGCGCACCTTCGACGAGCGCTATCGCGCTCTCCTGGCGATGAGCGATCCCGGTGAGTCGGCGAACCGCGGCGCGATTCTCGTCGCCCCGCTCGGGGAAGGCGTGTACATCTACACGACCTTGTCCTTCTTCCGCCAGCTTCCCGCCGGCGTGCCGGGCGGCGCGCGGTTGTTCGTCAACCTCCTGAGCGCGGGAATCGACCCACCGCGACTGACTCCATGACCGAGAACACCAACGACGCTGGCCGATTTCGTCGCACGTTGATTGGCGTGATGACCGTGCAGGTCGTCACGCTGCTGCTGCTCTGGTGGCTGCAGGTGACATTCACGAAGTGACGTAGTTCCCTCCGCTCGGTCGCAATGCACCCAATCAACTGGCTGATCGTCATCGCCTGGCTCGCGTACAACGTGTGGGACGGGCTGCGACGGTCGAAGAACACGCACGAGATGGAGGGCTACTTTCTCGCGAATCGGTCGCTGCCGTGGTGGGCGGTCGGTCTGTCGGTGATGGCGACCCAGCTGTCCGCGGTGACCATGATCGGCGGCACCGGCCAGGGTGCGACCGACGGCATGCGGTTCATCCAGTTCTACTTCGGCCTGCCGATCGCGATGGTGATCCTCGGCGTGACGCTCGTCCCTTTCCTGCACGGGGCGAAAGTGTTCACCGCCTACGAGTTTCTCGAGCGGCGGTTCGACGCGCGCACCCGGTCGCTGACGGCGCTCCTCTTTTTGCTGTCGCGCGGCATGTCGTGTGGCGTGATCATCTCCGCGCCTGCGGTCGTGTTCTCCGCGGTCTTCGGATGGGACCTGACTCTGGCGGTCGCTCTGATCGGCGTTCCAACCGTCCTCTACACGATGATCGGAGGCGTCCAAGCGGTGACCTGGCTGGACGTCAAGCAAATGGCGTTGATCGTGTTCGCGCTGCTCGCGATCGTCGTAACACTGCTCGTCAAGCTGCCCGTGTCTCCGATCGATGCCCTGCACATCGCGGGAGCCGCGGGACGGACGCGGGTCTACGACTTCTCGTTCAGTCTGACCAACACGTACACGTTCTGGTCCGGCATCATCGGCGGGACCTTCCTGATGTTGTCGTACTTCGGCACCGATCAAAGCCAAGTGCAGCGATATCTCACGGCCCGCTCGGTGGATGAGGCGCGCAGCTCGCTCCTCATGTCGGCCTATTGGAAGATTCCCTTACAGGCGCTGGTGCTGCTCATCGGTGTCCTGGTGTTCGCCTTCTACGTGTTCACGCGTCCGCCGCTGCTGTTCAATCCCGCGCACGAGCGGCTGCTCATCGCCGCGAATCCCGGCACATTCGAGGTCTTGCGGGAGGAATACCAGGCCCGGCTCACGCAGCGTGATTCCGCGGCCCGGATGCTCGCCGTTGCCGAATCGGATTCGGCCCGCGAGACGGCCGCGCGGATGTTCAAGGTCAGCGAGGTCGGCGCCAGTGCCCTCCGAGACGAGGCCCTCTCCATCGTCGCGCGCGCAACCAGACAGCCGTCGCGCGACGTGAACTACATCATGCCCCGGTTCGCCATAGACCATCTCCCGATCGGATTGCTCGGGCTCTTCATCGCGGCAGTGCTCGCGGCGGCGATGTCGAGCATTGCCGCGGAGCTGAACTCACTCGCGACTACGACCGTCATCGACTTTTACCGCCGCTGGGTCCGCCCGGAGGCAAGCGACGCGCACTTCCTCTTCGTCTCCAAGGCCGCCACCGGTTTTTGGGGATTGTTCGCCTGCGGCGTCGCGCTGTTCGCGGCGAACCTCGGCTCCCTCATCGAGGTCGTGAATCGTTTCGGCTCGTTCTTCTACGGATCCATCCTCGGCGTTTTCCTCCTCGCGATGATTCCGCGGGCGAGAGGCATCGGCGCGTTCGTCGGATTGTTCGCCGGGATGGCCGCGGTCGCGGCCGTGAATTTTGGAGCACCCTCCGTCTCGTTCCTGTGGCACAACGTGGTCGGAGCGGTCACGGTAGTGGCAGTTGGCACGCTGCTGAGTATCGTCGCCCCTCCCCGTATGCGACATCCCACGCCGGGCAGCTGATGACGATGGCTCGCCCCCGAGTGGTGATCATTGGCGGCGGGTTCGGCGGGCTGTACGCGGCGCGTGCGTTCAAACATGCCGCCGTGGACGTGACGGTCATCGATCGCACGAATCACCATCTGTTCCAGCCGCTGCTCTATCAGGTGGCGACCGCGACGCTGGCGCCGACGGACATCACGGCGCCCATTCGCTGGTTGCTGCGGAAACAAACCAACACGCGGGTCGTGCTCGCGGACGTCACCGGCATCGACGTCGACGCGCGCAACGTGGGCTGTGACGAGGGCGGACCGTATCCCTACGACTATCTCATCGTGGCGTCCGGATCGCGGCACTCGTATTTCGGCCATTCCGACTGGGAGAAGACCGCGCCTGGGCTCAAGAGCATCGATGACGCGATCGTCATCCGGCAACGATTCCTGCTCGCGTTCGAGCGCGCCGAGACGGCGGCGACCGACGAAGAGCGCGAGCGACTGCTGACGTTCGTGATCGTCGGTGGCGGGCCGACGGGCGCCGAGCTGGCGGGGATGCTGCCGCTCATCGCGCGCCGGACGCTTCCCCGGGAGTTTCGCAACGTGGATCCGCGGCGTGCCCGTGTCATTCTGCTCGAGGGCGGGCCACGTGTCCTGCCGACGTTCTCGGAAAAACTCTCGATGCGCGCGCGGGAAGCACTCGAGGAGCTTGGCGTCGAGGTGCGAACGAACGCGATCGTCACGCGCGTGGAGCGCGGAGCGGTCTGGGTGGAGGACGAACGGATCGAGAGCGAGACTATCTTCTGGGCCGCCGGCAACGAGTCGTCGCCGCTCGGACGCTTTCTCGGCGCTCCGCTCGACCGGGCCGGCCGCGTGAAAGTGGAACCGGACCTCTCCGTACCCGGGCATTCAGAAGTGTTCGTCGTGGGAGACCTTGCCGAAATGTTCACGGATGGGAAGCGCGTCCCTGGGGTCGCTCCGGCAGCCATGCAGAGTGGGCCGCACGCCGCGCACAACATCCTGCGGCGGATCGAAGGTCGTACCACGGTTGCTTTTCGCTATCGCAACAAGGGCGATCTCGCCACGATCGGTCGCCACCGCGCCATCGCTCAGTTCCCATCTTTCGAAATGTGGGGCAAACCGGCGTGGTGGTTCTGGCTGTTCCTCCACATCATGTATCTGGCGGGGTTTCGGAACAGGTTGAGCGTCCTGATCGAGTGGGGGTATTCGTACTTTACCTATCAACGCGGTGCTCGGTTGATAACTGGGCGGAGAAACTGATGAAAACTGCGGAAATGGAAAATGGGAAATGGAAAGAAGACGGAAATCGGAAATCGGAAATCGGAAATGGGCCCGCATACGGCTACTTCTGAAGCCCACGGTCGGAGGCCGGTGAGCAACTGGTTCAATCGGGACAGAGCGTCGGTAAGTTTCTGCGCTGCGGCTGGCGAGAAATAGTGCAGGCGAGAGGCAATCAGAATCTGCGTCTCCACTTCTTTGAGTGATCCTCGGGCGATGAGTACGAAACGAGCGAATTCGCGCTTACTCGAGCGCCCGTGCCCCTCTGCGATGTTTGACGCCACGGATACTGCGGCTCGCCTCAACTGAAGCCTGAGGCCGAATCTTTCGTCATCCGGGAAGGACCGAGTGGCCCGGTACACGTCGGTCGCGAAGTCCATGGCTACTTGCCAAGCCACAAGCTCTTTGAGGTCCCAGCCAGGGACGTGCGGTGCGTTTGTCATGGGTACCAGCTATTGATCGTCGTCATTTGCGCGTCATCGAGACATAAAGACTGCCTCCGGGCCCATTTCCGATTTCCGATTTCCCATTTCCGGCGTTTTTGTGCGACTTAAGTCATTGACAGACACCGAGGTAGCACCCATCCTGCCAACGTGACAAATCCGGGCCTGACCGACGCATACACCGACGTCACCCGCGGCGAAGGCGCGCAGATCGCTCGTCTGCACGCCCTCTTCGAGGCCATTTCGCTTGCCATCGCGATTTTCGATCACGAACAGCGGTTGGTCAGCGCCAATGCCAAGTTCCGTGAGCTCACGGGGATGGACGACCGCCAGGCCATGGGTCGCTCCATCTACGACGCATTCCCGAACGCGCTCGCCGATCTTACCGAGCAGATCGACGCGGCGCTCGAAGGCCGTCCCGTCGTGGCGTACTCGGTCGCCTTCCAACACCGCAGCGGCATCCGCGTTGTCGAAGCGACGTTCGCGCCCCTTGCCGACCCTGGCAGTGTCGGTTCCCGCGGAATCGTCTTCGCGGGCAACGACATCACGGAACGGGAAGAGCTGCGTGAAAGCCTCGCCCGAAGCGTCTCACAGCTCGAAACGATCTTCGACGTCATCCCCGATTCCGTCCGCGTTGTGGATATGGACGGTCGAACGATCCGCTCGAATACGCAGGCGCAGCAGGACCATGCCCCGCACACCCCCTCCGGGCTTCGCGAGCTCTGGCAACTCGACCGCCCGAAGACGCTCGATGGCACGAGCCTCTTCATGCACGAGCACCCGACCGCGCGCGCGTTGCGCGGCGAGCGCGTGCGCGGCGAGACGCTCGCGGTCCGCCGGGGACCCGAAAACCAGGTCATCATCGAGGTGAACGCCAACCCCCTGTACGACGAGCGCGGGCGAATCCGCGGCGCCGTGACGGTGGAGCGCGACGTGACGTTCCGCGTCCAGCTCACAAAAAAGCTCGAGGAAGAAGCGCGGCGTACGGCGGAGCTGTACGAGCGGGTGTCGACGGAAGCCGAGCGCCTCGAGCGCATGGTCCAGGAGCGGACGCAGGAAGTGCTCTCCTTGCAGGACGCGCGGTCGCGCGAGCGTCGCCTCGCCGCCGTGGGCCAGCTCGCCGCGGGCGTGATGCACGACGTGAACAACGCGCTCAACCCGATCATGGCCGCCGCGTATTTGCTCAACGCGAACGCCGAGAAGCCAGACGCCGTGCGCGATTACGCCGACCGCATCGCGAAGGCCGCCGAAACCGGCGCCGCGACCGCGGCCCGCGTCGGCCGGTTCATTCGCCAGGAACCGCTGCAGGGCGTTCGGGATGAGCTCGTCGATCTGTCCACAGTGTGCGACGAAGTGGTCGCGATGACGCGCCCGCTCTGGGCGGAGCGCGCCCGCGGCGGCCAGATTCAGCTGAAGCGCCAGCTCGCCGATGGCGCGCCGGTGCGCGGGATCGCGGGTGAGCTCCGCGAGGCGCTACTCAACCTCGTCCAGAACGCGCTCGACGCCATGCAGAGCGGCGGCACGCTCGGCATTCGCACGGAAGTGATCGAGGACCAGGTCGAGCTCGAGGTATCCGACTCGGGCGTGGGCATGACCGCGGAGGTACGGGAGCGCGCATTCGAGCCCTTCTTCACCACGAAAGGCCAGATGGGCACCGGGCTCGGTCTCGCCGAGGTGTACGGTATCGTCAAACGGCACCGCGGCCAGGTGGAAATCGAGTCGCAGCCGGGCACGGGGACCGTCGTCCGAATCCGGCTCCCGCGAGCGGCGATTCCGGTCGCGGAGCCGAAAAAGGAGCGGGTTCGTCCGAAAGTGTCCCGTCGCGTGCTGCTGGTCGAGGATCACACCGACAGCCGCGAGTTCATGACCGCGCTCCTGGAGCTGGAAGGACACGTCGTGACGTCCGCCGGGAGCGTTAAAGAGGCGTTAGAGAGGCTCGAGTCCCCCGAAGGGGCTGAGTTCGAGGTACTAGTAACCGATATTGGACTCCCGGATGCGAGTGGATGGGATTTGATTCCTAGGGCGCGTGAGCTGCGACCCTCTCTGCGAGTAGGAGTAGTGACTGGATGGGAAGGCCATAACGCCCCATCCGAGGGAGCAGACTTCATGTTGCGCAAGCCGATTCGTACGTCGGAGTTTTTAACCCAGGTGGCGGACGACGCGTAATGCAGCGTATCGTCCGGAACCGCTGGTGATGATGTCTAGATCGCAGGTAAGCTCACCGTGCAAACGATGACAGAGCAGGCGACCCACACGATCCGCGTCCTCCTCGCGGAAGATGACGACAACGCGCGCACCTTGCTTGTCGACTTGTTGAACACGCTCGGCCACGTCGTCGTGGCCGAAGTGGCGACGGGCAGAGAGGCGTACGAAAAAGCGCACGAGCTCGTGCCCGATGTCGTGCTCCTCGACGTCCACATGCCCGACGGCTCCGGGATCGAAGCCGCGGAGCGAATCACGAACGACACGCCGGGCGTCGCCGTCGTGCTGTTCAGTGGCGATCAATCGTTGGTGCTGTCCGACAAGGAAGTCGAGTCCACGTCCGCCATCGCCTTCCTGCCGAAACCAGCGCCCCCGCGCGTGCTGGACTCCACGATTCGTCTCGCGGCGCGGCGCGCCAAAGAGCTGTCCTCGGCGCGCAAAGACGCGGAGAGCTCGAAGCAGCAACTCGAGAACCGCAAGGTCATCGAGCGCGCGAAGGGGATCCTGATGCGACGCACCGGCTCGTCGGAGCAGGAGGCCTATCGCATCCTTCAGCGCACGAGTCAGGACCGCTCGGTGCCGATGGTGGAGATCGCGAAGGCCGTGTTGGCGTCAGAGCCTGGGATGGGGGAAGAGAAGTAACTGCCGCGCCGAAGGCGCGGCGGTTCTCGGCCGCAGGCCGCGTCTCACGCGGCTTTCGTTTCGTAGCTCTCCATCCC
>JBBDXZ010000162.1:0-10492 GCA_040902075.1 Gemmatimonadaceae bacterium
CGCAGCTGTTCAACGTGGTGACGGGGGAGATGAGCCTGGTCGGGCCGCGGCCGCTAATTCTTGAGGAGGACTGCGAGGTCGCTGAGTGGGGACGCCGGCGCCTCGACCTGAAGCCGGGGATTACGGGCATGTGGCAGGCGCTGGGGCGTGATGGGATTCCGTTCGAGGAGATGACGCGGCTGGATTACCTCTACGTGACCTCTTGGTCGCTGCGCAACGACGTCGCCCTGCTCTGTCGGACGCTCGCTGTCGCCGCCCGCAGCGCTGAGTAGTGACCAGCGCGCTCGTTCACGACTATTTCCTCGTTCGCGGCGGCGCGGAGCGGGTTGCCGGCCACCTCGCTGCCGTGAAGGATTTCGACGCTTTTTTTGCGCTCGCCGCGCGCCCGCCTTCGACGCCCGCGGCAGTGCCGCTTGAAAGTCTGAGGACGAGTTCGCTTCAAAGACTTCCATTCGTCGACCGCTACTACAGGTCGTTACTCCCCCTCTATCCCCGAGCCGCAAGAGCGCTCCCGACAGCGGACTTCGATCTGGTGCTCGCGAGCACCAGCGCGTGGGCGCACCACGTCAGGACGACAGGCAAGCTCGTCGTCTATTGCCACACACCGCCGCGGTTTCTTTGGGCACCCGAGACCTACCTCGCACGCGAGGGCGCGATCGTGAGAGGCATAGGCCTTCGCGCCGGCCAATTGCTGCTCTCCCGCCTGCGCGAGCTCGACCGCGAAGCAGCAGCGCGAGCTGACACGTACATCGCCAACTCGAAGGTCACGGCCGGACGCATCGAGCAGTCGTACGGCAGGACTGCGCATGTCATCTCGCCGCCCGTCGACGTCGACCGCTTCGAAGCTACGACCCGCGGAGATGCGGATCCGTATGCAGTAGTCGTCGCGCGGCTCCAGCCATACAAGCGCATCGACGTTGCCATCGACGCCTGTAGGCGACTCCGAATTCCACTGAAGATCGTGGGAGTAGGGCCGGCCGACCGCGCTCTACGCGCACGTGCGGAAGACGGAGTCGAGTTCCTCGGCAAGGTCGAAGACGCCGCAGTTGCAGAGGTCATCAGCGGGTCCGCAGTGGTCATCGTCACCGGCGAGGAGGACTTCGGGCTCGTGCCGCTCGAGGCGAATGCTGCGGGTCGCCCAGTCGTCGCGTTCCGGTCGGGAGGGGCGACAGAGACCGTTGTCGACGGGATCACCGGGGTGTTGGTCGACCGGCAAGACGCCGCAGAGTTCGCCGACGCGATCAGGGCCGCCGTTGACCGCGAGTGGGACATCCGGCGCCTGCGGAGCCATGCAGAAGCATTCGATATCCGCGCGTTCGTCGCCGCGGTTCGCGATGTCTGCGACCAGCGAATCCCAGAGGTCGACGGAGGGCTTGGAAATGCGCATCGCGATCGTCTCGAACACGCTCCCGCCTAGTGGTGGCGGCGGCGCTGAGGCTTATGCCGCAGCTCTCGCCGATGCACTGGGGGATTCGCACGACGTGGTCGTCGTGACAGGTGCCGAGACCGCAGCGCTGTCGCGCGCCGACCTGTTCCACGTGCGGGGGATGCCGGACCTCGCTTCGGCCGCGCCGCCTCTACGAAAGGTGGCATGGCACCTACGCGAACAGTGGCTGCCGCGCGTGCACAGGGAGATGACTCAGTTCCTCAGCTCGTGGCGCCCGGACGTGGTGCACACACACGAGCCACAGGGATTGTCCGCGGCCGTCTTCACCGCTCTTGCACGGATGCGCTTAACGCACGTACACACGCTCCACGACTTCAATCTCATCTGTTCGCGGGTGACCACCACGCGTGCGGGAGAGTTCTGCGGCGGGCGCTGCTTGGCGTGCTTGCCGCAGCGACTCATCCGGACGTCTGCGATACGCCGCCGGCTCGACCTCGCGATTGCGCCGAGCCAATTCATTCGGGACAGGCACGTGGAGCTTGGCGCGCTCCCGGCAGCCGTTGTCGATGTCATTCCCCACGGCACTCCTCTAGTGCCAGGACGCATACGTGAGCGCGGATCAACATTCACGATCGGGTTCATCGGGTCGGTTGCGCAGCACAAGGGGGTGCTGACGCTGTTGGACGCGGTTGATGACACACCGCCCGACTGGCGCCTCATCATCGCCGGCGACGGCCCGCTCCTAGAACACGTTGCGTTGCGCGCCCAGAGTGATTCTCGTTTTTCGGTAGTGGGCCGTGTCGACGGGACCGCGCGTGAGCAATTTTTCGAGCGCATCGATGTCTTGGCGGTTCCCAGCGAGTGGGAGGAGAACGCTCCGCTCGTGACGATTGAAGCTGCGGTCCGCGGCATTCCTGTAGTCGCAAGCAGCCGGGGCGGCCTCCGCGAGGCGCCCGCCGCCTTCTTTCATGACGCAGGGGCGGCGCCTGATCTCCGCTCTGCACTGAAACAACTGGATTCGTCTTCAGTCCTTCAGCGCGCAAGTCAACAGGCGTACGACCGGCGGGGCGTACTTTCATGGGAGACGCATGTCGCCACGATCGAACGCGCGCTGGCCGATGTCGTGAATCGTCGGACGGATTGGCATGTCTGAGAAGTCGGACATCGTGTTCGTGTGTGACGGGAGTGCGCCTGGAGGGATCGGCCGGTACGCCCGGGGCTTGGGTGGCGAGTTGCTCCGTCAGCCGGCCGGGCGGCTTCGACCGAGCATTCTCGACACGAGTCTTGGCCCAGGTGGGCGCCGCGTAATTCGGCCGTTACGTCGTGTGTACCGCGAGCAGGTCGGCACGGCACGAGAACTCACTTCGGCTCGGCTCGTGCATCTCGCCGACTACCGGCCCGTGGTACCCAGCCACAGGGCATTCGTGCTCACCGTCCACGACGTCTTCTTCCTGACACGACCGGATTGGTACCCACGACCGATCCGTCTCTACAAGAAGGCGCTCTTGCACGTCGCTCTGAGGAAGCATCCTGCTGCCGTAATCTGCGTCTCCCAGGCAACACGCGAAGCCCTCGTAGCGGCGGTTCCCGGGTTCGCGGGCATCCGGCTCGAGGTCATCCACCCAGGGGTCGAGCCCCCCAGGTCACCGGCGGAAGCAACTCCTGCCGGGGACACCTACTTCGTGACCGTCGGGACGATCGAGCCGCGCCGGAATCATCTGGCCCTCCTCGAGGCCTTTCGGCGCGCACGCGGTGAAGGACTTCAGGCGCGGTGGAGGGTCGTGGGTGGAGTCGGATACCACGGCGCGCCGATCGCCGACGAGTTGAGGGCAGCCGACGGCGTCGACGTGGTAACTGGCGCAACGGATGAGGAACTCGACGCCACTTACCGCGGCGCACTCTTCGCAGTCACGCCATCTCTGGGCGAAGGCTTCGGTTTCCCCCCACTCGAGGCAATGGCGCGCGGCGTACCCGTGATCTGCCCGGCCGGTGGCGTGTTCGACGAGACCGTGGGCGACGCCGGTGTCCGTGTGGCCGGCAGCGCTGATTCCTGGACGGACGCACTCCTGCACCTTGGTCACCGTGCGGATGAGCGCTCCCGCTACGCCGCCGCGGGAGCTCGTCAAGCCGGCACTTTCAGTTGGGACCGTGCAGCGGCGGCCACGACACGCCTGTACGAGGAGATTCTCGGTGTGGCGTGACCTTGTCGGTCGAAGCTTTCGAGGCGCTGCGTTGTCGAAGACCGCACCCGCCGTCGTTCAGCTGGCGCTTCTGGTGGTGGTCGCACGTAGTGGCGACCTTCGTGCGGTGGGATTGCTCGCGATCGCATCAGCGCTTGCGTTCGGTTGCGCGTCTATCGCGGAGGCCGGGTTCGGCACTTCGTTCGCGGTGTCTCGAGTTGCGTTCGGTGCGGATCGGCCGCCGCTCCGAGCTACGCGGCGCGTCCGTCTGACAGCGGCGAGCCTCGGGTCAGCCGCGTTTCTCCTTGCCTGGGCTGCCGGGATCGGTGAGCGCGAGGAGGCCCTGTTGATCGCCACGCCCCTGCCGTTCTTGCTGGCACTCGCCTACGGTTACGCCGGAGCGTTGAATGCGGCTGGGCGCCTCGCGGCCGAAGGAAGGATCGCGGTGGCTGAATCCGTGGTCATCCTGGCGGTGGCGATCGCCGCGATCGAATGGACGGGGCCGCTAGAGGGCGCGCTGATCGCATTGGTCGTCGGACGTCTTGCCGGGACAATGGCTCGTGGTCTGCTCGTCGACCGGCTGCGCGGGGATGTATCAGGGAGCGTTGACGGATGGCGCATCCAGCGCCCGTACCTGGCGGCGACGGTCGTGATCGTTGCTCACGGCCAAGCCGACATTCTCGTTCTCGGGACGGTGGCGTCGCCGGAGCTCGTCGGAACGTACGCACCTCTGCTCCGGCTCGCTTATGCGTCCCTTCTCGTTGCGGAGGCTGCCAGCTGGGCGTTGTTCGGCGCAGCAGGTGATCGCGGTGACGAGAGTGCAGCGCCCGCACGGCGCTTCGGGTCATCGGGGCAGTTCTTCGTCGCGGGAGTCGCATTCGGCGTCGCGTTTCTCGTGCTGTATCGCCCTGTGTTCGGCCTCGTACTCGATCAACCGGCGCCGCCGGTCGCCGCGGCGGCGCTGCTCGCTGCTGCGATTCCAATTCGCTTCCTATCGTTCTCCAGCACGGTTCGCCTCGTCCGGGGCGGGTGGCAACTGGCGCGCATTCCAGTCCTCCTAACCGCACTCGTGATCTTGCTCGGCGGGAGTGTCCTTGCATCGAAAAACGGGAGCCTGTCGGGACTCGCGCTGAGTCGCTTCGCGAGCGAAGTCGTGATCGCTGCCGGATACGCAGTTCTAGCGGCCAAGCTTGCGGCGAGACGACCACCACGACCGGTTGTTAGTGCCTCATGACCGCCTTGGCTCTTACCGGAATGCGGTGCCCGGCGTGCCTGGGCTTTCTCGCTTCTATCGACAGCCCCACACTTCAGTGTTCGGACTGCCGGACGAGTTATCGAGCTGGCGCGGTTGCGGGGTCGTTGAGCTTTGGAGCCTATGAGTCGACGTTCGCCCACGAGGTGGATGAGCTTTACGGGGACGAGCTCGTGGACGCGCTGCTGGCCTGTCCGGCGGGTACCTGTAGCGAACAGGTGATCACGTCGCTTGCACGATCGCGGCGCGCGCTCCTCGGAAACCCGGTCGACGAAGGACGAGTAGACTTTGCGAGAACGCTCATCGCCGACGGCGCGGTAGTGCTGGACGTCGGGTGCGGACTCGGGACCTTTGCAACCGCCATGGCGCGTAGCGCCTCGCACGTCTTTGCGCTAGACCGCTCGCCCGCGCGCGTTGCCATCACCGCGGCACGCGCACGATGTGAAGCGCTGACGAACATCACCGCAGTACATTCGGACGGCGCTGACTTGCCTCTCGGTGATGGGTCTTGTGATCTCGTGACCCTGGTCGGCGTCCTCGAATGGGTCGGCGTCGGATCGCGCGGACCTCGTGAAGCCATCGCCCGTCAACAGGATGTCCTTCGCGAGATTCACCGCGTGCTGAAGCCAGGAGGGAAGCTCCTTGTCGGGATGGAGAATCGTTTGGGCGGTCACTACTTCGTTGCTCGTCCTGATGAGCACACGAATCTGCGGTTCGTGCCTCTCCTGCCGCGGCAGGTGGCTCATATGGTGGTTCGGGTCCGGCGAGGTGGAGCGTTCGACGTCCCCACACACACTCGGCGAGGATTAACGCGCTTGCTGATGAGTGCGGGCCTAACGCCCCGGTTTTCGTTTCCCTTCCCGTCCTATAGCGAGCCGGAACTGTCATTCGATGGAGCGGACGCGCGAACAGGCTTGCGGTTCTACGTCCGGCACGTATTCCATCCGGTCTCACCAGCGAGGCGGATCGCAGCGCGTGTCGTCTTGCGAGTGCCTGCGCGCTTGGCGATGGTGTTTGCCCCGTCTCATTGGGCCGTCGCGACGAAGGGAGGCGCTCCGCTGCGCGCTAGTGCGGTGGTTACCGGAACCGCCTCCTGCACCGGGACTATCAAGGAGATCGACTTTCGTTCGGGGCGGATCGTGAAGTCACCGCGCAAGGACTTAAGTGAGGCAGCGCCTGAACCGCTGATCGACGGATGGAATGCTCGTCGGTGGGTAGCCTGGCCCCTCCGAGGTCGGACGCGGCGACGCCGCGAACAGCTATTGCTGAGAGGGGTCGAGGCATCCGTACGGCCTCACGCGGAAGCGTCCGAAGCCGAGTGCGCTGCCGCGTTCAGTGCGGCTGATGCGGGACTGGAGTCGCTCGAGCCGGAAGTTGCGGACGCCGCCCGTGCGTGTCTCGCCATCCTCGAGGCCACCAAGATCTTGGCCGCGCCGCTTCACGGTGATCTGCGGTTGACGAACATCATTGTGGCCGATGGAGACTTCGCTCCGATCGATTCACCCGAAAAAGGCCGTTCGGCTGTTGCCGGAGTGGACGCAATTTCGCTTGTCTGCGACCTTCTCGGTCTTCGAGCGGGCGCGAAGTCGTACGACCTCGAGCGCGCGGCGACCGCGTTCTCGCGACTCCTTGAGGATGACCATCTCGTCCATTTCCTCCGCTCGGCGCTCGGCGTTCAAGAGCTTCAAGCGGCGCGTGGAATTGTCATTCTCGCCGTCCTTCGAGATGTTGCTCACAAGGGGACGGTTCCGGGCGCAGCGCAGTTCATCGCGATGTGTGCGAGTGGCGAGTTCGATGACTCTCTGAGGCTTCTCGGCGTGGAGGCCAGCCTTGGGTAGCCGGTCGGCGGTGTTGCTCGCGCTCGGTGTGATCCTCGGCCTCGTGGTGATAGCAGTAGAACGTCTTGGCGCAGCTGACCGTCCAATCCTTGCCGTGGTGGTTCTTGCGGCTGCCGGCGTCGTGGCGTGTTGTCGACTAAGCGTCGCGTTACCGGTAGCCATGATCCTTGCCTGTCACCACGGCTTCTTGTTGCTCTTCGTCGGGGGAGGCGTGCGGTACTGGAAGGAGCTCGTCATAGCGATCTTCTTGGCGCGCGCGCTTCGCCTCAGGGGACCTACAGCTGTGGAAATCGCAGCGGCGGCAGTTGCGACCGGGGTGTTCCTCACGTATCAGCTTCTGGGCGCAACCGCGATGGAAACGCTATGGGGGGCGAAACTCCTTCTGCTGTACGCGGCTGCAGGCTGGGCTGTCGCGAGGCTAGCGCGAGCCGATGATCTGCTCTACTTGTTCGATGGTCTTGCCGTGGCAGTCGCTTCGAATGTTGTGATCGCGGTGTGGCAGCGGTCGCAAGGCGTCGATGGGCTGATGGCGCTCGGCATCCCGTACGGCTCCGTGATCCGAGAAGCGGGTGGGGCGCTTCGGGCATTCGGCGCATTGACGTATGGCGCCCCCTTCGCGTACACGTTGGCGATAGCGATGGCGATCTGGCTGGCGCTTTTTTCCGTAGATCGCATGCGCGCACTAGCAATGGCATGGGTGCCGGCCTTTGGTCTTGTCGGCATCACTTTGTCGTTGAACCGGATCGCCGTCATTGGACTGTGCGCAGCGGGTGTGGCACTGATGGCGAAGCGACGTGGCGCGGTGGCGTTGCTGCCCGTCGTCGTCGCTGTCACGGTATTGGCTGCGGCGATGGCGGCGCCGTCAACGCGCGCGTTCTTCATCGAAGGACTCACGTTCAGTTCAGCCTCGGCCGGCGAACGAAGTCGGATCTGGGAGGAGCGGTGGGGCAACGTGACGCCCTTCGGTCACGGCCCTAGTTCGGCCGGCGCTGCGTTCGAGCGAGCAGCACCGCCCGATCCGGCGACATCGCCAGTCGTTGACAACCTGTATCTCTCTTGGCTGTACCAGTACGGTCTGCTGTTCGGCGTCGCGCTCGCCGTCGTTTGGGTGGCGGTACTTCTCGCGCCCATGCTGTCTGATCGTCGCGATCTTGCAGCTACTGCCGCAGCGTTGGTAGGCGTATTCGCCGCTGTGTCCTCGCTCGGAGTGAACGTCTGGGAAGAGTTCCCCGTCGGTCTCATCATCGGGGCAGTAATGGGTGTCTATTTCGCGTCCAAGCCGGCCCCTACTGTTGAGCGACTACCGGCGGTGAAGTCGGAGCGCGATGTACTCCGGTATCCGCACGCGGGCGTCGTCCGATGACGTCTCTGAGCGATCTCGAGTGGCGGTGGGCCTGACATGACGGCGCATGACCCTACGTTCACTCGCCGTCGGTTGCTCGCCCGCGCGGGTGTGGCCACACTTGCGATCGGGGGACTGCCACTCGAGTCCGCGGCTCGCGCGACACTTTACGAAGAGCGCTCGATGCGGCCTCGTCCGCGTCATCTCGACCCCGCGCGCACGATGCACATCGTCGGCGATACGCATTTCGGTGCCGTCGCTGAGGAGCGTATGGCTGCAGTCCTACGCGATGTGAACGCGTTGAACTTCGCCCCCTCCCTCCATCTTCATGTCGGCGACGTAACCGACGTCGGTCGGCCGCAGCAAGACTTGTTGGCTTTGCAGTGGCTCGACGGATTAGCCGGCCCGTGGATCGCCGCGTGCGGCAACCATGACATCTGGGACAACGGACGTTCAGCAGATGACTTTGCCCGCGCTTTCGGGAACTCATCCGCGAACTTCGTCCGGGATCTCGGCTACGCCACGCTCATCGTCTTGTCCTACGAGCGACTCCGCCCCGGTGACAACGGGACCATGTGGTTGTCACGCGACCAAGTGCGATGGCTCGACGAGACGCTGACAGCTGCACGGAAGACGTGCATCATCGTCAGCCACGCAACGCTCTACGGCACCGTCGGTGGCGATGAGATGTTGTTGTACACATCGCGGACACCCGGCTTCTACATTCGGAGCGACGGGCGGGAGCCCGATGCGCTGTTGCGAGAAGTCCTGGCGCGAAGACCGCAGGCGCGGCTGTGGGTGAGTGGTCACACCCACTCGCCCTTTAGCGCCCCCGGGATTATCGCGAAGATCGAATTGGGCACGCGCAGGATGATGAGTCTCAACGCGTCCGCTCTGTTCTACACGGGAAGACGGATCACGCGGACGGACGCGCTTTCCAGCCTTTTCGTCACGTGTTGGAGCGATCGCATCGATATCCGACGCCGTGATCATGCGACGGGGACCTGGGCGCCGCTGGCAGAACAGCCAGTAGTGTCGATTCCGCTGGCAGATCTCGATGCGGCCGCTGATGATGGCCGTTTCCGTCGGGCAGGACCTCTCGCGAAGCGCGAAGGCATCGTGGTCAAGGCTGACCGCGGGCACACGCTCGGGGCGCTGGAGTGGGAGCTGCCGGGATGACGAGCGTCGCCGTTCCCGCGCCGCTCACCGGCGGCCTGCGTACAGCCGCGCTCCCGTTCGCCGCGGGCGTGCTCGTCGTCGCCCCGCTCGCCGCGGCCGAAGGCGGCTACTTCCCGGGCGCCTGGGGCTGGCCCGCGCTCGCGTTCCTCTGGGTCGCGGCGCTGGCGCTGCTTGTCGTGCCGCGGCAGCACGTCATGCTCGAGCTCGCCGCTCCCGGCGCGCTGCTTACCCTCGCGGCGCTGTCGCTCGCGCTCGCGCCGGGCGGGCTCGCCGCGCTCGAGGGGCAGCGGCTGCTCGTCTACGCGGCCGGGCTCGGCGCGCTCGCGCTCGTGGCTGCGCGCCACGTCATGGCGCCCTTGCTCGGCGGCCTGCTCGCCGGCGTGACGCTCGTCTCCTGCTACTCGCTCGCGACGCGCCTCTTCCCCGACCGGCTCGGCAGCTTCGACGCGGTGGCCGGCTACCGGCTCTCGGCGCCGCTCGGCTACTGGAACGCGCTCGCGATCTTCGCCGCGCTCGGGCTGCTGCTGGCGCTCGGGCTCGCGGTGCGGACGCCCACGCTCTGGGCGCGCTCGCTCGCCGCGGCCGCCCTCGTGCCGCTCGCGCTGGTCGTCTACTTCACGTTCAGCCGCGGCGGCTGGATCGCGCTCGGCATCGGCCTCGCCGCCGCGATCGCGCTCGACCGGCGTCGCGTCTCGCTCGTCACATGGGCGGTGCCGCTGCTCGTCTGGCCCGCGCTCGCGATCTGGCTCGCGTCGTCGCGCGAGGCGCTCACCACCATCGACGCGCCGCTCGCGCTCGCGGTCGACCAGGGCGGGGAGGTCGCGCTCGTCGCCGTTGCGTGCATCCTGGGCGCCGCCGTGACGGCGGCCGCGCTCGGCCTGGCGGAGACGCGGCTAGCACTCTCCCGCCGCGTCGTGCGTTCGTACTCGATCGGGCTCGGCGTGCTCGCGCTTGCCGTCCTGCTGGGGATCTTCGTCCGCTTCGGCGCCCCCTGGACGATCGCCGACCGCGGCTGGGACGCCTTCTCGGCGCCGCCGCCCGCCGTCACCGACCTGAACGAGCGCCTGTTCAGCTTCTCGGGCAGCGGCCGGGTGACGCAGTGGGAGTCGGCGCTCGACGCCTGGCGCGAGGCTCCCGTCCTCGGGATCGGGGCGGGCGGCTACGAGGCGTACTGGCTCGAGAACCGGGAGCTCGCGAGCAAGATCCGCGACGCCCACAGCCTCTATCTGGAGATGCTCGCGGAACTCGGGCCGCTCGGGCTCGCGCTCCTGCTCCTCGCGCTCGGCGTCCCGGTCTACCCCGCCCTCAAGGCCC
>JBBDXZ010000163.1:0-10377 GCA_040902075.1 Gemmatimonadaceae bacterium
GGTGGTAGGTGCTAGGTGCTAGGTGCTAGGTGCTAGGTGCTAGGTGCTAGGTGCTGGGTGCTAGGTGCTGGCGCGAACGTGCGTCCCAAAATCCCTGGCGCTAGTACCTAGCCCCTAGCCCCTAACCGCTCTTCGAGCTGCCGTTTCACCTGCGGCCATTCGTCGTCGAGAATGCTGAAGTACACCGAATCCCGGTACGACCCGTCCGGCTGGATCATGTGGTGCCGCAGGATACCCTCTTCCTTCGCGCCGAGCCTCAGGATCGCGGCGCGAGAGCGCTGATTCTTCGCCGCCGTCTTGAGCTCGACGCGGATGCACTTCCATTGCTCGAAGGCGTGACGCAGCATGAGATATTTCGCCTCCGTATTGATCGCCGTGCGCCACCATGTTGGATTGAGCCACGTCCACCCGATCTCGGCGCGCCTGTTCGTCACGTCGATGTTTCCGAAGCGCGTGCTCCCGATGACCGCGCCCGACCTGCGGTCCACTGTGGCGAACGGCATCGCGGTTCCCGCGTGCTGTAGGCCGAGTGCCTCTTCGACGTACCGCTGCATCTCGCCCGCGTTCCGAATGACGGAGCTGGTGAACTCCCAGATCCGCGGATCGAGCGCGGCCTTCGTCAACGCGTCGACGTGATGCGCCTTGAGCGGCTCCAGCCGAACGTGTCTTCCTTCGAGAGCTATGGACGCCAGCTGCATGATACCGACGAGGGCTGAGGTCTCAGAAACTCAGGGTCGCCGAGTTTTCTGTTGGCAGGTGGAGAGAGTCGCAGATAGGTGTAGAGTTTCCCAGCGACAACAAAGGTGTGGAATTACTCCACACCTTTTGTCTCGCTGTTACATCTGCACATCTATCTGGTCACTCTCGACCTGGGAACAGAAAACTGGGAGGCCCTCACGTTCTCACCTCTGAAACCTGGGTTCATATGAAGCTTTAAGCTGATTCTCCGTCCACACGCGCAGGAAATTTCCGCCCCACAGCTTCCTGATCTGGGCTTCGCTGTACCCGCGCCGGATCAATTCGGCCGTCACGTTCATCGTCTCGCTGGCGTCGCGCCATCCCCTGATGCCGCCGCCGCCGTCGAAGTCGGAGCTGATGCCCACGTGATCGATCCCGGCGACCGTCACGGCATGGTCGATGTGGTTCACGAAATCCGCGACGTTCGGTCCCGGCCACTTCGCCTCGATCTCCGCCAGGCGCCGGCCGTATTCGGCGCGTTGCTCCGGGCTGAGCGCGGCCAACGCGCCGCGGCCGCCGGTGATTCCCATCGAGCGACGGAGCGTGTCGATCGCGGCGACCTTGGCGGGCGGATTGACCTTCACGAAGCCGGCCAGCGCCACCATCTGCGCCACGCCGCCATTCTTCCTGATCGCCCTGAGCTGCTCGTCGTCGAGATTTCTCGGCACGTCGGCGTACGCGCGGGTGCTCGAGTGCGACGCGACCACCGGCGCCTTCGACATCGCGGTCGCCTGCATCATGCAGTCCTTCGAGACGTGGGAGATGTCCACCATCATCCCGACTCGGTTCATCTCCGCCACGACCTGTCGGCCGAACGCGCTCACCCCGTTATGCTCGGGACCCCGTTGGTCGGTGGAGGAATCGCAGAGGTCGTTGTTCTGCCCGTGCGCGAGCGTCATGTACCGCGCGCCCAGGTCGAAGTAGGTCTTGATCAACGAGAGGTCCTTTCCGATCACGTATCCGTTCTCGATACCGATCGCGGCGACCAGCTTCCCGCTGTCGTGAATCCGCACGACATCGGCGGGCGAGTACGCGAGCTCGATCCGGTCGGGGTACATGGTCTTGGTCATGCGATGGATCGCGTTGAACTTCGTCATCGCGTCGGCTTTGGCCCTTTCGTAGTTCTCGGCGGTGCGAGGCGTCTGTCCCACGAACACGATGAAAAAGGCGACGTCCAGCCCGCCGGCCTTCATCTTGGTGAGGTTCACCTGACGGTCCGCGTTCAACGGATCGACCTCGGGGGTCGCGAAGGTCAGCGGGATGTCGTCGTGCGTGTCGATAGTGATGATGCGCTGGTGAACGTCACGGGCGCGATCGAGCAGCTCTGCGTCGCTGAGCGTGCTCTGCTGGCGAACGATCGAGGAGGCGCAGCCGGCAATCGCCAGCGCCGATAGCAGTTTGAGGAAGCGCATGACATAATGTGCGCAAAGGCAACGTTCGATGACAGGCTATCAGGTCACTGATCAGACTGAGTTAGCTGAGCACTCACGACTCGGATCCACTCGAGAGGCGCGCAGGACTCCAGAAATGATCGATAAGCCCGACGATCCGATCGACGCCGATTTCCCTGCCTAGCCCGTCGGTTGCGAGTCCGCGCCGCCGGGCGTCTCAAATAGAAGCGCTACTCCTCTCCCTCCGGAACCACCATGGAAATCCGGTCCGATCTCGCCCCGCCCGCCCCAGGCACGCCGCTCAGTTCCCCCGCCCAGCCGGAGGAAGAAGCAGCCCCCGAGGCCAGTCACGAGCCGTCCAAGTTCAGCAAGATGCTCCACGAGGTGGAGGCGCACCGCACCAAGGTGCGGGCCGCCCTGGCGGCGGCGCTTGTGGCGCGGCTGCTCTTCGAGTTCCAGTTCGTCTCGCTCGTCCAGAACAGCTCGAATCTGCTGGTGCAGGTGCCGTACATCGGCCTTGCCATGCTGTCGTACCTGCTCGTCCTCATGTGGCTTTCCGCGCGCACCCGCGATCGCTTCGGCTTCGGGATGGCGCTCGGCATTGGCGTCCTCGAGGCGACCTATCTCCTGGTCCTGGCCGTCATGTACCGCCCCTTCAGCATCGGCGCCATTTGGGCGCCGGTAGTTGTCGCCCTGGCGCACATTCCGATGGCGGTGTTCGCGTTCAAGGCGTCCACGGCCTATCCGCCACTCGACAGCAAGCGCCCATGGCTGGTGGGGTTCATCACGGCGCTGGTCTTACTGGCGATTCCGTGGATGGCTCCGACGTTACTGGGGGCGATGCAGTAGCAGACGGGAGGAAATCGTCGTGACTCAGAGCCGCATCTTTTTTACGAGCGCTTCGAAACGCGGATTCCCCCGCATGGGATCCATGAGTGGATTGACTTTCAGGTAGGCCAACCAGCCGCGACGGTCTTCGTAGGCAGCCTCCGTCCAGTCCAACGCCTTCTCCACGTCGCCCAGGCCGAGGTGGATCGTCGCCAGAGCGACGGGCGACACGTAGTCGCGCGCGCGCTGCTCTTCGAGTCCTTTCAGGATGTCCTGCGCCTCCGTGAGCTGCCCGGCGCGCGCCAGTACGTAGCCGAGCGTGGCGCGCGTGTAGCTGCCCGCTTCGAGCATCCCGGCCGCTTCCCGCAGCACGCGTTCGGCCTCCTGCATTTCGCCTTCGAGCGCCAGGGTGACCCCAAGGACGCGATACGTCTCTTCGGCGTTGGGATTCATCGCGATGGCGCGATCCAGATGAAAGCGGGCCTGGTCGTAGCGTCGCGCGTAGATGTACATCCAGCCCAACGACCGGCGCGCGGACACCGAGCCGGGATCGAGCTCGACCGCCGTGAGCCCTTCGACGAGCGCCTGTTCGATCGCGCCGCGCGACGCGAGCAGGAACTGGTACCACTGATGCGCCGGCGCGTACCGCGGCTCGCACCCGATGGCGCGGCGAAACTCGCTGTCGGCCGCGCGCCAATCCCAGTCGTAGATAAAGAGGCTCCACGCGAGCGACGCGTGCCCTTCGGCGAGCGAGTCGTCCAGCTCGATGGCCTTCCGCGCGTATTTCTTGCCGAGCTCGAAGCCCTCGTGGACGGGGACGCTGCGATAGTCCACGTGGGTCGAGTATGCGTCGGCGAGGCCGGCGTACGCGAGTGCGTAGGCGGGATCTTCCTTGATCGCTTCCTCGAAATACTTGATGGCGTTCGCTACGCCGACTTGCGTGCGCAAGTTCCACTCGTACCGTCCCTTCAGGTACAGGGTAAACGCCTTCACGTTCGTGGTGTGTCGTTCGGCGGCCGGGGTGATCACATCCGCGAGCTGGCCGCTCCGGAGCGTGTTCACGATCGTCTGCGACAGCTCGTCTTGAATCGCGAATACGTCGTCGAGCTGGCGATCGTACCGTTGCGACCAGAGCAGCCGGCCGTCGTCGGTGGAAGAGAGCTGCGCCGTGACGCGGAGCTGCTGTCCCGCGCGCCGCACACTGCCTTCGAGCACGAATGCCGCGTCGAGCAGCGCCCCGATGGCCCTGACGTCCTGCGGCTTTCCCTTGAGCGCGAACACGGACGTGCGCGACGCGACGCGGATGCCTTGCAGCGTGGCCAGTGCGTTGATCAACTCGTCCGTGATCCCGTCGCTGAGATACTCGTTTTCCGCCTCGGAGCTCGCGTTCACGAAGGGGAGAACAGCGATGCCCCGCAGCGATCCGGCCACCACCCGCGGGCGCATCACGCGGTCGGCGCGCAGGCCGGCCGTGAATTCCGTGACCGTCTTGAAGCGGCGCGACGGATCCTTCTCCAGCGCCTTGTGGATCGCGTCCTCCAGTGGCGCCGAGATCTCGGGGCGGAGCGCACGCAGCCGCCGTGGCTTCTCCATGACATGCCTGGCCATGACGTGGCGCGCGCTCGGACCGACGAAGGGCGGAGCGCCGGCCAGCATTTCGTACAGAACGCACGCCAGGCTGTAAATGTCGCTCCGGGCGTCGAGATGCACTTCGCCCGCGGCCTGCTCGGGACTCATGTACGCGGGCGTGCCGACCGCGATCCCCGGGGCGGTGAGCTGTCCCGAGTCTGTCGCCGGGTGCGGCGTCGCGTCGGCGCCGAAGGCGCGTGCGATGCCGAAGTCCGCGAGCAGCGCATGGCCGTCGGCGAAAAGAATGTTCTCAGGCTTCACGTCCCGATGGACGAAACCGGCCCGGTGCGCGAAATCGAGCCCGGCACCCACCTCCTCCACGATGCGAATCGCGTCCTGGATGGGCAACTTGCCGTCGCGCACCAGCCGGTCGCGCAGCGAGCCGCCCGGCACAAACGCCGAGATGTAGTAGAGAAGCCCATCCGCCTCACCCGAATCGATGAGCGGGACGAGATGCGGATGCGACAGCCGCGCCGCGATGCCGATCTCGCGCAGGAAACGCTCGGCGCCAAACGCCGCGCTGATCTCGGGATGCAGGACTTTGATCGCTACCTGCCGCTCGTGCTTCGTCTCGCGCGCCAGGTACACCGTCGCCATACCGCCGCGTCCAAGTTCGCGCTCCAGGACGAACCGGGTGGCGACGAGCGTCGGCGGCAGAGTCGGCTGCTTGCCCTCGGAGAGCGGATCGGTCACACGATATAATAGACCAACATGCCGTCCGATACTTAGTCCCCATGGAAGCCAGCCCTCCGCCAGAAAACGCGAACGTCGCCGCCGCATACGACCGATGGGCGGCGAGTTACGACGCGGACAAGAACGCGACCCGCGATCTGGACGCGCTGGTCATGCGACGCGTTCAGCTCGCGCTCGAGGGCAGGGAAGTGCTCGAGCTCGGGTGCGGCACCGGGAAAAACACGACGTTCCTGGCGGAACACGCGAAAAAAGTCATCGCACTGGATTTCTCCGAGGGAATGATCGCGCGCGCGCATGAACGGATGACGACGCAGAACGTGAAGTTCGTGTTGCACGACGTCCGCGAGGTGCTGCCGCTGCCGCCCGCCTCGGTCGACATGATCGTCGCGAATCTCATTCTGGAGCACGTGCACGATCTCGCGCCCATCTTCTTCGAGGCGGCGCGTGTGCTGCGGCCGCACGGTCAGTTCTTCGTTTGCGAGCTGCATCCGTATCGCCAGCTCACGGGGGGACAAGCGCAATTCACGGATCCTCGCACCGGCGAAACGGTGAAGGTGGCGGCGCACGTGCACACCGTGAGCGAGTTCATTAACGGCGGGATCGAGGCGGGCTTCACGCTGCGGGCGCTCGGAGAGTGGACCGAGGACGAAGCCACCCCGGACGCGCCGCCAAGGCTCATCTCCTTCCTCTTCGAGCGCGGCTGACCCTAAATTCCGCTCCATGCTCCCCACATCCGCGCCCCGGCAGAGAATGAGACGCCTTCTCATATTGGTCCCGATGCTCGCGCTGGCCGCAGCGTGCGACGAGCGATTGGATGCCACTTTCGGAGTAACGCCCCGCGCGTCCGAGTTGGTATTCACAGTGCAACCCAGCAACGTGCAGGCAGGAGCTGCTATTACGCCCGCCGTGCAAGTGACGGTACGGAACACCCTCGGCCAAACGGTTACCACCTCGGATACCACCGTGACCATCACGATCGCCCCCGGCACTGGTACTTCGGGCGCGGTCCTGATTGGCCCCCTCCCCAGCACCAGGGCTGTCAGTGGCGTCGCGACCTTCAACAATCTGAGAATCAGCCTCGCCGGCACTGGTTATCGGCTGACGGCCAACGTCGAGGGAATCCCGCTGGCGACGAGTAACCTCTTCGACGTCGCTCCCTGAGGCATGGCTCGGGTGGGCTTGCCGGACTCTCTCCTGGGGCTTCCCAGGTAGCCAACCGTTTCCTGTTACCCGGGCGCCTGCTGAGGCGTCGCTAATCGTTGCCCTGAAAGGACATCCGGGGCCTTTACTGCTCAAGAAAACCTTGCCCGCCACCCCCCCCGACCGCATTATTGGCGTCCCCGGGGGTTGTGCTGTACGTCACTGGGTGGAAACCGTCCCCAGATCATCAAAATCCTCGGAACCGCCGATCTGCCATTGCTTACACGGTGCTGTCTTCTAGTCGGCGAACCTCGAGCTAACCGACTGCCTTGAGCGGCGACTCCGAAAACGAATTCGGAAGCGCCGGCAGCACGCCCGCGCCGAACACCGCCGACCGGACGGAGGGGGCCGGGGGGGCTGGTGGGGGGCATGAACCCACCTACCATCCTCGCCCATTTCGAAGCTGGGCGTCGGCACACGAAGAGGAAGGCGGGCCCTCGGCATGGTCGCGAATGCGCGACCGGGTTGCCGGACTGTTCCGCCGCCGCCGACACGATGAGGTCTCCCAACTGCCCGTGGAAGCCTCCGAAGAGCCAGCGGCCGATCTCTCCACAGGAAGGGCGGAGGACGACTCGGAGGTCGAGTGGGTCGATCTCAGCGCGCCAGCGGTGCCAGAGGCGGCTGCCGAGACGGGGACGGCTGGGCTTTGGGAGCCAGAGGCAGTTGAGGAGCCAGAGGCCGTGGAGGAGCTAGAGGCCGTGGAGGAGCTAGAGGCCGTGGAGGAGCTAGAGGCGGTTGGGGAGCCTGACGCTGTTGGCCCCCCGGACGACTTCAAGTTCCCATGGACGCGCTCGGACGAGACTCCGGCGCCGGCCGAAGCGGTCGCTATTCCGGAGCCCGAGCCGAAGCGACCGGGATTCTTTGCACGGTTATTCGGTCGAAAGAAGCACGAGTCGGCGCCGACAGAATCGGCTCAAGTGCCAGCTGAAGAGGCGGTGGTGGTGGCCGAGCTCAGCGCCGCGGAAGAGGTCGGGATGGACACCCCCGCTCCGGTGGTGGAAGAAGAGATCATTCGCACCAACGAATACCCGGTCGAGCCGCTGGTCGAGGACACGCTCGCGTCCTTTGTTTCGCTCGAGGATAAGCAAGGCGAAACGTTCGAATCCGTTGAAGAAGCTCTTCCAGAGCCTGAACCCGAGCGCGGCTTCTTCTCCCGTCTTTTTGGCCGTCCCGGGAAGCCGGCACCGCGTCCGTCGCTCGAGATCGAGATTCACGAAGACCGGATCGCGGCCGCGGCAGATGCTCTCGACGACGTGGGTGAGCAGACCTTTGTCGAGAGCCAGGAGGAATCCGTCACGTCCGCGGACGCCTTCGAGTCCGTGGATGAAGCGCTGCCGGCGGGAGACCAGAAGTTCGCCCCCCCGGAATCCCGTCACGACGTCGAAGTCGTGCAGGAGTCCCGAGACACGGTCGAAGTCGTGGAGTCCCGGGATACGGTGGAGGTTGTTCAGGAGTCTCGCGACACCATGGAGGTGCACGACGTTTTCGGCGACACGTTGGAAGTCACCGAGGCTGTGCCTCCTCCCTCCACGGCATTTGACGAAACACTGGAGCTCGAGGAGAAAACCGACGAGTTCGAGATCGTTACCGCTCCAGTGGACACCGAGGGTCCCACCGATGACCTGGTCGGGGACACGGCGCAGGTTTCCCAGGAGACGCTCCTCGAGCGGCTGTTGTTCTGGAGAAAAAAGGAAAAAGCGAAGGTCGTCGAGGGCGGGGGAACCGTCGTCGAGGGCAATCCGGTATTCCTTTTCTCCAAGTTCCGGGCGTTCTACAACGAGATCATCCGGTTCAAGCACCAGAAGTCGGAGTTCACCGCCGGGTTTGCGACGGCGATCGTGACCGAATACGCGGCCGACCTGAGCCCCGATGCGGCCGCCGAGGCATTGAGCAAGAAACTCACGGAAATGCTCGAGCTGCAGGCGGCGGAGGCGAAATGGATGGGCGGCGAGGCCAGTGACCGCTATCCGGACGCCCAGTACGCGATGGCCGCGCTGGCGGATGAGACGTTCACGCACATGGAGTGGGAGGGGCAGGCGGCCTGGCCGAAGTTCCTCCTCGAGGTGAAGCTCTACAAGACCGGGGCGGCCGACGTCGAGCTGTTCAGACGCATCGACAAGCTGCTCAAGGACAAACCGAATTCGCCCGTCGCTCGTGACATGGCGCGCGTCTACCTCCTCGTGATCGCCGCGGGTTTCCGCGGCAAGTATCGCCCGTTCGGCCTCACCCGAGCGCTGGCCGAGTACCGGCAACGGCTCTACGAGTTCGTCCATGAGGGCGACGCGCTGATGCTGTACGCCGCCGATCGCACGATCTTTCCCGAGGCCGCGTCCCGCACGCTCGAGGGCCACGCGGTCTCTCGGTTTACCGCGGCTCAACGCTGGGCCGCGATTCTGATCTTTCTCGTAGTGGGGTACACGGTGTTGGCTCACTTCGCGTGGAATCGCGTCTCGGCCGATCTCAAGGACGTGACGGAGCGGATCAAGTCGGGTAATACAGCCACAGGAGCGCCGTAGCCCATGCCGACCTGGCTTCCGTGGCTGCTCCTGGGACTCGGGCTCGCATCGGTCATCGGACTGGTGCTGTATCTCGTCCTTGGCGGCGAAGAAGAGGAGGATCCCGATCTAGCCGGAGCGGATACGCTCATGATCACCGCCGCCGAGGGCGGGCTCAAGGACCCTCTCGCGACGACGACGGAGGAGTACAAGTCTACGGCGCGAAAGAGCCGCATGATCGCGCTGAAGGAATCGCTGGAGCGTTCGCTCGACTCGCGCGAAGGCACCGCGCAGATATCGGCCAGGGATCGCATGCTGATGCCTTGGTTCATGCTCGTCGGCGCGGACGGCTCAGGCAAAAAGACCATTCTGGCCAACACCGGCCTGGCACTGCCATGGGGTCCGCCGCTGGAAGTGGATTCCCAGCGCAAGGACGCTGGCAAGTGGTGGCTGTTCGAGGACGCGGTCGTGCTCGAGGCGCCCGCGGCCGCGCCCGGGACGACCCCCGGCACCCAAACCCTTCCGCCAGGCCAGACCGTCGCCGATACATCGGTCGGGTGGAATACGCTGCTCCACATGCTCCGTCGTGAGCGGCCGGATTCGCCGCTGAACGGGATCATCGTGACGATTTCCTGCGCGGACTTGATGGGCGCGCGCGTCAATCCCGACCGGATGGAAGAGCAGGCGGACCGCATCAACAATTTCCTTTCCAAGACGCGCAAGTTCCTGGGCGTGCGGCTGCCGATCCACGTGCTCGTGACGAAGTGCGACATCTTGCCCGGCTTCCGCAGCTTCGCGGAGGCGCTGCCCGACTCGCGCCGGCACGACATCTTCGGCTGGGCGAATCCAAACGATCCCGAATCACGGTTCGAGCCGGCTTGGGTCGATGCCGGCTTCACTCAGCTGCAGCAGGAGCTCGCCGATCTACGCGACGAGGTGCTGGCCGCCCCGGAGCAGGTGCGCGACTCGGTCGGCGTGTTCGTGTTCGACTCGGAGTTCTCCGACCTGCAAGAGCCGCTGAAGGCATTCGTCGCCCGGCTGACGACGGTCGGCGAGCGGCGTCCGTCGCTGTTCTTCAGAGGCTTCTACTTCACGGGCGACGCGCTCGACACGTCGGAGACCGAGAAGGAAGCGGAGACCACGATCTCGGAAGCGAAGCCAGGGCAGACGGCCCGAATCTCCTCGGAGATCGCCGGCGAGGCGCACAACCTCGTCTTCCTCAGATCGCTGTTCAGGGACAAGATCTTCAAGGAGGCCGGACTCGCGCGTCCCTACGCGCGCTTGCGGTTGGCGCGCGACCGGCGCGTCGTCATGGCGCAGGCGGCGGCGGTCATCATCGCGGTCGTGGGCGGTTCCGGTCTCTGGATGTCGTTGAACGGTGTCCGCCGCGACCAGACGTATCG
>JBBDXZ010000164.1:0-10328 GCA_040902075.1 Gemmatimonadaceae bacterium
CGCGGCCTCCGTCATCCCGTAGGCCTCGATGACGGGCACGCCGAACGTGGACTCCGCGTCGGCGATCACCCTCGTGGGGAGCGAAGATGACGACGAGCGAATGAACCGCAGCCGATGTGTCTTGATCACGTCGGCGTTGTTCGCCGCCCGCGCCAGTATAGCCTGGTGCATGGTGGGGACACCGGAGTACCAGGTCGGCTTCACCTCGTTCAGCCAGGAAAAGAACTTGAGCGCGTTGAAGCCGGTCGAGCAGCAGACCTCCCCGCCCGCGGAGAGCGGCGCAAGGAGAGACGCGATCAGTCCGTGAATGTGGAACAGCGGCATGATGACGAGCCCGCGGTCGGACGCCGAGAGCGCCAGCGACTCCCTGACGTTTCGCGCCGACGCGCACACGTTTCTCTGGGACAGCGGGACGATCTTGGGTCGTGATGTGGTGCCCGACGTATGCAGCACGAGCGCGATGTCGTCCGGCGTCGCGGCGCGAAGCCGGGCAGGTTTCCTGGGCCCCGACGAAGAGAAGTCGACAGAGAAGCTCCCGGCGCCGCGCTCGGGGTGCGGAACGAGCCGGGCGACCGGAACGCCAAGCCGTTTCGCGACTTCCACTGCAGGGGAGTCCTTGTCGCGCCCGGTGACGAGGAGCTTCGCCCGCAGGTCGGTGAGATAGAACTCGAACTCGTCGGCACGGTACGACGGATTGAGCGGCGCGGCCGTCGCGCCCGCGCCGATCGCCAGAAATGCCGCGGCCATCTCCGGGCCGTTGTCGAGCACGATCGCGACGCGATCTCCCGCTCCGATGTCTCTGCTGTTGAGCGAGCCGATAGTCTCGGATACGAGCGCGCGAAGGGCCTGGTAGGTGAGGGGAGCGCCGCCAGGCGTGCTGAGCGCCGTCGCGTCGTTCTCGCCCCGTTCGAGTAGGCCAGAAATGGTTTGCTGCGAAACACTCATTTCGTGCTCCTGTTCGTCAACCTTTCTTACCGCAGAGGACGCAGAGGGGCGCAGAGGAAACAACAAAACCTAGCTCTTGGTCGTGTGCATCCTCTGCGTCCTCTGCGTCCTCTGCGGTAAAAAAAGACTCACGGACTCTGAACCTGCAACCTGCCGCGCTGATCCGCGAGCGTCTTCGCCAGCAGGCTGACGCACGCGTACACGGCGTCGATGTGGGGCGTCAGCGTCTCGGTCAGACGGCCGAGCTCCACGACGGCGCCCACCAGCGCTTCGATTTCCACGGGCTTTCCGGCTTCGACGTCCTGCAGCATCGACGTCTTGTGCGCACCCACTTTCTCGGCGCCCGCGATGCGCTTGTCGATGCCGACGCGGAACTTGATTCCGAGCTTGCTCGCGATTGCCTCGGCCTCGTGCATCATCTGAATGCTCAACTCACGGGTGAGCGGGAACTTGAGCAGGTCCACCAGCGTCGCATGGGTCAGCGCGCTGATGGGGTTGAAGTTCATGTTGCCCCAGATCTTGAGCCAGATCTCGCCGCGAATGTCGTCGGTAATGGGCGCCTTGAACCCTGCTTTGACGAGGCGTTCGGAGATCATTTGCGCCCGCGTCGTCGTCGAGCCGTCCAACTCTCCGATCGTGAAGCGTCGTCCCTCGACCACCTGCACCACGCCCGGCGACATGAGGTTCGCCGCCGGATACACCACCGAGCCGACGATCCGGTCCGAGTCGATGAGCCGGCTGATCGTTCCGTCCGGATCGGCGGCGCGCACTTGCCGGCCGTCGTATTCCCCTCCGTGCTTGTGGAAATACCACCAGGGAATGCCGTTCTGCATCGTGACGATCGTCGTGTCGGCGTGGCAGAGATGCTCGAGATCTCCGGCGACCGCCGCCACTTGATGCGCCTTCACGGTAAGCAGCACCAGATCCTGCGGGCCCGCCTCGCTCATTCGGTCGGATGCGAGCGCGCCCTTTGCCGTGACTTCGGCGCCGTCCTCTCCGATGACGCGCATGCCTCGGCTGCGAATCGCCTCGAGGTTCGCTCCTCGCGCGATGAACGTGACCTCTTCGCCCGCCGCCGCCAGCCAGCCGCCGAGATAACCGCCGATCGCTCCCGCGCCGACGACACCAATCTTCACGTGCTGGCGTCCCCCGCGAGCGTGGAAGAGGCAGCCGCGACCTGCCGGCTGACGAGCATCCGCCCGCGCATCGGCTTGAGGATCAGCAGGGCCATGGCCGCGGCGGCGAAGTTCAGCGCGCTCGCGGCGAAGAAGACGGACTGCCAGCCGCCGGACGTGGCGACGACGCTGGTGAAAGGCACCACGAGCGCCGCCGTCCCCTTGGCCGTGTACAGCAGTCCGTAATTTGCCGACGCGTACTTGCGGCCATAGGTGTCCCCGCACGTCGCGGGGAAGAGACTGTAGATCTGGCCCCACGCGAAGTACACGAGGCACATGAGGAGCACAAAGGCCACGGGACCTTTGCCGAGCTGGCCCAGAAGCACGATCGCAATGCCCTCGAGCACGAACGCCACGAACATCGTGTTCTCACGGCCGAGGTTGTCCGACACCCAGCCGAAGAAGGGGCGACTGAGGCCGTTGAAGACGCGGTCGAACGACAGCGCGAACGTCAGCGCCGGGAGCGTGAGGCCCAGCAGGGTTACGGGTGTGTCCGCGATTCCGAAGTCCTTGGCGATCGGCGACGCTTGCGCCGTCGCAATGAGGCCGCCCGTCGCCATCATGACGAACATCACGTACATCACCCAGAAAGCGGGAGTGCGAAGCATCTCGATCGGGGCGTACTCGCGGGCAGCCGCGACGGCGGCGGCGGCTTTTCCCGGAACCTTGAAACTTGCGTCCGGCGCTCTGAGGAACCAGCCGAGCAGAAACACGACCGCGCCTTGCGCGAGACCGAACTTGAAGAAGGCCGCCTCGTACCCTTGCGTCTTGATCATCGCAGCGATCGGAAAAACGGTTAGCGCCGATCCCGCGCCGAATCCCATCGCGGTGACGCCGGCCGCCAGCCCGCGGCGGTCCGGGAACCATTTGAGGGCATTGCCCACACATGCCCCGTACACGCCGCCGGCTCCGATCCCGCCGATGACGGCGCCGAGGTAGAGCAGGAATAGGGAGTCAGCGACCGAGTTGATCATCCAGGCCGCGGCGACGAGAACGCCAGAGGCGAGTCCGACCACCTTGGGGCCGACCTTGTCGACGAGGTAGCCCTCGAGCGGCACGAGCCACGTCTCGACGAGGACGAAGATAGTGAACGCCACCTGGATGGCGGCCCGCCCCCACTGGTACTTGTCGTTGATCGGATTGACGAACAGCGTCCATCCGTACTGGAGGTTGGCGATCATCGTCATGCAGATGACGCCAAGGAACAACTGCCACCATCTAAACATCGTTCACCAGAGCGATCGTGAATCCATCGTGACCTTTGCTGCCGACGGTCTGAATCGTCGTCGCGCTCACACGAGGCTCGGCAGCAAGCCTCTCGTTGAACCGCCGGACCGCGCGAACGCTCGGATCGTCGCTATTCGGGTCGAGAATAGCACCTTCTCGGACGACATTGTCGACGATGATTACGCTTCCAGGTACCGTGAGCGCGAGCGCCCAATCGAAGTATTCCGGAATGCTCTTCTTGTCCGCGTCGATGAAGACGAGATCGAATGGCCCGTGTGGCGCGACGCGGGGAAGAGTGTCGAGAGCCGGCCCGACTTCGACGCGTACGGCATCGCTCAGTCCAGCGCGAGCCAGGTTGTTACGCGCGACCTCCGCATATGTGGGATCAAACTCCAGCGTGATGAGCCTGCCGTCCGCGGGCAGCGCGCGAGCGAGCCAAATGGTGCTATATCCCGCGAGAGTCCCGATCTCCAGGATCCTCCGAGCGCGTGTCATACGGGCGAGCAAGTAGAGCAGCTTCCCCTGATTTGGCGCGACACTGATTTGGGGAAGGCCGGCTTGGACGCCAGCCTCCAGTGCTGATTCGAGCACCGAATCGGAGGCGGTGACATGCTCCGCGATGTACCGATCGATCGCGGTCCACAATTCCAAGCTCATATGCTCGAGATCATGACGGGGCAATGCGTCGCGGTTATTGCCGTGGTCGCGGCACTGAATCCAACTCGACGCGCCCTTCGATCCGGGACTTCAGGCGCCGCAATTCCTGATCGGACTGCAGGCGCATCGCGGAGATCACCAGCTTGGAGCCCATGCCGATCATGGCCCGGGCGGCCCCTCCGCTGTCCGCGTGTCTCGCTCGGACCGAATCCAGCATCGGTGCCGCGAAGGTGCTCACGATCTGCGTGGCGTCGCCGAGGTCGACGAGCGAATCGCGGCGCGTGAACATGATCATTCCGGTGCTGTCGTCGCGCACCTCGAGAGCGAGCAACTTGCCAGGTGTCAGGGCGCTGACCACCCAGGTCGCGCGTGTTGGCCGATTGTCACCGGCGCTCCTCGACTGCACGAGGAGGGTGTCGCCCAGCTTCAACAGTCCGCGACGCGGTGACCTGATGCCCAGCCCCTCGCTCCTCCACTCGATCATGGAATCGGCGTCGGCTATCGACGCGAACACCCTATTCGCGGGCGCCAGGATCGTCACGGTCGAGATCGGAGGCGCGCTCGTGAACGATTCGTATTTGCGATACCCGAACCACATGCCAAAGCCGACGACCACCACGATGAGACCGAGACATCCGCCGATCCATTTCAGCATGGGAGGGAGGAGGGGGAGGGAGGAGGGAGGAGCTGCCGAACTATTCTACGACTTGGACCCTGTGACTCGCGAGTGGCCGCCGCTGTGTGCACCTTTGGCCTCACGTCCCTCCGACTCGGAGCGTCACATGCGCCGGCTCCTCATCCTGCTCATCCCTGGTTGTGTTCTCGCTCAGCAGCCCGTCCAGCAGTCCAGCGTGAAGCCTGGCTGGCAGTGGACGATGGACAGCGTCAGGACCGTCGTGAACGCGGTCCGAGCGGGACGCTCGCTGCAGCCAGCCGCGTGGCCTGGGGGGGCGCGGGTCGCCGTGCTGCTCTCATTCGACGCGGACAACGAGACCATCTCGCTCCGCTTCGGCGAGCCGACCGTCGGACACCTGTCGCAGATGCAATACGGTGCGCGAGTGGGGCTCGATCGTGTCGTGCGGCTGCTCGACAAGCATCAGATCCCCGCGACGTTCTTCATCCCCTCGGTGAGCTTGGCGATCACGCCGGGAATGGCCGACGTCATCAAGACGAGCGGGCGACACGAGTTCGGCGTGCACGGCTGGATCCACGAGATGAACATGACGCTGCCCGACTCGGCGGAACGCGCACTGGTGACCAAGGCTTTGAACGAGCTGACACAGCTCACAGGGACGAAGCCCACTGGGTACCGCGCGCCAAGCTGGAATTTCAGCCCGAACACCCTGAACATCCTGCGCGACCTCGGCTTTCGCTACGAGAGCTCGCTCATGGCGGATGACCGGCCATACGAGTTGCTGCAGAATGGCCGGCCGACCGGGATCGTCGAGATCCCGGTGGAGTGGATCCTCGACGACGCCCCGCTGTTCGACCCGCGAGGCGCCAATTACAACCCGCCGCGCGACGTCGCCCGCGTCTGGATGGACGAGTTCGACAAAGCGTACGAGGAAGGGACGATGTTCGTGCTCACGATGCATCCGCACGTCATCGGGCACCGGTCGCGGATCGTCGCGCTCGAGCTCCTAATAGCACACATTCGCGCCAAAGGCGCGAATGTGTGGTGGGCGACGCACGGCGCGGCCGCCGAGTATGTCAGAAGAGAGGCGAAGCTCGGCGAGCCGAAGCCGCGGTGACCGGTCGTATTCCTCGTCCGGAGGAGGATGGCGCCGCAATTGGAAGCCCGTCACCGTCTATCCCGACGGATCCTGAGGTACGGGCAGCCGCCATCCCGGCGGCGGAATGATCCGATCGCGGAGCGCATAGAACATCGCGACGCCGACAACGAGCGATATCGCACCCACGTGCCAGTCGCCTCGGAAATCGGCGAGCGTGTACGGCCGCTGAGTCGAGGCCCATGGGATGAACGAGAGTGCCACGCCGAACGCATTGTTCAGCATGTGACACGCGATCGGCAGCCACAGGCCTCTCGTCCGCACGTAGAGCATGGCCATCACGATTCCGAAGACCGTTTTACCGAGCACGTCCGCGTGCAGCAGGCCAAACAGCACCGCGCTGACGAACACGGCCGTCACCGGCCCCCATTTCGCGGCAAAGCGCTGGAGCAGCACACCGCGGAAGACGAATTCCTCGACGATAGGCGCGACAATGACGATCGTGAGGATCGCGAGCACGCTGCGCAGCGGCGCGTCCCGGATCCACATCGCCGGATCCTCCTTCAGTATCCACTGCTGGACGAAATCCGGCATTGCGTACGAGATGGGCAGCCAGATCAGCCAGATGGCTCCCAGCGCGATCGGCAGAAGCGGCAGGACCACGACGAGCAGCCGCCAGTCGCTTTCTAACGGAGGAGGACCGAGAAGCGCGCGTGGACTGACGCCGGCGCGCTTGCATTGTCGCCACGCCCAGAGCGCGAGCACGGCGGACAGAACGACGTAGACGACAAATTCCCATCGTCCGTCGCCTTGCGGCCCTTCGAGGCGAAGTTGTAAAGGGGACCACAGGATGACCGCGACGAGCAGCCACAGGGGCAGCCACCTGACACGAACGCGGCCGAATGCTGGTGCCGCGGGCGGAGCGGGCGGAGCGGGCGGAGCGGGGGGAGCGGGAGGAGCGGGCGGGCTACTCGACGTCAGCGTTCGGGTCCGCGGGTGGTGCAGGCTGGTTCTCGGCCTCGGCTTCGCGCTTGCGGCGCAGCTTCTCTTCTTCCTTGCGGTCCCTCTTCGCCTGACGGGCGAGCTCTTTGCTGCGCTTTTCGAAATTGAAGTTCGGTTTTCTCGCCAACGTCAAAGCCTCGGAAAGGGACATGTTCAAGATAGCCCACGGACGCGAAACCTGGGTCCCTGGGCATCTGCGCCTCAGCATGAGGTAGCCGACCCGCGCCATGTCGCGCGTCGAAAAGTTCATGTGGTACGCCAGATACCGGGAGCGAGTCGAGTCGCCGGTTTTGCGGTGGGTGGCGCGGTCGAAGTCCTGCATGCTGATCGGACGTACGATGTCGCTCTCGAGCGCGTCGTAGATGTCGCGTCCCGTCATCAGCTCGAAGGCGCCGCCGAGCGCGTTGAAATCCCAGTTACTGTAGAGCATGTAGGTCCCGTGCCTCTGCGATCCGCGCGGCGGCGCGCTGGCGAGGTCGTCGCCGGCATTGGACGCGGCGTGGTAGACGCCGGAGCGCGCGGTGAGCAGGTCCTTCACGGTGGCTTCCTTTTCCTGGTCGGACCATCCACCGACGTCGTCCATGCCGAGCTGCGCCAGCGTTCTATTCAGGTCGATCGTTCCGCGGCGCACGTAGTTTCCCATCAACATGGACAAGAGGCTCTTTCGCACGGAGGCCAGGTAGCTGACGGTCTGAAGGTCGCCGTAGCTCATGAGAATGCGTCCACCGACGATCGCGACGAATCCCGTGGACGGAAGCGCGGTCAGTTGCGCGCGGACGCTGTCGAGTCCCGACCGAGTCCAGCCCACGGTGCGTGGATCCGCGATCGAGTCCCAGGTCGCGCCGGGGAAGACCGGCGCTGCCGCGAGCGCTGACGGCGACTGGTACGCGACGGTGCTTTGGCGCGCGCAGGCGAGCGACCCCGCGGCCGCGGCCGCCGCGAGGGCAATGAACGAGAGGGGTCGGAGAGCAAACCGCATGAGACGCTCTAAGGAGGTTGGAAAACTGAGGTATGTCGACGTGCTGCGCTTCTCAAGATGACAATGCGACTCCCGGCGTCTGCACGCGCTCGCGCCATCCCGCGCGGAGCAGGCCGACGGCCGTGTACACCACCACCACGATCACGAGCCAGCGCACGGCGTTGAGCGGCAGCGACCACACGATAAGCACCGCGAGCAACACCGCTGGTACGCTGCCGATCGCCAGCCCCAATGCCGCGCGCATGTCGTACCACTCCAGCTTCATGAATCGCGCGCTCGCCACGGGCATGAGAAAGGCGCACGAACCCATCATGATCGGGAAAGCCGCGGTCGGGGTCAGACCTAGCACGCTCACGAGAATCATGCACGGCGCGTACAGCCCGATGCCGAGTGTCATGAGGGCGCCGAGCATGAAGTTGCCGGCCACGGCGACCACGAGCTTGGTGCCCGACAGCCCCAGCGCGTCGCCGCCCGGCGGAAGAAACGCGAGCAGAGTGCCGAGCAGGATTGCGGAGAAGATGAGCAGCGCCGTGCCCATCCCGAGCCGGATGCGCCACCTCGGCCAGCGAGCGACGATCCCCGCGCCGAGCCATGCGCCCACGACCGCGGCCGCGATCATGAGGGTCAGGGTGCGCGACTCCACCGGAACGAGCCGCATGAAGATGAACGCCTGGACGATGGTGGGGAGCGTGCAGCCGACGTTGAGCGTGCCGGGGAGGTGGATGTCGTCCAGCAGGCGGAAGTGCCTGAAGATCGACGTCGTCGTCGCGAACGACCCGATGCCAAGCGTATCGAAGAACGCGGTGACGAGCCCGGTGGCAGCGGTTTTCGGGTTGGGGCGCACGGACTCCATCCGCGCGCGCCGCCGCACCGCGCTCACCAACGCCCAAAGGTAGAATGCCGTGAAGATGGCCAGCGCCACGAATAGCGCGTCCTTGGCGTCCATCGAGGCAATGTTCAACGGCACGCGCGAAATTGCAGCGTGGATCAGCGGTCCACCAGCTTTGCTGCTGAAATCTCGCCTACAACCCGAGCCTCACCCTCACATCCACTAGTACGGCCGACGGCGCGCCTTCGAAGACCACGATGTCGCCGCTGGGTCGTACGACCATCTTTTGAACCGGGCCAAGTCCCTTGCCTTTCCCCATGTTGCCTCGGCGGAAATAGACGACTTGCATGCCGCTGACCGTTTCGACCCGCACGAACTGGAAGCCGTGCTTCACGAGGATCTCCCGTGTGACGACCACCGCGTCCGAAGGGGTGACGCGCTTTTTAGCCTGTCCCGGCGCCGCCTTGGGTTTACCGCCACCCTTGCCCTGAGCCAGAGCCTCGCTCGAGACGGTCGATACTGCAACGAATAACGCAAGAATCAGGAATCGACGCATGGTTTCAGGCTCCGGTGGTTTCTACCCTGACGTTCGCATTTCCGTTGAGCAACAGCGGTGACGCTGCTCACCGCGCACCGCTACTCTACGAGAACAGCTGACGGATGTATCGACGGGCGTAGTAAAAGCCCAACATGCCGAGGACGAGCGCGAACAGAATGCTGGCGAATCGTCCGAACGGACGTCCGATTCCCCAACCGAACGTCGCGGCCACCAAACAGCACATCACCGGGAACATCTTCATGACAATCGATCTCGCGAGCTAGAGCCGTGCAAGCAGCCAGAGTCCGAGTAGCCCGATGAGCGCTGACACGACTTTCCTGAATCGTTCGGCGCTCATGCTAAGTAGAACGCGTTCGCCGATAATCGTACCGACCAATACTCCCACGCAAGCGACGGCAATGGGAAGCACGAACGGCAGGAGCGAAGCGCCGGCCCGCCACAGATAGATCGGCATCCGGCCTGCGTCCACCAAGAGGCCGGCCGCGGTGGACGTTGCGACGAACGCCATCGGCGCGAGAGGGAAGGCGAGGAGCGCGGCCGCTCGCAGTCCCCCCTGATTGCCGGCCACGCCCCCGAACAACCCTGACGTGAAGCCAAGGACGCCCGCGCCACGCGGCGAGGCGTGCCAACGTCGCATCCAGTTCGTGAGTCCCGCGATCGCCGTGGCGACGAGCAGTAACCCTAAAACGAGTGTCAGCGCGCGATTGGAGAACCGCGTGTAGAGCAGTGCTCCGCTGAGCGCGCCCGCGGCGCTCAGCACGCCAAACGTCCTCAGAATGCCCCAATCGACGTCCTTCCGAAGACGCCAGCACCGAACCGCCGTCGCGAGTGCATGGGGAACCGCCACGGCGGCAATCGCCGTCGTCATCCCGAGCTGCGCCGCGAACAACGGGGTCAGCAGGCTCCCGATTCCGAAGCCGGCAACGGCGGATGTCGCGCCGCTCAGGGTCGCGACGACGAAAACGGCGAACAAGAACAAGCTCGAGATCTCGGCTTTAGAAGTTCTCCCTCACCCAGCGGGCACCGAAGTACAGGCCGAAACCACCGGCGACGGTCGACACCATGAACGCCGTCATGATTCCCGCCTTTGCACCCAACCACCACCCGGCGGAAGACGCAACCAACATGGCGATCCAAGGGATCAGCTTTTTCATCTGACAACGGTTGGCGCGCGACCACCAAAGCGCAATCGTCCGCGAGTGACGTAAAAAGCAAATCGGCTCCC
>JBBDXZ010000165.1:0-10319 GCA_040902075.1 Gemmatimonadaceae bacterium
GCCGTCCGCCGCGACGCGGGCGGCGGGTCGAGCGCTCCTCGGACGAGCGCGTCGAGTGCGACGAGCGGCGCTCTTCGTTCGCCTGCTGCCGCTGACGCTCCCCCTGACGACGCGTCCGATGCGCCGCGAGACGCTCGCCAATCGGAATCTCGAGACGCCCCTCGGGCCTGGCGTGGTAGTTGAAGTCGGGCAGCGTGACTCGCGGCAGCGTCTTGCCCACCGCGCGCTCGATCGCCTTGAGCTCCCCCTCCTCCTGCGGCGAGACGAAGGTGAACGCCTCTCCGGTCATCTCCGCTCTGGCCGTGCGTCCCACTCTATGGATGTAGTCGTCGGGGACGAGCGGCACGTCGAAATTCACCACGTGGCCCAGCGCCTCGACGTCGATCCCTCGCGACGCGATGTCGGTCGCGACCAGTACGCGGTACCGGCCGCTCTTGAATCCCGCCAGGGCGTCCTCGCGTTGCTTCTGCGACCGGTTGCCGTGGATGCGCGCGGCGTTCACCCCGCGCTTCGTGAGAAACTCCCAGAGTCTGTTGGCGCGGTGCTTCGTCCGCGTGAACACCAGCGCTTCGTGCATGATGTCACGCTCGATCAGCGTGTGCAGCAGCCCGGACTTGAGCTCCTGCGCCACCGGATACACCGCCTGCGTGATTCCCGTCGCCGGCGCCGACTTGCGCTCCAGGTTGATCGTCGCCGGGTTGTGCAGCATCTCGCGCGTCAACTGGAGAATCGGCGCCGGCATCGTCGCGCTGAAGAAGAGCGTCTGCCGCTTGTGGGGAATGTGCTTCAGTAGCCGGCGGATGTCCGGCAGGAATCCCATGTCGAGCATGCGATCGGCTTCGTCGAGCACGAGGTACTCGATCTTGTCGAGCTTCGCGTACGGATGCTTGAGATGATCGAGCAACCGTCCGGGAGTGGCAACCACCACGTCTACCCCTGATCTGAAAGCGTGCTCCTGCGGCCCCATCCCCACGCCGCCATAGATCGCGGCGCCCGTGATCGGCGTGTGCACGGCGAGGTCGTTGAGCTCCTGGACGATTTGCGCCGCCAGCTCGCGCGTTGGCGTGACGACGAGCGCGCGTGTCGTCCGCCGCGGCTTAGCGAGCAACTGGTGCAGGATCGGCAGCAGGAATGCCGCCGTCTTTCCGCTCCCAGTCATGGCGCAGGCGAGGACGTCGCGTCCTCCGAGCGCCGGGGGGATCGCGTCGGACTGGATCGGCGTCGGCTTGGAGAAGCCGAGCTCCTTAATTCCCGCCAGGAGACTGGGGTGCAGCTTGAGGGCGCCAAATGGCATCGGTGGAAGCTAGATTAGCGGCTACCTCGACGGAGACGAGCTCGTGCAGGCCGAACTTCTGGTCCTACGGCTGGTTCATATCCTCGGCGGCATCCTGTGGGTGGGAAGCGGGATGTACTCCTTCTTCTTCCTGATACCCGCGATCTCGCAAGCGGGACCGGCGGGCGGGCAGGTGATGGCGAACCTCCAGAAGCGCCGCCTCTTCACGGTGCTGCCCATCATCGCGGTGCTGACCATCCTCTCCGGCATTCGCCTCATGATGATCGTGTCGGGCGGATCCTTGGGCACCTATGTCGGCACGACTGTCGGACGGACGTACGCCATCAGTGGCGTCCTGGCGATCGCCGCATTCATCCTCAGTGTCGTGATCAGCCGGCCGGGGGCCGTCCGGCTCGCGAAGCTCTCGCAGTCGGCGGTGTCGGACAAGAACAGCCGAGACCTGATTCAGTCGGAGATCAAGGCACTTCAGACACGCGTGGCGATGTCCGGGCAGATCGCCGTCGGGCTGCTCGTACTTTCCGCCGCGGGAATGGCGATCGCGCGATACCTGTGATCGTCGCGTTGTACAATCGCGTTGACGCAGCCATCACGCGATGGATGGCGCGCCACGGCGTTCGTCTCCTGCGCATCTCGCTCGGCGGCGTCTTCTTCTGGTTCGGCTTCCTCAAGTTCTTTCCCGGGCTCAGTCCCGCGACGGAGCTGGCGACGAAAACGATCGACGCGCTGACGTTCGGCGTGGTCCCGGCGAACATCGCGATCAACGTCCTCGCCGCATGGGAATCCGCGATCGGGCTGGGACTGATTTTTGGAGTCGCGATGCGCGCGACGCTGTTGTTACTTTTCGTTCAGATGGTGGGGACGATCACCCCCATCTTTCTCTTCCCCGAGCTGGTCTTCACGCGCATTCCATACGCGCCGACGCTCGAGGGGCAGTATATCATCAAGAACGTCGTGCTCGTGAGCGCCGGCATCGTGATCGGCGCGACGGTGCGCGGCGGTGATCTCGTCGCGGAGCCGGCGGTCGCGCGACTCGACCCGTCGCACAGCTAAGTGGCCGATTGAGGTGCATTTGATGGACATTGGACGATGACGGCACCGGATGACGACGCGCCTCGTCGGATCGGCGTGGCGCGCAATCGTGCGCAGCGTGACGCGCGTGACGCGGCGGCATTTGCAGGTGCCGCTGGTACCCGCAGTGCGCGCCTCGATGGAGTTGGCCTGTACCGGCTCCTCGTGGAGAGCGTCGTCGACTATGCCATCTTCGCGCTCGATCCCACCGGCCACATTCTCAGCTGGAGCGCGGGTGCGCAGAGCCTCAAGGGTTACACGGCTGACGAGATTATAGGCCGCCACTTCTCCACGTTCTATCCCGCGGAGGATATCAAAGCCGGCAAGCCAAAGTGGGAGCTCGAGGTCGCGGTGAAGGAGGGAAGGCTCGAGGACGAGGGGTGGCGTATTCGGAAAGACGGCTCGCGGTTCTGGGCGAACGTCGTCATCACCACGCTCCGAAACGAATCCGGGGAACATGTCGGCTTCGCCAAGGTTACCCGCGACCTGAGCGAGCGCCACAAGGAGGAAGTGATCCTTCGCGAGAGCGAGGAACGCTTCCGGCTCCTCGTCCAGAACGTGAGGGATTACGGCATCTTCATGCTCGACCCGCAGGGTCGCGTCGCGAGCTGGAACGCGGGTGCGGCGCGTCTCAAGGGCTACACCGCCGACGAGATTATCGGCCGCCACTTCTCAACGTTCTATCCTGCGGAGGACATCAAGGCCGGCAAACCGAAGTGGGAGCTCGAGGTCGCCGTGAAGGAAGGCCGGCTCGAAGACGAGGGATGGCGTGTTCGGAAAGACGGCTCGCGATTCTGGGCCAACGTCATCATCACCGCGCTGCGCAACGACGCCGGAGAACTCTTCGGATTCGCCAAGGTCACTCGCGACCTGACCGAGCGGCGGGCAGCCGAGGAGCGCGCCATCGCCGATGCACGACGGATCACTGAGGTCGAGGTATCGAACCGGGCCAAGAGCGAGTTTCTCGCGGCGATGTCGCACGAGCTGCGCACGCCGCTCAATGCGATCGGCGGCTATGCGGAGCTCATCGAGCTCGGCGTCAGCGGGCCCGTCAACGAGCAGCAACTCGAGTACCTGGGTCGCATTCGGAGCAGCCAGCAACACCTTCTTAGCATCATTACAGATCTGCTCAATTACAGCCGGATCGAGGCTGGGCAGGTGGCGTACGAGATGGTCGCAGTGCCGGTGCACACCATGGTAAACACGGTGCTTCCGCTGCTCGCGCCACAGGCGGCGGCGAAGGGGCTCGCGCTCGAACACGGGACCTGCCCCGCGGGGCTCGTGGCGTTGGCGGATCCCACGAAAGCGGAGCAAATCGTGTTGAACCTGCTGTCCAATGCCGTCAAGTTCACGCCGGCGCGGGGCCACGTCGCAGTCGACTGCGGGACCAGGGGCGATCACGTAATCGTCACCGTACGTGACACAGGGCCGGGCATTCCGCCGGAGAAGCAGGCCGCGATCTTCGAGCCCTTTGTGCAGCTTGGACGCAGCCTCACTAGCCCGCACGAAGGCACCGGACTGGGACTCGCGATCAGTCGCGACCTGGCGCGGGCGATGGGCGGCGACGTCACGGTGGAAAGCGTCGTTCACGAGGGCAGCGCGTTTACTCTGACGCTGCCGCGCGCTTCGCCAGAGACAAAAAAATGAATGCCGCACCCCTCTGCTGCCTCGATCGCAAGCAACTGAACCACTCTACACCTATCTGGCTACTCTCTACCTGGCAACGGAGAACTTGGAGGGCCTCGCTACAGTCCATCCCAACACTGGGCGAGGTCAGGAGCACTGGGGTCTGAGGTCCTCCAAGTTTTCTGTTCGCAGGTGGAGAGCCTCCAGATAGGTGTAGAGCAAAAGCACAGGAACACCGTCGCTTTTATGAGACTCTCCAGCCGAATCCTCGCCATCGCGCTGTTTGGCGCGGGCTATCACGCGCCCCCCACGCTCCAGAGCCAGACCAGTTCGGTGACGCCAGGCCAAGCGCGCGACAGCGCGATGTTCGTGATTCGCATCGGAAAGGACACGTCCAGCTACCTGTGGCTCATCCGGGACGGCCGGCGCTTCACGACGATCTCGGCGAATCGCATTCCGACGCTCCGCGTGTTGCGCGGCGAGACGATGCTCGACGACAACTGGTCGGTGGTCGCGCTGAGTCAGCAGACGCTCGATCCCGCCGCATTGAACCCGAATGCGCCCTTGAGCCGCACGCGTATCGCGACGACTCCCGACTCCACGTACGTCGATGTCGGTCTCGACACGAACGTGCGTCGCACGGCCTACGCTGGACGCGGCCAGTTCATCAACACAGCGCACTATTTCGAGACGCTCGCGCTGATCGGAGGACACCCGCTCCGCGTCGGCGACAGTCTCGTCGGGCAGCATTTCGCCGGCACGCTGTTTCCGCCGCAGCGGTTCGTCGTGCGCCGCGTGGCGGCGGATCGCGCGACCGCCTCCAGCCGGCCGCTGGGCGTGGTGCGCCTGAAGCTGGGACTTCGCGGCGAAGTCGTGGAGTTCGACGGCTCGGGGACGTCGATCCTCAACTTCACGGGCGCGCGGGCGCCATGGCGCGACATCGACCGGACGGTCGCCGATCTGCTGCAGCAGGAGCGCAGCGGCAGGCGCTTCGGAGCATTGTCGGCGCGCGACTCCATCAACGCAAACATCAACGGCGCGCGCATCCGCGTCGACTTCAGCCGGCCGTTCAAGCGCGGCCGCTTGATCTTCGGCAACATCGTCCCCTACGACACGACCTGGCGCACGGGCGCGAACCAGGCCACCCGCTTCCGCACCGATCGCGCCCTTACCTTCGGCGACAAGGTACTTCCCGCCGGCGAATACACGATGTGGACGCTGCCGAGCACCGGAACCTGGATGCTGATGTTCAATTCGCAGACGGGCCAGTGGGGGACCGAGCACGATCCTGCCAAGGACGTGCTTCGAGTGCCCATGCGCGCGCGCGTCAGCAATATCTCGGTGGAGCAGTTCACGATACGTGTCGAACCCGACGGAAACGGCGGCGTCATGCGACTGATCTGGGACACCACGGAGGCGTGGGTCAGCTTCGGTGTTCGATAGCCGGGTCCGCCCGCCAGGTCCTCGACCGTGCGCCTCAGCGTGACGTCGTCGCGTGCCGGTCGTTGTCCACGATCTCGGGCGCTCCACTTTCGTGCGCGCAGTGCGCGCAACAGTAGAAGGTCTCGTCCGCTTCCACGCCATGTCCGATGATCCGGCACCCGCAGTGGCTGCAGAACGGAGCCAGCTTGTGGATCGCGCACTCGAAGCTGTCGAACGTGTGCGTCGTTCCGTTCGAGGTCACAACCTGAAACGACAGGTAGTATTCGTTGCCGCAGACTTCGCATTTCGCCATGGGGTCCTCCGGTTGCGTGCTTCGGGTTGTTTGATCAATTAGCGACGTGCGTGCTTCGACGATCTTTCCCGCTCCGCGTCCGGAATCTCGGTCGCGGCTGCCCCATCGCCCGTCCGCCGCGATGGCCGGCGATCGCGCTGTCCACGCTGTACCGTCCACCTCCTATCGCGGCGAACGCGAGGAAGACGAAGCAGTAGCCGCGAGCTCGCCCTGGTTCAGGATGGGCCAGAATCCCTGCGGCGCATGCACGATGAAGTAGGCGAAGGCCATCAGGCCGGATAGCACGAAAGCGACCGGCCGGGTGAACAGGCCGAGTGCGAGCAGCAGCCCACCAATGATCTCGAGCGTTCCCGCGACCCACATCGCCGAGAAGAGCTCGGGCGCTCCAGCGAAGGGCTGATCCGGGGGAAGCAGGAGTCCGAAATGCTTCTGAACGCCATGTTGCACCAGCATGAGACCGGCAACGACTCGCAGCGCGGCGAGGGTGATATCCGGCAGGCGCGATCTCAGTCCCGCGGCTCCCCTTGGTCTATGCGCTACTGTTTCGCTCGCCGGCGCTTCGCGATCCACAGGTATTGTCATGCGTCCTCTTGCGAGCACATTCGGGGCCGATGGATCGACGCGGAGCTTGCTTCGCAATGTCAGCTCGTTTCCGCCACCGTGCGAAGCCTGTGGATCCCGCCGCTCCCTGGCAACGCATCGAGTGTTAGTTTGGGCACGACATGCCGAGATTCGACAACCCGCGTGGGATGTTCGTGTGGGGGCTCGTCGCCCTGGGGCTTCTGCTCGTCGCCATCGGGGGCATCATCGCCCTCAGAGCGACGTCTGGCGCGCTTGGCAGCCTGGGCCGTCCCGCCGAGCCGCACATCAGCCAGGAGATCGTCCTCGAGCGGTTGAGAGACGTCGCGAAGCTCGTCGGCAGCGAGATGGTCCTCCGCGACGTGGTGATCTACGAGCAGACGCGCTTTCGGTCTACCAAGCGCGCGCTGCTCGTGGCCACGGGAAAGATCTCGGCGGGAATCAACCTTCGCCGTACGGCCGTGCAGATCGACTCGGCCGCCAGGAAGGTCACGGTGACCTTTCCGCCCGCGGAGATCCTCAGCGTCGAGGTGTTGAACGTGACGACGTACGACGAGCGCGCCGGGTTGCTCAATCCGTTCACCGCGGACGATCGCGATCTAATCCAGGATCGCATCAGGCGGCAGCTGCGTGAGGCAGCGCGTCAGTCGGGCATTCTAGAGCACGCCGATCGCAGCGCGGCCAAGGCCTTGCAGGATTTTCTCAAGCTGGACGGCTATACAGTTGAGATCCGGCGTCCGCTCGCGCTCCAGCAGCCGACTGGGTAGGTCTCGCGCGACGCGTCGATTATCGTGTTATGGACCTCCGATCGGAGCGGGCTATGAAGAAGATCTCGGTTTCACCCAAACGGTTCGCGAGCATGGCGAAGCGCATCACGAAGATGCATCCCGCGAGCGCGGCGGCGAAGCGCTTGAGCGGGCTGATGGAGCTCGAGCTGATGAAGCTTCTCGTCACCGGCGGGAAGCGCGCCGCCGAGAAAGCGGTGAAGGGCGTGAAGGTGGGCGCGCACAAGCTGCAGGTCGCCGAGCGCAGTGGGTCACTGACCAAATGGCGCAATCGCGTCGGCGCGGGGATGCAGGCGTTGGAGATCGCTCTCCTCGCGACGGCGGCGATGAAAGGGGCAAGCGTGAAGGTCGGCAAGGCCTCGCGTCCCGCCCCCGCGAAGCGGACGGCCCGGAAGCGGCGCGCGCGAAAGTAGCGTCTCGCTTTGTTGCGCGCGAAACCGGCATGCGCGCACTTTGACGCATGCCGAAGACCTATCTCGCCGCCGTGTTCCCCGCCCCGAACGCGCCGATCGAGTTGCGCGAGTTTCCCGAGCCGGAGCTGGAGCAAGGCGCCGCGCTTCTGCACACCATGTACTCCGAGGTCTGCGGCACGGACGTACATCTGCATCGTGGGAAGCTGAGCGGAGTTCCCTACCCGATCATTCCGGGTCACGTGAGCGTGGGGGTCGTCGCGAAGGCGCGGGGCTCCTTGAGGAACATCAACGGCGACCATATAAAGGAAGGGGACGTCGTAACCTTCTTCGATGTCCACGAGACGTGCTACAACTGCTATTACTGTCTCGTCGCGGACCAGCCGACACGTTGTCCATCCCGAAAGGTGTACGGCATCACCTACTCGGCGAACGACGGGCTGCTCGGCGGCTGGTCCCAGGCCATCTATTTGAAGCCGGGCGTCAAGATCATTCACCTCCCGAAGGAGCTCGCGCCCGAGACATTCATTGGCGGAGGTTGCGGGCTGGTGACGGCGCTGCACGCGGTGGACATGGCTCGCATCAGGCTGGGCGAGAGCGTCGCGGTCATGGGGGTTGGACCCGTGGGGCAATCAGTCGTCGCGCTGGCGTCGTTGAGTGGGGCGGATGAGATCGTGGCGGTGGATGCCGTGCAGGACCGACTGGAATACGCGAGGCGCATGGGAGCGACGCAGACCGTGAGCTTGACGACGGCACGGAAGGAACGGCTCTCACAGGTGCACGGGATCACGCGCGGGCGCGGCGTGGATGTGGCGATCGAAGCGAGCGGCCACCCCGACGCGGTGAGCGAGGCGCTCGATCTAGTGCGCGACGGAGGGCGAGTCGTGGTGTGTGGGCATTACACGGACAACGGTGCAGTCGAGATTCATCCGCATTGGCAGATCAATCGCAAGCACGTCGCGTTGCGGGGATGTTGGGGCTCGCGGTACGAGCACTTGCATCGAGCGGTGGAGATTGCGGCGCGGTTTGGCGGTGAGAAGCCATGGAAGGAAATGGTGACTCGAAGACATCCACTGCGTGACGCCGCGGCCGCGTTGAGCGACGTGGCGCAGAGAAGCGCGGTGAAATCCCTCATCGCGCCGCTGACCTAGCAGTCGAGAGGATCCGGAAGATCAGCCGAAGCCGCTGGCCCCGTGCGTGCAGTGCATGCGCGCTATGAAAGGCCGTTTTCTGATCCTGGTCGTCAGCGGCTTGGCGGCGCTCGCGCTCAGCTGTCATCGCTGGAGCGTGGCGCTCCCAGCCCTCTCGCCCGCCACCGTCGGTGACACGACTGGCCTCGTCGAACGCGGTGCGTACGTCGTGCGAAATGCCGCCGTGTGCGGGCACTGTCACGCCGCCGATGCCAAGCGCGATCCGGATGGCCCGTTGAGCGGCGGAATGGAGTTCAAGGATTGGCGCATCGGAACGGCTCGTGCGTCGAACATCACTACCGATTCGGCCACGGGAATCGGAGCTTGGAGCGACGCCGAGCTCGTGCGTGCGTTGCGAAATGGCGAGCGCAAGGACGGACGTCTTCTCGCGCCGGTCATGCCGTATGAGTGGTTTCATCAGATGTCCGATCGCGACGCGCTGGCCGTGTCGCGATATCTCAGGAGTCAGCCGGCCGTGCGAAACGAGGTACGGCAGCGGCCGAACATCTGGTTCAACCTCGGCAAACTGTTCTTCCTCGGACCCAAGGGCGGCACATCCGCGACCGCGCCGGTGCGCGCTGCCGCGGCGGAGTACGGCGCCTACGTATCGCGCCATGTCGCGCTGTGCGCCGATTGCCACACGCCGAGGAGCGGCCTGAGGTCCCTCCCCGACCGTCGCCGCCTGTTCGCCGGCAATGCGCGGCCGCCGAAAGGATTTCCCGCGAACCCCGCCAACCTCACGGCGGACAGCGCGACCGGGATCGGCGCATGGAGCGAGCAGGATTTCCTGCGCACCCTTCGGACCGGCGTGAATCCGGCCGGCGACAGCCTGCATCCGTTCATGCCGTGGCGCGAGGTGCGGCGGATGTCCGATGATGACCTGCGCGCGATCTATCGCTACCTGCGAACGCTTCCCGCGATTCGGAACGAGATACCGTAGTCGAGCTGTCAGACGTCAGTATGGTGCTTCGAGGCCGCGACAGCGGCCGAGGATCGCCATCAGGACGATGCCGCGTCGCGCGTCGGTCGGATGCTTCAGCCAGCGGCGGGCGCGGTGGCGGCGGCGCGTTCTGACCGGCGGTGGCGGCGAGGGTCGTGGGGCGGGCGGGGGCGGCGGCGGAAGTTGAGGCTCCACCGGCTCCTGCTCGGGCAGCTCCTCGGGCAGCTCCGTATCGGCTTCTTCGACCAACACCACCTCTTCCTCGACCCCGGCGGCGCCGGCCGGCTGATCCTTTCGCGTTTTTCCCCTCAGCCACCGCACGAACAGATCGACCATCGCCGCAAGGAGGATTGCGGCGAGAACGAAGAGCTGCTCGAAGCCCCGCTCCATTGGTCAGCGCGCTCCGTTCCGCCCTTACCGCCGCCCCGACTCAGGCTCGTCGTCCGAGCGCGCGATCGAGTCGCGCATCCCGGTATCGGCCTGGACGTTCTTCATTCTGTAGTAATCCATGATGCCGAGATTCCCCTGCCGGAATGCTTCGGCCATCGCGCGCGGCACTTCCGCTTCCGCTTCCACGACGCGCGCGCGCATCTCCTGCTCCAGCGCGACGGCCATGGCGCGCCGCTCCTCGGCCTTCGCCTGCGCGATCTGCTTGTCGGCGTTGGCCTGGTCGATCTGCAGCTTGGCGCCGA